>NZ_JBHXLU010000016.1:0-135252 GCF_042720695.1 Streptomyces sp. NPDC058457 | reverse complement strand
ACCCTTGGGGGGGGTGGGGTGTGGGGCCGGGGGCGGGGGCGGGGGGGGGGGGGCGGGGCCCCCCCCCCCCCCAGGGATGCGGAAGACCCCGCCTACGAGAGGTGAGCGGGGTCCCCGGAGTCGCGGTGCCTACTCCAACTCGGCCAGGACGGCTTCGGCTTCCAGGGCGGAGCCAACCGCCTGCACCACCGAGGCGATCTTGAACGCCTCCTGGATCACCTCACGGCCCACCCCGGCCTTGCGCAGCACCTGCTCGTGGGAGTCCAGGCACATCCCGCAGCCGTTGATCGCGGACACCGCGAACGACCACAGCTCGAAGTCGGTCTTGTCGACCCCGGGGTTGCCGATGACGTTCATCCGCAGCCCCGCGCGCAGGGCGCCGTACTCGTGGTCGGAGAGCAGGTGGCGGGTGCGGTAGAAGACGTTGTTCATCGCCATCACCGCGGCCGCGGCCTTGGCCGCCGTGTACGCCTCCGGCGACAGGTTCGCCTTCGCCTCCGGCGCCAGCTCGCGCAGCACGATCGGGGAGCGGGCGGCGATGGCGGTCGCCAGGACCGTGCCCCACAGCTGCTGCGCCGGCAGCTCCGAGTTGCCGATGACCGAACCCAGGTTGAGCTTCAGGTCCTTGGCGTAGTCCGGTATGGCGGACTTCAACGCGTCGAGCGACATGTCAGCTCACTCCCCGGCGAGCAGCGCGCCCGCGTCCAGCGTGTCGTCACCCTTGGTCCAGTTGCACGGGCAGAGCTCGTCGGTCTGGAGCGCGTCCAGGACCCGCAGGACCTCCTTGGGGTTACGGCCCACCGAGCCCGCGGTCACCATTCGGAGGTGGCTATTAGTGGCTCTGGGTAATCCCCTGGGGAACGGTGTCGGCGTCGGGGCCGGTGGTGTCGGGGGCAAGCGGCGGCAGCCCAGTCCCGCGCAGTTGCGCGCCTTCTGCGCCGTCGCCGAGCACCTCCACTTCCGGGACGCGGCGGCCGCGATAGGCATGAGCCAGCCCGCCCTGTCGGGGGCCGTCGCGGCCCTCGAGGAGACGCTCGGCGTCACGCTGCTCGAACGCACCACCCGCAAGGTGCTGCTGTCGCCCGCCGGCGCGCGTCTGGCCGTACGGGCGAAGGCGGTGCTGGAGGAGGTGCAGGCGCTGCTGGCGGAGGCCGAGGCGGTGCGGGCGCCGTTCACCGGCGCGCTGCGGCTCGGGGTGATCCCCACCGTCGCGCCGTATCTGCTGCCCACCGTCCTCGGACTGGTCCACGACCGCTATCCGGACCTCGACCTCCAGGTCCACGAGGAGCAGACCGCCAGTCTCCTGGACGGGCTCACCGCCGGCCGCCTGGACCTGCTGCTGCTCGCGGTCCCGCTGGGTATCCCCGGTGTCCTCGAACTCCCGCTGTTCGACGAGGACTTCGTGCTCGTCACGCCGCTCGGCCATCCGCTCGGCGGCCGCACCGGCATCGCCCGCGAGGCGCTCAGGGAGCTGAACCTGCTGCTTCTGGACGAGGGGCACTGCCTGCGCGACCAGGCCCTGGACATCTGCCGGGAGGCAGGACGGAAGGACGCTCCCGTCACCACCACGGCCGCCGGTCTGGCCACCCTCGTCCAGCTGGTCGCCGGCGGGCTCGGCTGCACCCTGCTGCCGCACACGGCCGTCAAGGTCGAGACGAGCCGCAGCGAGCAGCTGCGCACCGGTTCCTTCGCGGAGCCCGCCCCGAGCCGCCGGATCGCCCTCGCGATGCGCGCCGGGGCGGCACGCGGCGCCGAGTACCGGGAGCTGGCGGCCGCGTTGCGCGAGGCGCTGCGGCCGCTGCCCGTCCGGGTCCTCGGCGCCGGTTCCTGACACCGGCTATTCGGTGCGCAGGCCGTCCGGGCGCATCAGCCGCAGCAGGGGCGGCAGGCTGAGCAGGGTCACCGCCAGGACGACCACCGCGCCGAAGCCGGTCATCGCCAGCACACCCGGCCAGTCCACGCGCACCGTGGAGCCGACCATCCTCAGCAGCACCGTGCCCAGCGTCAGCCCCACCACGCCGGCCAGCACCAGGCCCAGCCCGACCGGGATCGCCGCCTGCCACAGCACCGACAGGCTCAGCGTGCGGCGCCGGGTGCCGAAGGCGACCAGGGCCGACAGCAGCTTCTTGCGCTCGCGCAACTGCTCCAGCTGGCCGACCAGCAGACTCGCGCCGATCAGCGCCAGTACGGCGGCCGCGCCGACGAACAGCCCGGTGCGGATGGACTCGAACTGGCCGTCCCGCTCGAACCGGGTCAGCGCCTCGGCCTGCATCAGCGGGTCGATCCGGACCGCCGTGTTGATCACGTATTCGTTGGCGTCGCGCACCCCGGAGTCGATGGACAGATAGACCACGCCCTGCACCGCCGTGTCTGCGCCGGCGGGCAGCGCGCCCGGGGTGAGCAGAAGGCCGCCGCGCTTGTAGCCGGTGGGGTCCTCGCGGGTCTGTGCCTGCTTCAGCCCCGCCGGTACCGCCCAGCGGCTCGGGGAGCCCTCGGTGTCGCCGGTGTAGGAGGGGTTGAGGTACAGCGTCCGGCCGTGCTTCTCCCCGGTCGCCAGCAGCTTCGCGGTCTCGGAGTCGCTGTCGGACCCCTTCAGCGCGAAGGCGTCTCCGTCGTGACAGGACGGCAGGACGGCGATCTCCCGCAGCGAGGCGCAACTGCCCACGCTCACCTGGGTGGTCTGGCTCGGGTCCTTCTTCAGGTCGCCGGCCTGGCCGTCGGCGATCGACACCACCTTCCGCACCCCCTTGGTGGCGGTCATGGCCCGCGCGACCTCGGGCACCGAAACACCGTCCGGAACCTGGATCGACATCTGCGCGCGGTTCAGGTCGTTGGCGGTCACCTTGGTGTAGTCCGCCTCGACACCGGCGAAGACCATCTGGAGGGCGATCGCACCGGCCACCGCGACCGCGATGCCGTTGACCATGCGGGCCGCCGTACCGCTGCTCAACTGCAGCCGCCGGACGGCCAGTTGCCAGGCCACCGTGCCCCGGCCGAGCCGGCCGACGACCGTCTCCACGACCCACGGCAGCAGAGCCGTGACGCCCACCAGGAGGAGCAGGACGCCGCCGGTCACCAGGTACTGGTTGAAGTCGCCGTCGCCGCGGCCCTGCCCGATCATCGGGTAGAGCGCGGCCAGACCGGCCACCGGGAGCAGCAGCCGCCACCACAGCCGGCGGCGGGCGGGCTTCGCCGTACGCACCACGCCGAGCGGCTCGATGACCACCCCGCGCAGCGTGAACAGGGTCACCAGCACGGCCGCCGCCGGGACGGTGACCGCCACCAGCAGGGCCAGCACGGGGGAGGGGTTGAGGTAGCTCGGGAACACGCTGATGCCGAACACCTCGACGCTGCCCGCGAACTGACGGCCGGCCAGGAAGAAGCCGACGCCGAGGACGAGTCCGAGGAGCGCGCCCGCCATCGCCTCGCCGGCCGCGATCCGCCGTACCATCCGGCCGTCGGAGCCGACCAGCCGCAGCGCGGCCAGCCGTCGGTCGCGGCGCTCGCCGCCGAAGCGGACGGCGGCCGCGACGAACACGGCGACCGGCATCAGCAGCACCACGAACACCACGAGGACGAGCAGGGTGAGGACCGGGTCGGACTCCTCGTCCGGGGACCGGGGGCTGCCGAAGTGGTCGATCCGGGCCACGTCCGGCGGGTGGATGTGGGCGGCGAGGTCGGCGGAGCCCGCGTAGTAGGCGAGCTCCTGCGAGCCGGTCAGCCCGCTCTCCGCGATGGTGGCGGTGATCCGGTACGGCAGCCGGGCCCGCAGGAGGGCCCCGTCGGGGGAGTCGAGCAGCCGCTTCAGCGCCGGCGAGACGGCCATCTCGCCGGGCGCCGGGTACGCGGTGAGCCCGGGCGGCACCGGCGCCTTCGCGCCCTCCCGCTGGACGATCCGGCCGCGGATGTCGTTGCCCCGGTAGGGGGTCTCGATGTCCGCGACGACGAACGTCTTCTCGCCGGCCTTCATGGGCTTGCCGAAGACGTACGTGTAGTCCGCCCGCGCCACGTCGCGCTGGTGGCGCACGGCCAGCGCGCTCGGGATGGCCGTGGTGAGCAGCAGCAGAGCCACCCCCAGGCCCACGCCCACCGCCGTCATCGCGGCCCGGAACCAGCCCTCGCGTCCGCCCCCGAAGGCGAACCGGACCCCCATGGCCAGATCCCTGGACCACTGCCTGGCGTTCATACCGCCCGCTCCATGTCCCGGGACTTCCCGTCCCGTACGACGATCTCGCGGTCCGAGTAGGCGGCCACCCGTGCCTCGTGCGTGACGAGGACGACGGCCGCGTTGGTGGACCGGGCGGCGTCCGTCAGCAGTTCCATCACCCGCTCGCCGTTGAGCGAGTCGAGCGCGCCGGTCGGCTCGTCCGCGAACAGCACCCGCGGCCCGGTCACCAGCGAGCGCGCCACCGCGACCCGCTGCCCCTGCCCGCCGGAGACCTCGCCGGGCCGCTTCTTCGCGAGGTCGTCGACCTCCAGGCGCCCCATCCAGTCCAGCGCGGTCTTCTCGGCCTCCTTGCGGGAGGTGCCGTTCAGCCGCAGCGGCAGCGCGACGTTCTCCACGCAGGTCAGCTCGGGCACCAGCTGCCCGAACTGGAAGACGAACCCGAACTCGCTGCGCCGCAGCGCGCTGCGCTCGGCGTCGGTCATGGTCGCCATCTCCCGCCCGGCGTACATGATCGACCCGGCGTCGGGCGGCACGATCCCGGCGAGGCAGTGCAGCAGCGTCGACTTGCCGGACCCCGAGGGGCCCATCACGGCGACGACCTCACCCGGATGTATGGAGAACCCGGCCCCGTCGAGGGCGACGGTCGGGCCGTAGGCCTTGCGCAGCCCCTCGGCGGTGAGCAGCGAGCCGGCCGGAGCGGCGGGGGCGTTCACTTGGCCACCTCCGCACGGAGCTTGTCGAGCCGGGCCGCGGTCAGCTCCAGCCAGCGCAGGTCGGCCTCCAGGTGGAACAGGGCGTGGTCGCAGACGAGCTGGTCCGCGAGGTCGCCGTGGCGCTTGCGGTCGGTGAGGATGCGCATGCTGCGCAGGTGCTCGGAGCGCTGGCTGTCGAGGATCTCGCCGGCGTCGCGGTGCGTCAGCAGGGCGAGCACGACCTTGGTGTACAGGGTCGACTGGAGGTACTCCTCCGGCTTCTCCGGAGTCGCGAGCCACTGCTCCACGTCGGTGACCCCGGCGTCGGTGATGGCGTACCGCTTCCGCTCCGGCCCGCCGCCCGCCTCGATGCCGTCGACTTCCACGAGCCCGTTCTTCAGCAGCCGGGACATCGTCGAGTAGACCTGGCCGTAGTGCAGCGGCCGGTCGTGACCGAACTTCTCGTCGAAGGCCCGCTTCAGGTCGTAACCGTGGCGCGGGCCGGACTCCAGGAGCCCCAAAAGCGTGTGACCGATGGACATGTCGAGGACTCTACACACGGTGTATACGCCGTATGTATACGCGGAGTGTGTAGATCACGGCGGGGCGTGTGAACGCGCACGTGGGAGCCGATTGTCACGGTTGTGCGACAGCGCGATGTCACAGCGGGGCGGGTCTGTCTCGTCTCCGGTCCGGGAGCCGGTTCCCGGTTCCGGAACGGATCAGGAAGGTGATGACCGTGCGGGTGTTCGTGGCAGGTGGCAGTGGGGTTCTGGGACGACGGCTGGTGCCGCGACTGGTGGCGCGGGGGCACCGGGTGACGGCTACGACGACGAGCGCGGCCAAGCTGGGACTGCTGAGGGAACTGGGCGCGGACGGGGTCGTCATGGACGGCCTGGACGCGCTGTCGGTCGGCGCGGCGGTGGCCGGGGCCCGCCCGGACGTGATCGTCCACCAGCTGACCGCGATCTCCCCGGCGCACGCCGGCAAGCCGGACATCAGGCACCCCGACCGCTGGTTCGCCCTCACCAACCGGCTGCGCACCGAGGGCACGGACCATCTGCTCGCCGCCGCCGAGGCGGCCGGCGTCCCCCATGTCGTCGCGCAGAGCCACGCCAGCTGGAACGGCGTCCGCGAGGGCGGCTGGGTGAAGACGGAGGAGGACCCGCTGGACCTGATGCCGGGAACGCCCGCGCACGGCGGCATGCTGGCCCTGCACCACCTGGAGGACGCCGTGCTCGGCGCGGGGGGCGCGGCCCTGCGCTACGGCGCGTTCTACGGCCCCGGCGCCATCGACGACCAGGTGGAGCTGGTCCGCAGGCGCCAGTACCCCCTGGTCGGCCGCGCCACCGGCCACAGCAGCTGGATCCACCTCGACGACGCGGCGAGCGCCACCGTGCTGGCCGTCGAGCAGAAGGCGCGGGGCGTGTTCAACATCGTCGACGACGAACCGGCGCCGGCGGCCCAGTGGCTGCCGTATCTCGCCGAGTGCGCCGGGGCGAGGCGGCCGCTGCGGGTGCCGGTGTGGCTGGCCCGCCTCCTGGCCGGCGAACAGGCGGTCGTCGTCATGACCCAGGGCCGCGGCTTCTCCAACGCCAAGGCGAAGCGGGAGCTCGGCTGGGAACTGCGGTACCCGTCCTGGCGGCAGGGGTTCAAGGAGGAGCTGGCGTGAGCCCGGCGGAGGAGAGCGCGGACGCGGGCCTCCGCGACCGCGCGGGCCGGGCCGTCGGCGCCCCGGCCCTCGGCATCCTCGACGGCCGCCTCCGGACGGTTCGTCCGGTGCGCTGAGGACCGGCGCCGACCGGGGTCCTCCGGCAGGCGTCCCGCGTCGGCCGGGGCCCGCCGCGGCAGGAACTCGATCTGTGCGTCGGCCGACCGGAGTTCGTTCCCGGCCCATCGCGCCGAGGCGTCGGGTGCGGACGCGGGTCCCTCCGGGTCGTGCGGTTCTGACCGTGTTCGTCCTGCTCGGGCCCTGCCGAAGCGTATCCAAGTGATATCGCTTGACAGTGCCCGGCAACCCTCCGTCTTCTCCGTTCGTCGGTTCCGTTGGGTGGGGGTGCTGATTGTCACGTCCGAAAAAGGGCAGATCGTGCGTCCTTTGTCATAGCGAGCGGTGTTAGTTTTCTGGACTGACCTGAGCCACGTACCTGTGTGACACCCGTACACACGTGTGACAGCCGAGACGAAGCGGAGCAGACGGACTCATGGGACGAGCGGACGAGAGAAGAGCGCGACAGCGTGGCGGCCGCCGCGCCGCGCCCCGGAACCGCACGTCCGAGCAGGCCGAGCCCGAGATCACGGCGGAGGGCGGGACCACGACGGTGGTCGAGTCACCGGCCGCCGAGGGCGCCGAGGGCGGCACCCGCGCGGAGCGCCGCCGGGCCGCCGCCAGGAAGCCCGGCAAGCCGGGGAAGCCCGGTGCGCCGGGCAAGCCCGCCAAGGGCCGCATACGCAGGCTGTTCACCTGGAAGAAGATGCTCGGCGCCTTCTTCACCGTGTGTCTGCTGGGCATCGGCGCGTTCATCGCGCTGTACGTGATGGTGAGCGTCCCCGAGGGCAACGCGCTCGCGCAGACGCAGAGCAACGTCTACAAGTACAGCGACGGCTCGGTCCTCGCCCGCAAGGGCACCGTCAACCGCGAGATCGTGGACCTCTCCAAGGTCCCGAAGGACGTCCAGCACACCTTCGTCGCCGCGGAGAACAAGACCTTCTACACCGACAACGGCATCGACCTCAGGGGCATGGCCCGCGGCCTCTACAACACGGCGCGGGGCCGCGGCACCCAGGGCGGATCGACGATCACCCAGCAGTACGTCAAGAACTACTACCTCGACCAGGACCAGACCGTCACGCGCAAGCTGAAGGAACTGGTCATCTCGCTGAAGGTGGACCGCGAGAAGACCAAGGACGAGATCCTCGCGGGCTACATCAACACCAGCTACTACGGCCGCGGCGCCTACGGCATCCAGGCCGCCGCCCAGGCCTACTACCGGGTCGACGCCGAGAAGCTCTCGGTCCAGCAGGGCGCCTATCTGGCCGCGCTGCTCCAGGCGCCCAGCCAGTACGACTGGGCGGTGGCGGGCCCCGTCGGCAAGAAACTGGTGAAGGAACGCTGGAACTACGTCCTGGACAACATGGTCGGCCAGAACTGGCTGGACAAGTCCAAGCGCGACGCCATGACGTTCCCGATCCCCAAGGAGCCCAAGGCCGCCTCCGGTCTGGAGGGCCAGAAGGGCTACCTGGTCGAACTGGCCAACACCCAGCTGGAGAACCAGCTGATGAAGTCGCAGGGCGTCACCCGGTCCGAGGCCGAGGCCCTGGTCGTCGACCAGGGCTGGACGATCACCCTGAACATCGACCCGAAGCGGCAGACCAAGCTGGAGGCGGCCGTCAAGAGCCAGCTCACCAGCAAGCTCGACGGCAAGAAGCGCAAGGTCGACAAGAACGTCCAGGCCGGCGCCGTCTCCGTCGACCCCAAGACCGGCAAGATCCTCGCCCTGTACGGCGGCGTCGACTACTACAAGCACTACACCGACAACGCCACCCGCCCCGACTACCAGCCGGCGTCCACCTTCAAGCCGATCATCCTCGCCGCCGCGCTGGACCAGGACGCCAAGACGCAGAGCGGCAAGGACATCAACGCCAACACGATCTACGACGGCACCAGCGGCCGTGCGGTCAAGGGCAGCGACATCGCCTTCTCGCCGCCGAACGAGGACGACGCGGACTACGGCAACATCACCGTGCAGACGGCGATGAACAAGTCCGTCAACTCGGTGTTCGCGCAGATGGGCGTGGACGTCGGGATGAAGAACGTGCTGAAGTCCGCCGACGACCTCGGCCTGGACACCACGAACCTGCAGGCCGTGCCCGCGATGACCCTGGGCAGCATGGGCGCGAGCCCGCTGGAGATGGCCTCGGTGTACGCCACCCTCGACAACCACGGCCAGAAGGTCACCCCGACGATCCTCGCGTCGGCGGAGAAGACCGGCCGCAAGGTCGACCTGCCGAACCCGATCGGCGAGCAGGTGATCAGCCGTGAGGCGGCCGACCAGGTGACGTCGGTGCTGACCGGTGTGGTCGACGACGGTACGGCCAAGGTGTCGGTGGCCCAGAACCCGCTGCGCAAGGGCCAGCAGGTGGCCGGCAAGACGGGTACGTCGGACAACAACAAGTCGGCCTGGTTCACGGGGTACACGCCCGACCTGGTGACGTCGGTGGGCCTGTTCGGCGAGGACGCCAAGTCCCACGCCCAGGTGTCCCTCACCGGCGCCACGGGCTTGATCCCCGGCACCGGCCGTATCAACGGTGGCGGTTACCCGGCGCAGATCTGGGCGGCGTACACCTTCGGCGTCACGAAGAAGGCCAAGTTCGACCTGAACACCGATCTGGGCGCGGCCGTCCAGCCGACGGAGTCGCCGAGCCCCAGTGTGACCCCGTCCGAGACGCCCTCGGAGACCCCGAGCTCGACCCCGACGAAGTCCGCGACCCCGTCCCAGACGCCGTCCCAGACCCCGAGCTCCACCCCGACGAAGTCCCCGACGCCGACGACCAGCGCCCCGTCCACTCCGGCGGAGACCCCGACGGACGGCACCACGGACAACCCGCTGGACCCGGCGGACGAGCAGTAGCCGAGCCCCCGCATCCGGTCCGTCGCCGGGTGCGGGAGCATCATGGTTGCTCGCGCAGTCCCCCGCGCCCCTTTCAGGGGTGTCAGCAGTAGCGCCCCTGAAAGGGGCGCGGGGAACTGCGCGACCAGCCCCCACCGGCCCGCAGGTCGCCACCGGTCTCCGGCCCTACGGGCCTATCGGTTCAGCTCGAACCAGACGACCTTCCCGGTGCTGAGCCGGGTCGCCCCCCACCGCCGGGCCAGCCGGTTCACCAGGTACAGCCCCCGGCCGCCCTCGTCCGTCGCCCGTGCCTGCCGCAGCCGCGGCAACTGCGGCACGTCGTCGCCGACCTCGCACCGCAGCACGTCCGTCCGCAGCAACCGCAACGTCACCGGCCGCGACGCGTACCGCACCGCGTTCGTGACGACCTCGCTGACCAACAGCTCGACGGAGTCGGTGAGTTCCTCAAGGCCCCAGCGGGCCAGAGCGCGGCGCGCCAGCCGCCGGGCGCGCCCCGGCGCCGCGTCCTCCGGCTCCAGGAACCAGTACGCGACGTCGCTGGGCGCGATCCCGTCGAACCTGGCCGCGAGCAGCGCGATGTCGTCGTCGCGGTCACCCGGCCCGAGCATGTCGAGCACCTCGTCGCACAGCGCTTCAAGGGGCGGCGGATGATCCGGCCCGGTGAGCTGCGCGGTCGCGGCGAGCTTCTCGCGCAGCTGCTCTATGCCGGTCCACACGTCCCGCAGCCGGGACTCCACCAGCCCGTCGGTGTAGAGGAGAAGGGTCGCTCCGGCCGGCGCGTCCAGCTCGACCGCCTCGAAGTCGACCCCGCCGACGCCGATCGGCGCCCCGGCCGGCACCCTCAGCACCTCGGCATGCCCGCCCAGGTGCAGCAGCACCGGCGGCGGATGGCCGGCGTTGGCGATGGTGATGCGATGCGAAACCGGGTCGTACACGGCGTACAGGCAGGTCGCCATCCGGTCGGAGCCGAGCCGCTGGGCCTGCTCGTCGAGATGGTGCAGGACCTCCTGCGGCGGCAGGTCGAGACCGGCGAGGGTCTGCGCGGTCGTCCGCAGCTGCCCCATGATCGCCGCCGAGGTCATCGAGTGGCCCATGACGTCGCCGACGACCAGCGCCACCCGGCTGCCGGGCAGCGGGATCGCGTCGTACCAGTCGCCGCCCACCCGGGCGGTCTCGGCGGCCGGGAGGTAGCGGGACGCCAGCCGCACACCCGTGGCAGTCGGCAGGTTCTCCGGCAGCATGGTCCGCTGCAGCTCGTCGGCGATGTAGGCCTCCCGGCCGTACAGCACCGCCTTGTCGATGCCGAGCGCGCTGTGCGTGGCCAGCTGGGCGGCGACCAGCAGGTCGTCGGCCTCGAACGCCAGCCGCTCCGGGCGGCGCAGGAACAGGGCCGCGCCGATCACCCGGCGCCGGCCGCGCAGCGGGGCGAGGATCGCGTGCTGGGCGCCGGGTACGAGGGACTCGTTGCCCTCGCCGAGGAGTTCGGGAAGGGCGGCGCGCGCAGCCGGGGAGTCGGCGAAAACCGGTCGTACGCCCCGCAGCACCTCGTTCAGCGCACCGCCCGGCCGAACCTCGCACAGCTCCGCGGTGAGCGCGGCCAGGCCGATGTCGGCCGGATCCGGCTCCGGGACCGGCACCGGCAGGAAGCCGCCGTCGGTGTCCCGCTCCTCCGGGATCCGGTCGGTGCGGCGCAGCCGCAGCACCACCGGCCCGACGGGCCGCTCGTCGCCGACCGGCAGCGGGTCGCGCAGATAGACCAGGATCGCGTCCGAGAAGGTCGGCACGGTCGCCCGGCACAGCCCCATCACGATCTCGTCCAGGTCGATGCCCCGGGCGATCCGGCGGGTCGCGGCGCCCACGAAGCGCAGCCGGTCGCCGTCCCGCCGCATCGGCATCGGCCGGCCCGGCTGCAGCCCGCGTCCGGTACGGCGCTCCTGGGAGCCCACCGCCCGCTCCGGCTCGGCGCCCGGCTGCGGCGGGATGCCCTCCGGGGTGGGGCGCGGCCGGTGCGGATCGGGCTCAGCGCTGGTGGGCTGGGCATGCTCGGGGCCGTTGACGGAGTGCTCCTTGGACGTGCTGGTACCGGGACCGGAGGGCGTCTCGCCCGCGCGGGCCTGTGCCGGTAAGGCGGTGCCGCCGCGCGGACAGGGCTGCGGTTGTCCCTGTGTCTGCACCTGCGGGGAACGCAGGAGCGCCCCGCGGGCCTCCGCGGGGTCGGCGCCCGGCTGTGGGCGCTCGTAGGAGGTGGGGTGCTCCGTCACGCGTGTCGAATCCGTCCGTCCGGGGCTGCGCGCCGGGCGCGCAGGTGGTCCCGCCGAAGTGCCGATACCCGGATTACGTGTCCCAGGAACGGAATTTCGGCGTGGCTGGAGGCTGTTCCTGTGCCACCGGCGAACGATCTGCGGCCCGCGCACCGCTCGCCGGTGTTGCCCTCGTACCCCTCGCTCACGTCCTGCCGCCCCTCGGTGACGTTCGGTCAAGCCCGGCGCATGCGCCGGGAGTTGTGCTCACGTTTCCTTGCGGAGGACGATCCTACGGTTGTGGACCGGGGGCGCATCAAGGGTCTCATGAGGACACGTGCGCGGGCGTACGGTCCCAGTCCTCCGGCAGTGACGGTACCGCCCAGGACGGGTCCGGGCGCCAGTGCTGCCAGCTGTCCGAGAAAGGCGGCTCCCAGGCCTCGACGGCGGCCGCCGCGGCCCGGCCCGCCGTCCGCACGTCCGCGGCCGTCTCCGCGTCCATCAGGCCGTCCCGCTGGGCCTGCGCGAACTCGTCCTCGTCGAGCCAGCGCCAACTGCGGTCCGGGTGCACGGAGATGTCCAGAAAGTAGTCCTCGGAGTCCACTCCGCCGCCCCAACGGACCAGTGGCTGTTCAAGGTTGACGTACCAGTTCTTGAACTGCCAGCCCGGCTCCCAGAACAGCCACACCGACCAGGGCTGACCGGGCCGGGCCAGCTTCAGCACGCCGGTGCCGCGCCAGTGGCCGTGCGTGACGGACCGGGGTTTGGTGTAGCGGGACTCCAGCGGTTCTTCACCGACCGACGAGCCGTCGGCGAGCACCGGCCTGACACACTCGGTGCCGGGCGCCAGCCAGACGGCGAGCAGCTCCTCGTCGTCCCGGACGACGGTGACGGGGCGCGCGATGTGGAAGCCGTCCCCGGCGTTCTCCCGGTACCGCCACAGGATCTGGCTCCCGGGAGCCCAGAAACCGGACGCGTCGCCGCTCCCGGTCGCACCGCCCGTTTCCCCGCGCATCACGCGTCTCACCGCTCCACCGTCTGCCATGCACAGATATTAGGTGCCATAGGCATACGACGCTGCGGCGGACGTCACGGTTCTGGCCGGGCGGCGCGAAACGTTCGCACCCGGTTACGGCCGTGTCATCCGCAGGACATCAAGCGCCTCGTCCAGCTGCTCGACGGTCAGGTCGCCCCGCTCCACGTACCCGCCCTCGAGGACGACCTGGCGGATCGTCCTCCGCTCCGCCAGCGCCTTCTTGGCGACCTTGGCGGCCTCCTCGTACCCGATGTACTTGTTGAGCGGCGTGACGACGGACGGGGACGACTCGGCGTACTCCCGCGCCCGCTCCCGGTGCGCGGTGATCCCGTCCACGGTCCGGTCGGCGAGCAGCCGTGAGACGTTGGCCAGCAGTCGGACGGACTCCAGCACGTTCTTCCCGATGACCGGGAGCATCACGTTGAGCTCGAAGTTGCCGGCCGCGCCGGCCACGGCGATCGTCTGGTCGTTCCCGATGACCTGGGCGGCCACCATCAACACGGCTTCCGGAACGACCGGGTTGACCTTCCCCGGCATGATCGAGGACCCCGGCTGCAGATCCGGCAGCGCGATCTCGGCGAGCCCGGTCCGCGGCCCCGAGGACATCCACCGCAGATCATTGGCGATCTTCGTCAGCCCGACCGCGACGGTCCGCAGCTGCCCGCTGGTCTCCACGATCCCGTCCCGGGCGCCCTGCGCCTCGAAATGGTTCCGCGCCTCCGTGAGCGGCAGCCCGGTGACCCGGGCGACCTCCTCGATCACGGCGGCGGAGAACCCGGGCGGGGTGTTGATCCCGGTCCCGACGGCGGTCCCGCCGAGCGGCAGCTCCGCGAGCCGGGGCAGCGAGGCCCGCAGCCGCTCGACGCCGTACCGCACCTGCGCCGCGTACCCGCCGAACTCCTGCCCCAGCGTGACCGGCGTCGCGTCCATGAGATGCGTCCGCCCGGACTTCACGACGTCGGCGAACTCCTCGGACTTCCTGCTGAGCGAGTCGGCGAGGTGATCCAGAGCCGGAATCAGATCCCGCGTGACGGCTGCGGTGGCGGCGATGTGGATGGACGACGGGAACACGTCGTTGGAGGACTGCGAGGCGTTCACATGGTCGTTGGGGTGGACGTCCCGGCCCAGCCGCTCGGTCGCCAGCGTGGCGATGACCTCGTTGGCATTCATGTTCGACGACGTCCCCGACCCGGTCTGGAACACGTCCACCGGGAAGTGCTCGTCCCACTTCCCCTCGGCGACCTCTCCGGCCGCCTCCTGGATCGCCTGGGCGATGTCCTTGTCGACCACCCCCAGCTCGGCGTTCACCCTGGCCGCCGCGCCCTTGATCCGGGCCAGCGCCTCGATGTGCGCGCGCTCGATCCGCTGCCCGGAGACAGGGAAGTTCTCGACGGCCCGCTGGGTCTGGGCCCGCCACTTGGCGTGGGCGGGGACCCGGACCTCGCCCATGGAGTCGTGTTCGATGCGGTAGTCGCTCATGTCCTTGTCAGCGATCGGGAAGCGGCGGTTGTTCCGGCCTGCTGCATTGGCACCACCGACGTCACCGGGTCGGGGGACAGCCTCCCCGCCCGCCAGGCCGAACATCACGCACAAATGTGATTATCGCCCCAAGGTGACAGGGCGATTCCCCGCCGTCACCACGGCTGGCAGGAGGACCAACCGATGAACTTCACTCCCAAGGGCCTGCTCGGCGCCGTCGCGACGGTGTCCATAGGCGCGGCGACCCTGCTGGGCGCGGCAGCCGGCACCGCCGGCGCCACCGGTTCCCGCGCCCACTGCGACCGCGCCGAACGGCCCGTCTGGAGCGGCGACCCCAGCCGCAACGTGACCGCCCACGGCTGCACCCTGCCGTCCCGCGAGCGCCGCTGGTACCGCATCGAGGTCGACGACCTGGTGGAGCCCCACCACAGGACGGAGTACCTGAACGGCCCGGTCGACCGCACCGAGAAGCTGCACGACAGAACCATCAGATGCATGGGCTACACCGCCGACGGCGACACGGTGAACTGGTTCGGCTGCATGCCCCGCTGACCTGTTCGACCGACGGCACTGAATCCCAGCCCGTCCGGCGTTTGAGGACGAGGCCCGTTCAGGCCGATGCGGGGGGCCGGGGGCGGCAGCCCCCGGAGCGGGCGGCCGAAGGGGGCTCGCCCCCTAGGCCAGCCCCGGCCCCCGCACCGGAATCGTCGTGAACGTCGGCGCCGGAGCAGGGTCCTGGAAGAAGTCGTTGCCCTTGTCGTCGACGACGACGAACGCCGGGAAGTCCTCGACCTCGATCTTCCAGACCGCCTCCATGCCGAGCTCCTCGTACTCGACGACCTCGACCTTCTTGATGCAGTCCTGGGCGAGGCGGGCCGCGGGGCCGCCGATGGAGCCGAGGTAGAAGCCGCCGTGCGCGTCGCACGCGTCGGTGACCTGCTTGCTGCGGTTGCCCTTGGCCAGCATCACCTTGGAGCCGCCGGCGGCCTGGAACTGCTCGACGTAGGAGTCCATCCGGCCGGCCGTCGTCGGCCCGAAGGAACCGGAGGCGTAGCCCTCGGGCGTCTTGGCCGGACCGGCGTAGTACACCGGGTGGTCCTTCAGGTACTGCGGCATCTCCTCGCCCGCGTCCAGCCGCTCCTTGATCTTGGCGTGCGCGATGTCCCGGGCGACCACCAGCGGTCCGGTGAGGGAGAGACGGGTCTTGACCGGGTACTTGGTCAGCTCCGCGAGGATCGTGTCCATCGGCTGGTTCAGGTCGATCTTCACCACGTCCGACGACTCGTCCAGGTGCTCGTCCGTCGTCTCCGGCAGGAACCGCGCCGGGTCCGTCTCCAGCTGCTCGAGGAAGACGCCCTCGGCGGTGATCTTCGCGACGGCCTGGCGGTCCGCGGAGCAGGACACGGCGATGGCGACGGGGCAGGACGCGCCGTGCCGCGGCAGCCGCACCACGCGCACGTCGTGGCAGAAGTACTTGCCGCCGAACTGCGCGCCGATCCCGATCTTCTGCGTCAGCTCGAAGACCTTCTGCTCCAGGTCCTTGTCCCGGAAGCCGTGCCCGAGCTCCGAGCCCTCGGCCGGGATCTCGTCCAGGTAGTGCGCGGAGGCGTACTTCGCGGTCTTCAGCGCGTACTCGGCGCTCGTACCGCCCACCACGATCGCCAGGTGGTACGGCGGGCACGCCGCCGTACCGAGCGAGCGGATCTTCGCCTCCAGGAACTTCATCATGGAGGCCTCGTTGAGAACGGCCTTCGTCTCCTGGTAGAGGAACGACTTGTTGGCGGAGCCGCCGCCCTTCGCCATGAAGAGGAACTTGTAGGCGCCGCCGTCGGTGGCGTACAGCTCGACCTGGGCCGGCAGGTTCGACCCGGTGTTCTTCTCCTCCCACATGGTGAGCGGAGCCATCTGGGAGTAGCGCAGGTTGAGCCTGGTGTAGGCGTCGTAGATGCCGTGCGAGAGGTGCTTCTCGTCCTCGCCCGCCGTCAGCACGTTCTGCCCGCGCTTGCCCATGACGATGGCCGTGCCGGTGTCCTGGCACATGGGCAGCACACCGGCCGCCGCGATGTTCGCGTTCTTCAGCAGGTCGAGCGCGACGAACTTGTCGTTGCCCGACGCTTCCGGGTCGTCGATGATCCGGCGGAGCTGGGCGAGGTGCGCGGGCCGCAGGTAGTGCTGGATGTCGTGGATGGCCTCTTCGGCCAGCTTGCGCAGCGCCTCGGGCTCCACCTTGAGGAACGTCCGCCCGTCCGGTCCCTCGACGGTGGACACACCCTCCGAGGTCACCAGCCGGTACGGGGTGGTGTCCTCGCCCTGGGGGAGCAGATCGGTATACGCGAACTCAGGCATCTCAGCCCATTCCTCACTCTGACGGACGGCGGCCCGCCGACGCTGGCGGGCGCGTCCAGCCTAGAACCTGCCACTGAAGGGGAGCCTGTGAGGTAAGGCTCAGTTCGAGGACCGTACGGGTTTTCCACAGGTCCTGACGAAGGGTAGTCGCGATCTATCGCGTTTCGGTACTCTGCTGCCGTGGACCTTCAGAAGCAGACCTCTCAGGAGCGTGCCGGAGCGCCGGTGGCCGAGCTGCGCGCCTCGGACGCCGACCGTGACCGCGTCGCCGACATCCTGCGGGAGGCCCTCGCCGAGGGGCGCCTGACCGCCGACGAGCACGCCGAGCGCGTGGAGGGGGTGCTGAACGCCAAGACGGTGGGTGAGCTGGAGGTCTTCATACGGGACCTGCCCGCCGCCCACACCGGCCCGGCCGCCCCGGCCTACACGCCGGTGCCGCCCCGGCCGACGCCCGGCGCGATCCCCGTCGAGGCGGACAGCAACGTGGTGGCGGTCTTCAGCAGCGCCCGCCGCCGGGGCCGCTGGCGGGCAGGCCGCCGGCTGCACGCCTACGCCGTCTTCGGCTCCATCGAGCTCGACCTCACCGAGGCGATCTTCGAGTACCAGCAGGTCGTCATCAAGGCGGTATCGGTCTTCGGCGACGTCCAGATCCGCGTCCCGGAGAACGTGTCGCTGCGCGGCACCGGCGGCGGTGTGCTGGGCAACTTCGAGGCGGACACACTGGATTCGGTCGACTCCGACGCGCCGGTCGTCTACGTCGACGGATGGGCCGTCCTCGGCAACGTGGAGGCGCGGCCGAAGCGCGGAAAGCTCATCGAGGACATCCTGGACCGGGTTCAGGACAAGGTCGACAGGAAGTTGCGCAAACACCTGGACCGTTGACGGTCGCGAATCACTCCCGGCCCGGCGGCCTCAGGGGTCGTGAACAAGCCGCCGTACTACGGCTGTTGAGGACGCTGTGCATAGGCCCGCGCACAGCGGGTAGGCCTTGCTGCATCGTCTCTCGCTCGCGAAGCCGTCGTCAGGAGTAGACCCGTGCTGCAACCGCCGCATTCGTCCCTGCAGGTAGCTGCCGTACCGGCCCAGCGGGTGCCAGTGCGGGACAGGGACCAAGACGCCCCCTGGCACACCGAGGCGGTGTGCCGGCGCGACGAGGCAGGCCTGTTCTTCGCACCCTCCAAGGAACCCACCGCCGCCCGGCTGTCCCGGGAGGAGGCGGCCAAGCGGGTCTGTGCCCGCTGTCCGGTGATGGTCGAGTGCCGCGAACACGCGCTGCTCCAGCCCGAGCCCTACGGCGTCTGGGGCGGCCTCACCGCCGCCGAACGCCGCGTGGTCCTGGCCCGCCGCAGGCGCCGCGAGATGGAACTCAAGAAGGCGGCGAGGGCGGCAGCGGCAAACCGCATAGCACAGGCAGGCTGACGAGAAGGCGCCCTCTCCGCACGGAGGGCGCCTTTCTGGTCGGCCTAGGGGACAGCGCCCCTCAGGGGCGCGGGGCTGTGCCGATGTGCGGCTGCCGCCGCGTGGGCGCGACCGGCGGCATCTCTAACGCCGCAAGTGCAACCCCCTAGGGGCGCGGGGAACTGCGCGACCGGCCACGATGCACCCGCAGCCGCCTACGGCCCGCAGTCCCTGCTCCCAAGGCGCTACTTCGCCTTGTCGAAATCCACCGTGCTGTACGCCCGCAGCTTCCGCAGCCGGTGCTCGGAGTCGATCCGCCGCACCGTCCCCGACTTCGACCGCATCACGATCGACTCGGTCAGCGCGGTCTCCGACCGATACCGCACGCCCCGCAGCAGCTCACCGTCGGTGATGCCGGTGGCGACGAAGAACACGTTCTCCCCGGTCACCAGGTCCTCCGTCGTCAGGACCCGGTCCAGGTCGTGCCCGGCGTCGATGGCCCGCTGCCGCTCCTCGTCGTCCTTGGGCCACAGCTTGCCCTGGATGGTCCCGCCCAGGCACTTCACGGCGCACGCCGAGATGATGCCCTCGGGCGTGCCGCCGATCCCGAGGAGCATGTCGACGCCCGTGCCCTCGCGCAGCGCGTAGATCGACCCGGCGACGTCACCGTCGGAGATCAGCTTGATGCGCGCGCCGGCCTCCCGGATCTCCTTGATGATCCCTTCGTGCCGCGGCCGGTCGAGGATGACGACGGTCACGTCCTCCGGCGTGGCCCGCTTCGCCTTGGCGACCCGCCGGATGTTGACGGAGACGGGCGCGTTGATGTCGACGAAGTCCGCCGCCTCCGGGCCCGTGACCAGCTTGTCCATGTAGAAGACGGCGGACGGGTCGAACATGGCCCCGCGCTCGGCCGCGGCCAGCACGGCGATCGCGTTGGGCATGCCCTTGGCGGTCAGCGTCGTCCCGTCGATCGGGTCGACGGCGATGTCGACCTCGGGCCCGGTGCCGTCACCGATGCGCTCTCCGTTGAAGAGCATCGGGGCCTCGTCCTTCTCGCCCTCGCCGATGACGACCACGCCGTTCATCGACACGGTGGAGACGAGGGTCCGCATCGCGCGCACCGCGGCGCCGTCGGCGCCGTTCTTGTCGCCGCGGCCGACCCAGCGGCCCGCGGCCATCGCCGCGGCTTCGGTCACCCGGACGAGCTCCAGGGCGAGGTTGCGGTCGGGGGCCTCGGAGGGGACATCGAGTTCGGACGGCAGGTGATGATGATTCTCGGTCATCGGAGCGCACCTTTCTGATACGACGACGGCCGGATGAGGGTTTTCCCGTCGACTCTATCGCCAGGCTGACAAAATGAGCAGGGGACCCCACGGATGAGCGCAGCGGGCACCTGCGACGATAGGGGGCGTGGCAGGCACGAACGGCAAGCAGAAGACGGTCCGGGACATGATTCTCTCCCTGGCCCTGATCGGCCTCGCGGCGGGCTTCATCTACCTGCTCGTCCCGCACGACGATCACGCTCCCGACCTTCCGAGGGTCGACTACCGGGTCGAGCTGCTGACGGCTCGGCGCGCCGCGGCCTACCCGGTGGCCGCGCCCGAGGGCCTGTCCGGCGACTGGAAGGCCACCTCGGTCCGCTTCCAGGGCGAGGACGGGGACCGTTGGCACCTCGGCTACCAGACCCCCGACGGTCAGTACGTCCAGATCGAGCAGTCGACTCAGAAGCGCGCGGACTTCATCACCGACGCCAGCCAGGGCGCGTCGGCCACCAAGACGACCGAGAAGATCGGCGACCGCACCTGGACGCACTACACCGGCGGCCGCTACGACGCGCTGGTGCTGGACGGCACCTCCGGCTCGACCACGGTGGTGGCCGGCACGGCCTCCTTCACCCAGCTGACGAAGATGGCCGAGGCGCTGAAGATGTCCTGACACGGGCGTCGCGACCCGCGAGCGCGAGAGGCCCCCGGCGCCGTTGCCGGGGGCCTCTTTCGCATCCGCGGTGTGACTCAGACGGTCGTGACGACGTCGTCGTACGCCAGGCGCGGGGAGCGCGGGAACCAGGCGTCCGGACCCGGCTTGCCGATGTTGATGACCACGAACGGGGTGTGGTCGTCGTCCAGGAACTCCTTCTGGATGCCCGCGAAGTCGACGCCGGTCATCGGGCCGGCGGCGAGGCCGGCGGCACGGACGCCGATGATGAAGTAGGCGGCCTGGAGGGCGGCGTTCAGGGCCGCGCTGCCCTCACGCACCGCGCGGTCGCCGAAGACGGCGTCCTTGGCCTGCGGGAAGTGCGGGAAGAGCTCCGGCAGCTCCTCGTGGAACTCGTTGTCCGCGGCGAGGATCGCGACCAGCGGGGCGGTGGCGGTCTTCTTCTGGTTGCCCTCGGCCATGTGCTGCACGAGACGCTCACGGGCCTCGGGGGAGCGGACCAGGACCACGCGCAGCGGCGACTGGTTCATCGAGGTCGGGCCGAACTTGACCAGGTCGTAGATCGCCTGTACCTGCTCGTCGGACACCGGCTCGTCGGTGAAGGTGTTGGCGGTGCGGGCCTCGCGGAACAGCAGGTCCTGAGCGGTGGGGTCGAGAACGAGAGACATGGTTGAACTTCCTAGAGGTCGCGTCGCGATTCACATCCGGACCGCGGTCCGGATAGGCTGACGGCACGACGATAAGCGAGGGAAGATTCAAGGTTCAACAAAAACCGGACTGTAGTGATCCGCCTCACACCGACCGCGCGTCGACCCTCACACCGACCGTGCGTCGACCGCCCGCTCAGTCCTCCTCTTCGGCCCCTTCCCCGTCGTCCCCCTCGTCCCCCTCGGCCAGCGCCGCGTCCAGCCGGGCCCGCGCCCCCTCCAGCCACCGCCGGCACACCCTGGCCAGCTCCTCGCCCCGCTCCCAGAGCGCGAGGGACTCCTCAAGGCTCGTCCCGCCGGCCTCCAGCCGCCGCACGGTCTCGATCAGCTCGTCCCGCGCCTGCTCGTACGAGAGGGCGGCCTCTTCCGTCCTGCTGCTCATGCACTGACCTTTCTCATCGACTCGTACGACACGGCGTCAGCCGTCGACCCGCACCGTGAACTCACCCTCGGCGACCCGTGCCCGCAACGCCTCGCCCGGCTCGACGTCCCCCGGGTTGCGCACCACATGACCGCCGTCCTTCTGCAGCACGGCGTAACCGCGCTTCAGCGTGGCGGCGGGGGAGAGGGCCACCACGCGCGCGTGCGTGTGCGTCAGCTCGGAGTCGGCGCGGTCGAGCAGATGCCCGAGGGTGCGCCGCGAACGGTCGACCAGCGAGGCGACGTGATCGGCGCGTTCGTCCACCATCCGGTGCGGATCCTCCATGGCCGGCCGCGCGAGCGCATGCGCCAGCCCCCGCTCCTCCCGCGCCACCAGCGCGTCGACACTGCGCCGGCCCCGGTCCCGCAGCATCCGCACCCGCTCCAGCTCCTCCCCGACGTCCGGGACGACCCGCTTGGCCGCGTCGGTGGGGGTGGAGGCGCGCAGGTCGGCCACGTAGTCGAGCAGCGGGTTGTCGGGCTCGTGCCCGATGGCGGACACCACGGGCGTACGGCACTCGGCGACCGTCCGCACCAGCTGCTCGTCGGAGAACGGCAGCAGATCCTCCACACTGCCGCCACCGCGCGCGACGATGATCACATCCACCTCCTCGAGCGCGTCGAGCTCCTTCACGGCCTGCACGACCTGCGGCACCGCGTGCACGCCCTGGACCGGCACGTTCCGCACCTCGAACCGCACCGCCGGCCACCGGTGCCGGGCGTTCTCCAGCACGTCCCGCTCGGCGGCCGAGGCCCGCCCGCACACCAGCCCGATCAACTGCGGCAGAAACGGCAACCGCTTCTTCCGCTCGGCGGCGAACAGCCCCTCCGCGGCCAGCGCCTTCTTGAGCATCTCCAGCCGCGCCAGCAGCTCCCCGACCCCGACCGGCCTTATCTCGGCAGCCCGCAGGGACAGCTGCCCGCGCGGCGCGTACCACTCCGGCTTCGCGTGTACGACGACCCGGGCGCCCTCGCCGACCACATCGGCCACCGCGTCGAACACCTGCCGGTAACAGGTGACGCCGATCGAGATGTCGTGCGACGGATCGCGCAGCGTCAGAAACACGACGCCCGCCCCCGGCCGCCGCGAGAGCTGGGTGATCTGCCCCTCGACCCAGACGGCCCCGAGCCGATCGATCCACCCACCGATCAGCCGGGAGATCTCACCGACGGGAACGGGAGCCTCGGCGGACGTGTTCAAAGCCATGCGCCGAGAGTAACGGCGCACACTGACAGACAGACCGGCACCACAACCCGGCCGGTCCGCCGGTCTCCCCGCGATCGTCACCCGGACGCGATCTTCGACCCCCCGAACGCGGCCTTACGATGGGTGCCATGACTGCTTCGCCTGGCCGCCGTGTCCTGCTCGCCGCCCCCCGTGGCTACTGCGCGGGTGTGGACCGCGCCGTGATCGCCGTCGAGAAGGCCCTGGAGCAGTACGGGGCCCCGATCTATGTCCGGCACGAGATCGTCCACAACAAGTACGTCGTGCAGACCCTGGAGAAGAAGGGCGCGATCTTCGTCGAGCGGACCGAGGAGGTCCCGCCGGGGAACATCGTGATGTTCTCCGCGCACGGCGTCGCCCCCGTCGTCCACGAGGAGGCAGAGCGCGGCCGCCTCGCCACCATCGACGCGACCTGCCCGCTGGTCACCAAGGTCCACAAGGAAGCCGTCCGCTTCGCAGGCGAGGACTACGACATCCTCCTGATCGGCCACGAGGGCCACGAGGAGGTCATCGGCACCTCCGGCGAGGCCCCCGACCACATCCAGCTGGTCGACGGCCCGGCGGACGTCGCCAAGGTCGAGGTCCGCGACGAGTCCAAGGTCGTCTGGCTCTCCCAGACCACCCTCTCCGTGGACGAGACGATGGAGACCGTCGACGCCCTGAAGGAGAAGTTCCCGCAGCTGATCTCGCCGCCCAGCGACGACATCTGCTACGCCACGCAGAACCGCCAGCTCGCCGTGAAGCAGATGGGCGCCCAGGCCGAACTGGTCATCGTCGTCGGCTCCCGCAACTCGTCCAACTCCAAGCGGCTGGTGGAGGTCGCCAAGCTGGCCGGCTCCCGCGCCGCCTACCTGGTCGACTTCGCCGACGAGATCGACGAGGCATGGCTGGAGGGCGTGACGACCGTCGGCGTCACCTCCGGTGCCTCCGTACCCGAGGTGCTGGTCGAGCAGGTCCTGGAGTGGCTCGCCGAGCGCGGTTACGGCGACGTCGAGATCGTCAAGGCGGCCGAGGAGTCCATCACCTTCTCACTCCCCAAGGAACTCCGCCGTGACCTGCGCGAAGAGGCGGCCACCCTGGTCGCCGAACGCGGCGGCACCGGCGCCGGGGCGTAAGGACCGGCCGTACGGTCCTCCGGCGTCGTGACTGTCAGTCGTACGACGTAACGTGTAGCCATGCAGATCTTCGGCGTGGACATCGGTGGTTCCGGGATCAAGGGCGCTCCCGTGGACCTGGACAAGGGCGACCTGGCCCAGGAGCGGTTCAAGGTGCTCACCCCGCACCCGGCGACGCCCGACGGTGTCGCCGACGGGGTCAAGCAGGTGGTCGACCACTTCGGCTGGAGCGGCCCGGTCGGGCTCACCTTCCCCGGTGTGATCACCGACGGCACCCACATCCGCACGGCGGCGAACGTCGACAAGAGCTGGATCGACACCGACGCGCGCACGCTGTTCAGCGAGCGGCTCGGCGGACTCCCGGTGACCGTGGTCAACGACGCGGACGCGGCCGGCGTGGCCGAGATGGAGTTCGGCGCCGGCCGGGACCGCAAGGGCGTGGTCATCCTGCTCACCTTCGGCACCGGCATCGGCAGCGCCCTGTTCGTCGACGGCGAGCTGGTCCCCAACACCGAGCTGGGCCACCTGGAGCTGGACGGCCACGACGCCGAGAAGAAGGCGTCCAGCAAGGCCAAGGAGGACCACGACCTCAGCTGGGAGCAGTGGGCGCAGCGGGTCAACAGGTACCTGGCGCACGTCGAGATGCTCTTCACCCCGAACCTGTTCATCATCGGCGGCGGGGTGAGCCGCAAGGCCGACAAGTTCCTGCCGCACATCGAGGGCATCAAGGCCGAGATCGTCCCGGCCCAGCTGCAGAACAACGCGGGGATCGTGGGCGCGGCGATGCGCGCGGCGCACCACGCCAAGTAGGCGGCAGCACAGTACGCGGGCCGGGGTGGGTCGGGCTCGGTGGGTCAGGCCCGGCGGCGGGTGGGTCAGGCCCGGCGGCGGCGCCGGATCAGCCGGATCCGGCGGACGATGACGATCACCCCGGCGATCAGCGTCCCGCCGTAGAGCCAGCCGGCCTGCGTGGCCAGGGCCGTCACCAGACCCATCACCCCGCCCAGGAATCCGCCGCCGCCGTCGGTGACGGCCAGCAGGCCGACGGCGAAGGCGATCGGGACGACGACGGGTGCGGTCAGCAGATCGCCCCCGCGCACCCACAGCGCGGTCAGCGCGGACACCGGCAGGAACAGCACGCCGTACACGGTCAGGGACGCCCCGAGGAGCAGGTCGTCCAGGAAGCCGAGCAGGAACATCGCGGCCATGCAGAAGAGGCCGCAGCCGAGCCCCGTGAGCCGTGGACCCGGCAGCCGCGCGGGCCCCGCCACCGGTGCCGGACGCGACCTTCCCGGAGCGGGCCGACGCTCGGCCGTCCCCGGCCGCCGTCTCGCCTGCGGCGGCAGCGGCGCACGGGGAGCGCCTCGGCGCGGTCCGGGTTGTCGGGGTCGGGTCCTGTGATGCTCCACCGGACCAACTTAGGTCGGTTAATGTGCCCAATCGCGGCCCAGACACGCCGAAACCAAGCCGAAGAGGAGAGCTTGGCCAGGTGTTCGACGCGACCGCAGGCCGGGTGCCCCGAACCCCGTAAACTGGTGGATCGGCCGGCCCGCCGGCACTGGCAGCCCCTGGCCCACTCACCCTCTCACTACGGGAAGTCGCAACGTGTCGCTCACGATCGGAATCGTCGGCCTGCCCAATGTCGGCAAGTCGACCCTGTTCAACGCCCTGACCAAGAACGACGTGCTGGCGGCCAACTACCCGTTCGCCACGATCGAGCCCAACGTGGGTGTCGTCGGCGTCCCCGACGCCCGCCTGGCCAAGCTTGCCTCGATCTTCAAGTCGGAGCGCATCCTCCCGGCCACGGTCGACTTCGTCGACATCGCCGGCATCGTGCGCGGCGCCTCCGAGGGCGAGGGCCTGGGCAACAAGTTCCTCGCGAACATCCGTGAGTCCGACGCGATCTGCCAGGTCATCCGCGCCTTCAAGGACGAGAACGTCGTGCACGTCGACGGCAAGGTCTCGCCGAAGGACGACATCGAGACGATCAACACCGAGCTGATCCTCGCCGACCTCCAGACGATCGAGAAGGTCCTCCCGCGCCTCCAGAAGGAGTCGCGCATCAAGAAGGACGTGGCCCCCAAGGTCAAGGCCGTCGAGGAGGCCAAGGAGATCCTGGAGAAGGGCGACACGCTCTTCGCCCACGGCATCGTCCAGGGCACCGAGCGCAACGAGCTCCTGCACGACCTGCACCTCCTCACCACCAAGCCGTTCCTCTACGTCTTCAACGTCGACGAGGACGAACTGCTCGACGAGGACTTCAAGACCGAGCAGCGCGCCCTGGTCGCCCCCGCCGAGGCGATCTTCCTCAACGCCAAGCTGGAGCAGGACCTCGCCGAGCTCGACGAGGAGGACGCCCTGGAGCTGCTGGAGTCCGTCGGCGCCGAGGAGCCCGGCCTCGCCACCCTCGCCCGCGTCGGCTTCGACACCCTCGGCCTGCAGACCTACCTCACGGCCGGCCCCAAGGAATCCCGCGCCTGGACCATCAAGAAGGGCGCCACGGCCCCCGAGGCGGCCGGCGTCATCCACACCGACTTCCAGAAGGGCTTCATCAAGGCCGAGGTCATCTCCTTCGCCGACCTGGTCGAAACCGGCTCGGTGGCCGAGGCCCGCGCCAAGGGCAAGGCCCGCATGGAGGGCAAGGACTACGTGATGCAGGACGGGGACGTGGTGGAGTTCCGGTTCAACGTGTGACGGTTCCTCGCCGCGCGCTAGAGGCCCCGCCAAGTGTGCAGGTCGGAAGGGGCCGGGCTCTGGTGAGCCCGGCCCCTTCGGTGTCCCCGCGCTGATGTGGTGCTGACTCCTAGTCGCCCCGCGGCGGGGTGAGCTTGTCGAGATCCAGGCTGATCTCGAACGGCACCGGGCGCTTCAGGGTGCCCCGGAAGATGCCCGCAGGTGCGTAGACGCCAGTCGGTTCGTCGAGTTCGTAGGCGTGCACGACTGGGGCGCCGTCTTCGTCCTCGATACACCAGTAGTGCGGGATGCCCGCCTCCGCGTACTTGCGGAGCTTGACCGTGCGGTCCCGGTGCGCGGACTCGGGTGAGACGACTTCGATGACGAGTCGTACCTCATCCGGTGCGAACCAGGTGCGGTCGCCGTCGTAATGGGCGGTCGTCAACAGCAGATCGGGCTCGGGCCGGTTTCGCTCGTCCAGCTTTATGGTCATCTCGCGGCCGACCCTGACATCGGCGGGAGCCTGCTCCATGAGGGCGACGGTGAGCATGGTGACGAGGTGGCCGTGCCACCACCGCTGGGGCGACATCATGAAGACGAGGGCTCCGTCGATCAGCTCGGTGTGGCGGGGTGCCTCGGGGAGGCGGTCCAGGTCCTCCGCGAACCAGCCTTCCACGCGCGGCGGGCGCATCCAGTCGGGCAGTGCGGTCATGGCTCAACCGTAGCCACTCGGCGAGACTCGGGCCACGAGATGGTCAACGCTCGGCCGCCTGTCCGCGGGACCGTGTGATCGAGGCCCGCCGCCTCACCGCTCCTCCTGTGCAGGCGGGCGCCCGCCTCGTCCACCGTCCTGGCGGCCGGCGTTGCCTCGGCGAGCCTGGCGGGCGGCGCCTCGGCGAACTTGAGGCCACGCACGGCACGTCCGTCGATCTCGGGCAGGCCGAGGCCTTTTTCTGCCTGTGAGGAGACACCGCCCTTGACCGTGACGGTGCGGGAGTGCGCCGTGGCGACGTTCTCCACGGTGATGTCCGCACCGGCGAATTTTTCGGGGTGCGGACGACTCGGGGTGGTGCGACCGCCGCTCGCGCGGGTCCGACGCGGCCGTCTGACACGCCCCGCGCGGTCAGTCGTAGTGGAGGAAGCCGGGCCACAGGGCGTGCCACGGTCGCACCGGGTCGTGGCAGAGGTAGATGGCGCGGTGCTGTTCCTCGCTGTCGATGCGGTAGCCGCTGTCCAGTCGGCCCTCGACGCGGCAGTCGGTGAACTGGGCGGACAGCCAGGCCCGGTCGTCGTAGCCGACGACGACGGCCGTACGGGCGGAGTCGGGTGGAGTGCCCAGGGTGCGCAGGGCGTTCTGCCCGCTGTAGAGCGCCCGCGCGGGAATGCCGTGGGCGCCGCCGTAGCGGTCGAGGGCGCCGTACTCGCCGTAGTTGCCGGTGACGATGATCGCGCCCGGGCGGTAGACGGCGGCGATCTGGGAGACGTAGCGCGGCCAGCCGATCTCGTCCCCGAGGCCCTGGTCGGCCTCGGCGAAGTGCAGGCTCTGCTGGCTGCGGAGGGAGACCACCGGCAGGGCGAACGCCGCCGAGACCACCAGGTTGAGTCCGAGGAGCAGGGCGAACAGCGCCCGGCTGTGCCGCCGCTCGGCCAGCGCCCGCGCCACCGGCACCGAACCCACCGCGTGCAGGGTCAGCACCATGCCCATGGCGTAGTAGGGCTGTGCGGCGACGGCGCAGAGCAGCACCAGCAGCAGCAGGTATCCGACGCCGAAGGCGCGCACGGGCCCCAGCACCGGATCGCGGAGCACCCGGAACAGGCCCACCACGGCGATGTACGACAGGGGCAGCCCGACCGTCAGGAAGAAGAACGGGATGTTCAGCACGCCGCCCATGGCGCCCTTGTCGGAGCGGAGGGCACCGGCCATGGTGAGCGCCGGGAATTGGTGGGTGGCCTGGTAGACGAGGTTCGGCGCGCCGATCAGCGCGGCCAGCCCCATGCCCGCCCACGGCCACCGCGACAGCAGCACCCGGCGCGGTCCGACCGCCAGCAGGCCGGCACCCAGCGTGGCCAGAAGCAGCAGGACCAGCAGCTTGTTGTACAGCCCCACGCCGACCACCGCGCCGACTGCGAGCCACCACCGTGGCCGGTCGCGCAGCAGGGCCCGGAAGGCGAACAGCGCGACGGCGAGCCACACGACCATGTCCAGCGACGTGGTCACGAACAGATGCCCGAAGGTCAGCACGAGCGTCCCCGAGGAGGCCGCGGCCGCCAGCGTCTGCGCGCCAGGGCCGCCGCCTACCTCACGGGCGATCAGCGCACACAGGTACGCCACCGCTCCCGCCGCCAGGACCGCCGGGACCCGGAGGCCGCGCACGGTGTCCCCGAACAGGGCGATCGACGCGCGGGAGAGCAGGGGCGTGCCGGGCGGCTGGTCGACGTATCCCCACGCGGGATGCCGGCCCAGTACCCGGAAGTACAACTCGTCCCGGTGATAGCCGTACCGCGAGGCGAACATCAGCAGTAACGCCATCACCGCGAGCGCCACCACCGAGACCGGGAGCCAGGCGAATCCACGACGCTGCGGGCCGGTGTCCGTCACGGCGAGAACGTAGCCGCGCTCGGTATGCGTACGGAAGCAGCACGCCGCAAGTGGTAAGAGGCTTCGCCAGTTGTGACACCCGCCCGAGGCGCCGGCGCACGACCTCGATCCGCGAAGCCCTGCGGGACAGTCCCTGCCCTCGGCCCACGACGCGGATGCGCTGCTGTCGGACCTGTGGCAGGCCCTGACCCCCACGGCCCTTGAGGTGGGAGGATGCCCGAACGGCGAGTGAGGGGGGCGCGTGGGGCGGGACGAGCGGGGTGTGGTCGCGAAGGGAGCGCGGCTGGCCGAGGCGGCCCGGAACGTGGTCGATGACCATGGCAGGGCCGTCGAGGCGGTACGGGCGGCACTCAAGCCGATCCACGACGCGGCGGTACGGCGGGAGCTCGACGCCATCCCGGTCGCGCGGCTCCAGGACGTCACCGAAGGCCGGCTGCGGCTCGGCGGCGTCGAACAGAGCGGACTGCGGACGGTGGGCGCGGTGCTCGAAGCGGGCGCGTACCGGCTGCTGCAGATACCCGGTGTCGGGCGGCGCACCGCCGACCAGATGCTCGCCGCGGCCCGCAGGCTCTCCGAGGCCGTGCACGAGACCGTGGCCGTCCATATCGACGTGGACCGGCCGGAGCCGAGCACCACCGCGCTCGTCACCGCCCTGCAGGTACTGGTGGAGGCAGGGCCTCAGGCGCGGCGGGCCCTCGACCGGGCCGGTGCCCTGACGCGACGAATGGAGCCGCTGCTGGCCGACGCCAGGCCCGCCACCGGGCGGTTCCGGATGCTCCTGGCCGGCCGGGAGAGGAAGGCCCGCGCGCTGGCGGCGGTGGCCGGACTCCGTCCGCTGGTGGACGAGGCGGACCGGGGGCGGCTGCCCGAACTGTTCGCGCAGGCCTCGGTGGACCTGCTCCGGGGGCCGTCGTCCGACCTCGCCGCCTGGGCGGACTTCGAACTCCGCTCCGCCGACTACTACGGTCTGCTCGCCGAGATCTCGGGTGCGGCACCCGACACGGCCGCCGCCGAGGGCTTCCTGCCGGACGAGATCGCCGAGCGGGTCCGGGCCCAGCGCCTCGACGACTCGCACCGGCGGGTCTCCCTGCGTGGCTACCAGGCGTTCGGCGCCCGGTTCGCCCTCGCGCAGCGCAACGTGATCCTCGGCGACGAGATGGGCCTCGGGAAGACCATCCAGGCGATCGCCGTGCTGGCCCACCTGGCCGCCGAGGGGCGGAGCCACTTCATGGTGGTGTGCCCGGCGAGCGTCCTCGTGAACTGGACGCGGGAGATCGAGGCCCGCAGCGCCCTGCGCGTGCTGCTCCTGCACGGCCCCGACCGGCGCGACGCGTTCGCCGACTGGCAGGAGCGGGGCGGGGTCGCGGTGACCACGTTCGACGCGCTGCGCGGGTTTCCCGAACCGGGCGGCGGCGAGGTCGGCCTGTTCGTGGTCGACGAGGCGCACTCGGTGAAGAACCCGAAGGCCAAGCGGTCCCAGGCGGTCGCCCGGTGGGCGGAGCGCTGCGAGCGCACCCTCTTCATGACCGGCACCCCGATGGAGAACCGGGTCGCGGAGTTCCGCAACCTGGTCGGCATGCTCGACCGCGGCGTCGCGGAGTCCCTGGACGACGGTGACGCCCTGGCCGGATCGGTCGCCTTCCGCAAGGCCGTCGCCCCCGTCTACCTGCGGCGCAACCAGCGCGACGTGCTGACGGAGCTCCCCAGCCTCCAGCACACCGACGAGTGGGAGGAGCTGAGCGCGTCGGACGAGGAGGCGTACCGCGACGCCGTACGCGCCGGCAACTTCATGGCGATGCGCAGGGCCGCCTACCTGCGCCCCGACAAGTCGGCCAAGCTGGAGCGGCTCCGGGAGATCGTCGAGGAGGCCGGCGAGAACGGGCAGAAGACAGTGGTCTTCTCCAACTTCAAGGACGTCCTGCGCGTGGTCGAGGAGGCGCTCGCCACCGGTACCACGGTCTTCGGCCCGCTCACCGGCGCCGTCCCGGCCGCACGCCGGCAGCAACTCGTCGACGACTTCGCCGCCGCCCCGGGCGCCGCGGTGCTCCTGGCGCAGATCCAGGCCGCGGGCGTCGGCCTCAACATGCAGGCCGCCTCCGTCGTCGTCATCTGCGAACCGCAGATCAAGCCGACCATCGAACACCAGGCGGTCGCCCGGGCCCACCGCATGGGCCAGGTCAGACCGGTCCGGGTGCACCGCCTGCTCGCCACCGGGGGAGTGGACGAGCGTCTGGTGAAGATGCTGGAGCGGAAGACCCGCCTGTTCGACGCCTACGCCCGCCGCAGCGCGGTGGCCGAGGCCACCCCGGACGCGGTCGACGTCTCGGACACCGAACTGGCCCGCCGGATCGTCGAGGAGGAACAGGCGCGGCTGGGCATGACGGCGCCGGAGCCGGAGCGCATCGAGAGAGCCGACGCCTGACACCTCGACGGGAGAACGCGCTGCTCCGGCTCCGGCTCCGGCTCCGTCACCGTCTGGCCCGGAGCCCGGTCACCCCTACGCCGACTCGCGAAGCCGCAGTTCCGCCCCCACCTTCAGCTGGTCGGCGGGCAGTGGGCCGCTGCCGGTCAGCAGCCGGGCCGCCTGTTCGACGGCGAGTGCGCCGAGGCTGCGGGTGTCCAGGGCCACCGTGGTCAGCTGCGGTTCGACCAGCGTGCCGAGCCCCAGGCCGTCGAAGCCGATCAGGGCGAGGTCCCGGGGGACCTGCCGGCCGAGCCGGCGCGCGGCGCGCAACGCCCCTATCGCGATGATGTCGTTGAACGTGAACACGGCGGTCAGGTCCGGGTGCCGGGCGAGGAGTTCCTGGAGCGCCCGCTCGCCGCCCTCGACGCTCTGGTCCGCGCGGGCCACCGAACCGGAGTCCAGCCCGCACGCGGACATCGCGGCGTCGAACCACTCGTGCCGGATGCTCGGCTCGGAGCGTTCCGCGTGGTCGAGCATGCCGATGTGCCGGTGCCCGGACCCGGTCAGGTGCCGTATCGCCGCGTGCACGCCCGCCTCGCCGTCGATCAGGATCGAGCTGAAGCGTTCCGTGCGGTGCTTGCGGTCGATGAGGACGACGGGGAGCCCCCGGGTGAGCCGCGCGATCTCGTCCTCCGGCAGGCTCAGGTAGCCCACCACCGCGTCCACCTGGGAGGCGATCACCTCCAGGGTGCCGCGCTCCTCCTCGACCCGGTCGCCGGTGTCGTACACGACCACATGCCAGCCGCGTCCCCGCGCCGCGTCCAGCGCGGCGGCGGCGACCTCGGTGAAGAACGGGTTGAGCAGGTCGGGGATGACCAGGCCGACGCTGAACGTGTCCTGCCGCACCAGCCCCCTGGCGAACCGGCTCGGCCGGTACCCCAGCGCGAGGGCCGCGTCCAGCACCCGCTGCTTCGTGGAGACGCCGATCTCGCCCTTGTCGTTGAGCGCCCGTGACACGGTCTGCCGGGACACTCCGGCGGCCTCGGCCACATCGTCGATCGTCACCCTGCGGGGTCCGGTTCCCGACGACGCCATCGCGCACCTCCGTGAAATTGCCGACGCGCCCGCGTCGCAGGGACACCGAGTATGCCCGGGTCCGACGTCATGAGCCTTGACACTCCGGCGGACCGGAGCTCACACTCCCAATCAACTTCCCGTTACCGCTCCCGTGAGCGCTCACGTTACCGCTCACGGACCCTTATTCCAACCAGCAGGCAGCCGCCTCCAGGAGTCAATGTCGACCCGCCTGACCACCTTCGCCAGGCGTTCTCTGGAACGGAAGATATGAGCAGCACAGTCACGCGCACCCGCCTCGCCGTAGCAGCGGCCACGGCCGGCATCGTCGTACTCGCCGGGTGTTCCTCGTCCGGTTCGTCGGACAAGGCGTCCGCATCCTCCTGCGAGCCCGCGAAGGGCAAGGTCACCCTCCAGTACTGGAACACCGTTCCGGGCATGGACAAGGTCGTCGACCTCTGGAACAAGCAGCATCCGAACATCCAGGTCGAGACGAAGAACATCTCCAACGACCAGTACGGCACCCTCGGCAACGCCCTCAAGGCGAACAAGGCCCCGGACCTCGCCCAGGTCGGCTACGACGAACTGCCCAACCTGCGCACCCAGAGCGCCTTCGTGGACGCCTCCGCCTGCAAGGCGGCCACCGCGGCCGAGTCGAAGTTCGTGCCGTGGACGTGGTCGCAGACCAGCTTCGGCGGCACCGGCGTGTTCGCGATCCCGCAGGACACCGGGCCGATGGCGCTCTACGTCCGCAGCGACCTCTTCAAGAAGTACGACGTCGCCGTTCCCACGACCTGGGACGAGTACGCGACGGCCGCCGAGAAGCTGCACAAGGCGGACCCGAGCCTCGACATCACGTTCTTCGACCCGAACAACGCCGAGTGGTTCAACGGGCTCCTCTGGCAGAACGATGCCAAGATGTACGGCTACTCCGGCGACAAGTGGCAGGTCAGCGTCGACTCGGCGCAGAGCAAGCAGGTCGCCGACTACTGGCAGAAGCTGATCTCCGAGAAGGTCGTGCGCACCGACCTCGCCCACGGCTCCACCCAGATGTACGCGGCGTACCAGAAGGACCAGATCGCCACCTACGTCGGCGCCGCCTGGGGCTACAGCATGTTCCGCGACAACCTGCCCAAGCAGGCCGGGAAGTGGACCATCGTCCCCATGCCGACGTGGGGTTCGAACGGCTCCTCCGGTGACTGGGGCGGCTCGACCGTCGCGTTCATGAAGGGCAGCAAGCACCTCTACGAGTCGGTGGAGTTCAACACCTGGCTGAACTCCGACCCGGACGCCCTGGCGCTGGAGAACAAGCTGGGCGGCCTGTACCCGGCGGCCACCGCGGGCCTGGACCTGCCCGCGCTGAAGCAGGGCGTGCCCTACTACGACAACGAGAAGATCTTCGACGTCTTCGCCGACGCCTCCAAGAAGATCGACACCAGCTTCGCCTGGGGCCCCACGCAGAAGACCGTGAACCTGGCCCTCCAGGACGCGATGGCCAAGGCCGCGGCCGGCAGCGGCACCCTCAGCGACGCGCTCGCGACCGCCCAGGCCGCCGCGCTGAAGTCGATGAAGGACCAGGCGATCCCGGCGACGGCGGGCAAGTGACCGCGTAATGACCGACCTCGCAACCCGCTCGGCCGGCGTGCGAACCACGCCCCGGGGCCGCCGTCGCCCGAACGGCGGCGGCCCCGGGGCGGCCACCGTCGCCGCCTTCGTGACCCCGTTCTTCCTGCCGTTCCTGCTGTTCTACCTGGTGCCGGTCGGCTACGCCCTCTGGCAGAGCTTCCGCGTCGTGCGCCGCTCCGGCGGCCAGTACGGGACGTCGTACACGACCTTCGGCGGCTTCGAGCAGTACGGGCAGGTGCTCCAGAACGACGAGTTCTGGTCCAGCATCGGCCGCATCGGGCTGTTCGGCATCGTGCAGGTGCCGGTCATGCTGCTCGTGGCCCTGATCATCGCGCTGCTGCTCGACACGCCCCTGCTGCGGGCCAAGGGGTTCTTCCGCATCGTCGCGTTCATGCCGTACGCGGTGCCCGGCGTGATCGCCGCGATCATGTGGTCGTACCTCTACTCGCCCCAGCTCAGCCCGGTCGTCGACCTGCTGAACGGCATCGGACTGCACCCCGACTTCCTCGGCCCGGGTGCCGTGCTCTGGTCGGCCGCCAACGTCTCCACCTGGCTGTGGACCGGCTACAACATGCTGATCATGTTCTCGGCGCTCCAGTCGATCCCGCAGGAGCTCTACGAGGCCGCGAAGATCGACGGCGCCTCCGACTGGACGATCGCCTGGCGGATCAAGGTGCCGATCATCGCCCCGTCGATCGTCCTGACCACCGTCTTCTCGATCATCGGCACGCTCCAGCTGTACGCCGAGCCGGCCGTGCTGCGGCAGATCTCCTCGAACATCTCCAGCACGTTCACCCCGAACATGCTCGCCTACACGGTGGCCTCCGGGAACAACTACCAGCAGGCCGCGGCCATCTCCGTCGTCATCGCCGTCATCACCTTCGTCTTGAGCTTCGGGTTCATGCGACTGACCTCGAAGAAGGCCGGACTGTGAGCACACCGACCGTCACCCGCGAAAACCGGATCAGCCGTACGGCCGCCATGGGGCTGATGCTGCTCCTGGCCGTCTACTTCCTGCTGCCGGTGTACTTCCTGGTCGTCGCGTCGACCAAGCCGCAGGGCGACCTCGCCTCCACCAACGGGCTGGTGTTCTCGCACTTCAACCTGTTCGAGAACCTCCACACCCTGTTCACCCGCAGCGACGGCATCTTCGGCCGCTGGGCCCTCAACACCGTCCTGTACGCGGTGCTGGGCGCGGCCGTGGGCACCCTGATCTCCGCGCTGTGCGGCTACGCCCTCGCCAAGTTCCGGTTCCGCGGCCGGGAGTTCCTGTTCTCCGTCATCCTCGGCGGTGTCCTGGTGCCCACCACCGCGCTCGCCCTGCCGCTGTTCCTGCTGTTCTCGGCGACCGGGCTCGTCAACACCTACTTCGCGGTGTTCCTGCCCAGCATCGTCAGCCCGTTCGGCGTCTACCTGGCGCGGATCTTCGCCAACGCCTCCGTGCCGCAGGAGCTGATCGAGTCGGCGCGGCTGGACGGCGCCGGCGAGTTCCGCACGTTCTTCTCGGTGGCGTTCCGGCTGATGACCCCGGCCCTGGTGACCATCTTCCTGTTCCAGTTCGTGGCCATCTGGAACAACTTCTTCCTGCCGATGGTGATGCTCCAGAAGGAGTCCCTCTTCCCGATCACGCTCGGCCTGTACGAGTGGAACGGCCAGACCGCCCGCGCCCCGCTGCTCCAGCAGTCCATCATCACCGGCTCGCTGGTGTCGATCCTGCCGGTGATCGTCGTGTTCATCCTCCTCCAGCGGTTCTGGCGCACCGGCCTGGCCGCCGGCTCGCTCAAGTGACGCCCCCCACGCACAGAAGGTGTCTCCTTCCATGACCGACTCCGCCGTGTTCGTACCCCACTTCCACTGGGACCGGGAGTGGTACGAGCCGTTCCAGGTGTTCCGGCACCGCCTTGTCGCCGCCCTCGACACCGTGCTGGAGACGGCCGAGGCCGACCCCGGCTTCCGGTTCACCGTCGACGGGCAGATGGCCGCGGTCGAGGACTACCTGGAGATGCGGCCGGAGAACCGCGACCGGGTCGCGGCCCTGGTCCGCGAGGGCCGGCTGGCCGTCGGGCCGTGGCTGATCCTGCTCGACGAGTTCCTCTGCTCCGGCGAGACCATCGTCCGCAACCTCCAGATGGGCTGGGCGGCCGCCGAACGGCTCGGCGGCGCGATGCCGATCGGCTATCTGCCGGACATGTTCGGCCACATCGCGCAGATGCCGCAGATCCTGGCGCGGGCCGGTATCGAGCACGCGGCGCTGTGGCGCGGGGTGCCCGGCACGGTCGACGGGCACGCCTTCCGCTGGCGCGCGCCCGACGGCTCCGAGGTGCGCACCGAGTTCCTCTTCGACGGGTACGACAACGGTCTCGACGTCCTGCTCGTGCCGGACCAGATCAGGCGGGCGCTGGGCGAGTACGCCGGGATGACCGCCGGGCGGTGGGGCGGCGACCCGCTCCTCGCCATGGCCGGCACCGACCACAACGCGCCCGACCCGCGGCTCGCGGACTGGCTGCGGAAGGCCTCCGGCGAAGAGCGGCCGATCACCGTCGCCACGCTCGACGAGTACATCCGCAAGCACGCACGGGACGAGGTGACCGCCGTCGTCACCGGCGAACTCCGCAGCCACGTGCGGGGCAACATCCTCCCGGGCGTGCTGTCGGTACGGCTCGGGCTCAAGCAGCGGATGGCCGCCGCCGAGCGGACCGTCGACCACGCCGAGCGGATGAACGCCCTGTGGTCCGGCCGCGACGACGCCAACTTCCTCGCCCTCGCCTGGCACAAGGTCATCGAGTCCACCGCGCACGACTCCGTGGTCGGTTCCGGCACCGACGAGACCTGCGACCAGGTCGCGGCCCGCCTCGCCGAGGCCGCGCAGACCGCCCGCGCGGTCCGGGACGCGGCCCTCGCCGAGCCCGCCGCCGGGGTGCCCGGCGACGCCTACCTGGTCGCCAACCCGCTGCCGGCGCCGCGGACCGCGCTCGTCGAGGTGGACGTGGTGGCCGCGCCGAAGGGCAGCACGCTGGTGGCGACCACCGCCGACGGCTCGGCGCACCCCGTACAGCTGGTCTCCCAGGCGCCCACCGTCCTCAGCGACGAGCGGCTCGACGCCTCCCAGCTGGAACGCGTCCTGCGCCGGATCCACCGCCGCGAGCTGTTCGGCCTGCTGATCAACGGCTACGAACTCACCCCGAACTCCCTGGTCTTCCACCTCGCCGAGGTCCCGGAAGGCCCCTTCGACCTGATGACCCTGCGCGGCGAGGTCGCCGCCGCGGCCGCGGCCCACCCGGGGGAGTGGCGGGTACTGACCCTGGCCCAGGCCCGGGCCACCGCACTGGTTGCCGTACCCGTCCCGGCCGCCGGGCTGGCCGCCTTCCGGGTCGAGGCGGGCGAGCGGCCCGCCGCCCCCGCGACGCCGGGCGCGACGGCGACGGCGGACGCCCTCTCCAACGGCCTGGTCCGGGTCGCGGTGGCCGCCGACGGCACACTGGACGTGACCGGCGTCGACGGCACCGTCCTGTCCGGCGTCGGGCGCCTGGTCGACGGCGGTGACCGCGGCGACAGCTACAACTACGCCCCTCCGGCCCACGACGTGCCGGTGTCCGAGCCGACCCGCGTCGACGTCGAACTCCTCGAAAGCGGCCCGCTGCGGGCCCGGTTGCGCGTCACCCGCGTCTACGACTGGCCGGAAGCGCTCGCCGACGGCGACCGGGACCGGCGCAGCGGCCGTACCGTCCCGACCCCCGTGGACATGCTGGTGGAAGTACGCGCGGGCGAGCCCTTCGTCCGGGTCTCCACGGCGTTCCTGAACCGGTCCGCCGACCACCGGCTGCGCCTGCACGTCCCGCTGCCCGTGCCCGTCACCGGCTCCGCTTCGGCCGGGCAGTTCGCCGTCACCGAGCGCGGCCTGACCGCCGAGGGCGGCTGGGGCGAGTACCCGATCCCGACCTTCCCGGCGAGCACCTTCGTGTCGGCGGGCCCGGCCACCGTGCTGCTCGACCACTCCGCCGAGTACGAACTCGTCGACGACGGCTCCGCACTCGCCGTCACCCTGCTGCGTGCCATCGGCTCCATCAGCGTCAACATCCACCCCCTGCGCGACGAGCCCGCGGCGAGCGAGATCCCCGCCCCGGGCGCCCAGGACCTGGGCATGCGCATCGAGAACCGGTTCGCCGTGCTGCCCTGGGCGGCCGGCTGGCAGGGCGCGAACGCGGTCGCCCTCGCCGACGAGTTCCGGGGCGACTGCCTCGTCACCCGCGGCACCGCGCCCGGCGGCGGCCCGCTGCCCCCGGACGCGAACGGCGTGCAGGTCGACGGCCGGGACGTGCACGTGTCGAGCATCCGCCGCGTCACCGACCCCGAGCACGGGCCCGGCACCGAGGTCCGGCTGGCCGCGATGCGGGACACCGCGACGGCCGTCCGCGTGACCGGCGCCTTCACCGGGGCGACCACGGTCGACCTGCTCGGCCGGCCGATCGCCCCCGAACCGGTGCGGGACGGACTCGACCTCGTCCTCGGCCCCTGGGAGATCCGCACGGTGGTGCTCCGCTGGTAGGGCCGCGATGTGCCGTCTGTCGTCTGCCGGTCCGTCGTGGCTGGTCGCGCAGTTCCTCCCCCAGCCTTCGGCCGGGGGTACCCCCAGCGCCCCTTCGGGGGCGCTGCAGCTCCCCCCATCATCAAGAAAGTTGTGACGTCTTGCCCTCCGAGCTCTCCGCGTACGTATCGGACCCCACCCCGTGGCACGGCGCCCTGCGCCCGGCCCGCTCATGGCTGCACTCCGACGCCCCGTCCCGCTCGCTGAACGGCCCCTGGCGCTTCCGGCTGTCGCCCACGGCGGCCGTGGCCGAGGAGTTCGCCACCGAGGACTTCGACGACCAGGGCTGGGACAGCATCCCGGTGCCCGCCCACTGGGTGCTGGAGGGCGACGGCGCTTACGGCCGGCCGGCCTACACGAACATCCAGTTCCCGTTCCCGATCGACCCGCCGCACGTCCCCGACGAGAACCCCACCGGCGACTACCGCCGCCACTTCGACCTCCCCGCGGACTGGTCGGACGCCGAGCGCATCGTGCTGCGGTTCGACGGGGTCGAGTCGCTGTTCCGGGTGTGGGTGAACGGCGTCGGGATCGGCACCGCGAGCGGCAGCCGGCTGGCCCACGAGTTCGACGTGACGTCGGCGGTCCGCGCCGGTGACAACGTCGTCGCCGTACGGGTGCACCAGTGGTCGGCGGCCAGCTACGTCGAGGACCAGGACCAGTGGTGGCTGCCCGGCATCTTCCGGGACGTCACCCTGCTCGCCCGCCCGGCCGGGGGCATCGAGGACGTCTGGCTGCGCACCGGCTACGACGGCGGGCGCGGGCGCCTCGACCCGGAGGTCACCGCAGGTGCGGCCGCGTTCCCGGTCACCCTGCGCATCCCCGAACTGGGCGTGGAGCGGGTCTGGGAGACGGCGGCCGACGTGGCGCCCGTCGACGTCCCGGAGGTGGCGCCGTGGTCGGCCGAGCTGCCCCGGCTGTACGACGTGACCGTCTCCTCGGCCGCCGAGACCATCGCCCTGCGCATCGGTTTCCGCACGGTCGAGATCCGCGGCGACCAGTTCCTGGTCAACGGCCGCCGGGTCGTCTTCCACGGCATGAACCGGCACGAGGCCCACCCCGAGCGCGGCCGGGTCTTCGACGAGGCGCACGCCCGCGCGGACCTGGCCCGGATGAAGCGGTTCAACGTGAACGCCATCCGCACCAGCCACTACCCGCCGCACCCCCGGCTGCTCGACCTCGCCGACGAGCTCGGCTTCTGGGTCGTCCTCGAATGCGACCTGGAGACCCACGGTTTCGACAAGGTCGGCTGGGTGGGCAACCCGACCGACGACCCGGCCTGGCGCGCGGCCTGCCTGGACCGCATCGAGCGCACCGTCGAACGGGACAAGAACCACCCCGGCGTCGTCATGTGGTCGCTCGGCAACGAGGCCGGCACCGGAGCCAACCTCGCCGCCATGTCCGCCTGGGTGCACGCCCGCGACCCCGAGCGCCCCGTCCACTACGAGGGCGACTACACCGGCGAGTACACCGACGTCTACTCCCGGATGTACGCGACCGTGCCGGAGACCGAGCAGATCGGCACCGACGGCTCCCGTACGCCGCTGCTCGGCTGCACCCCCGCCCAGGGCGCCCGGCAGCGCACCAAGCCGTTCCTGCTCTGCGAGTACGCCCACGCCATGGGCAACGGTCCGGGCGCCCTCGACCAGTACGAGGAACTGGTCCACCGCCACCCGCGACTGCACGGCGGCTTCGTCTGGGAGTGGCGCGACCACGGCATCCTGGCCACGGCCTCCGACGGGACGCCGTACTACGCCTACGGCGGCGACTTCGGGGAGGTCGTGCACGACGGCAACTTCGTGATGGACGGCATGGTGCTCAGCGACGACGTGCCGACGCCCGGCCTGCACGAGTTCAAGGCGGTCGTCCAGCCGGTCCGGTTCGCCTTCGACGGCGACAAGCTCGACATCACCAACCTGCGGCACTCGGCCGACACCTCCGACCTGCGCTTCCGCTGGCGCGTCGAGTTCGACGGCATCCCCGTGGAGGCGGGGGAGTTGGAGACCCCGCTGCTCGCGGCGGGCGAGTCGGGAAGGGTGCCGCTGCCCGCGATCGCGGTGGCCGCGGACGCCGAGACCTGGCTGACGGTCGAGGCGGTGCTGGCGACGGAGACCGCTTGGGCACCCGCAGGCCACGAGGTCGCCACCGCCCAGCTGGACTGCTCGGTACGGCGGCCGGTGCCCCCCGTCCGGCCCCGGTCCGGCTGGCGGCCGGGCGAGGGGACCCTCGCGCTCGGCATCGCCGAGTTCACCGGCGGATCCCTCACCCGGCTCGCCGGGCGGTCCGTGACCGGGCCCCGGCTGGAGCTGTTCCGCGCCCCGACCGACAACGACGAGGGCACCGCCGACCGGCTGGAGGGCAGCGACGCCAGCGCCGAGGGGGTCTCCAGCGCCGAGCTGTGGCGCCGGGACGGACTCGACCGCCTCACCGCACGGCGGATCAGCGTGGAGCACGCCACCGACGCCCTGCGCACCGTCGACCGGGTCTCCGCCGCGCACTCCGCGCTCTCGGTGACCTTGGAGTCGGTCTGGTCGGTCGAGGACGGCGAGCTGGAACTGCGCGTGGAGATCGAGCCCGGGCGCGGCTGGTCGACGGTGTGGCCGCGGATCGGGGTGCACTTCGAACTCCCCGACGAGGCTGCCCCCGTGGACGGCGCCGAGTGGTTCGGACTCGGCCCGCTGGAGTCCTACCCCGACAGCCTCCGGGCGGCCCGCACCGGCCGGTTCTCGGCCACCGTCGGGGACCTGTCGGTGGACTACGCGCGCCCCCAGGAGACCGGCCACCGTTCCCAGCTCCGCCGCCTCACGCTGACCAGCGGCGACACCGGGACCCTGCGCATCGACGCCCTCCCCGACACCCGCGGGCGGCGCCCCGGCTTCACCCTCGCCCGCCACACCCCGCAGCAACTCGCCCGGGCCGCCCACCCCTTCGAACTCCCGGAGTCCACCACGAGCCACCTCGTCATCGACGCGGCCCAGCACGGCCTCGGCTCCCGCGCCTGCGGGCCGGACGTGTGGCCGGAGTTCGCGCTGCGCCCCGAGGCCCGCACCCTCAGGCTGCGCTTCACGGCTGGCGCCTGAGCCACCGGATCTGACAGCCCGACAGCTCTTTCACAGTCCGCACCCACGCGTCTCACGGCCGGGAGGTGGACGGTCACCGGCCATGAAGTTATCCACCGGTACCCCACGGATCCTGGTCGTGGACGACGAGAAAGACCTGACCGACCTGCTGGTGACGGTGCTGCGGGCCGAGGGCTGGCGGACCGAGCCGGCGCTGGACGGCGCGACGGCGCTGCGGGCGGCCCGCGGCTTCCGGCCCGACGTGGTCGTCCTGGACCGCGGACTGCCCGACCTGGAGGGCCTGGAGGTGCTGCGGCGGCTCCGGGCCTACCGGCCGGACCTCCCCGTGCTGTTCCTGACCGCCCGGGAGAGCGTGGAGGACCGGGTCGCCGGCCTCTGCGCGGGCGCCGACGACTACGTGCCCAAGCCGTTCGACCTCGACGAGGTCGTGGTCCGGCTGCGCGCCCTGCTGCGCCGCTGCGACGCGGCAGGGGCGGGCGGCTCGCTGCTCGCGGTCGGCGACCTGACCCTCGACGAGGAGACCCGGCAGGTGCACAGGGCCGGCACCCCGGTCCGGCTCACCGCCCGGGAGTTCGAGCTGCTGCGCTATCTGATGCGGCACACCGGCCGGGTCCTCGGCCGGGCGGAGCTCCTCGACAACGTCTGGGCCGGCGAGGCCGACCGCCACCTGAGCATCGTCGAGAGCTACGTCAGCTACCTGCGCCGCAAGATCGAGCGCGACCGTTCCGTCCTCATCCACACCGTGCGCGGCGTCGGCTACCTGATGAAGCCCGCCGAAGCGAAGCGATGAGACGCGGCCTGCGCCGGCCGCGCAGCCTGCGCTCCCGGATGATCCTCTCCAGCAGCCTGCTGCTGGCCGCACTCTCCGTCGTGATCATCGCCATCACCGGGCTGACCATGCGCAGCTATCTGATGACCGGCCTCGACCAGCGTCTCGACGCCCTCGCCGAGCACTCGTCGGCCGCCCGCGGCCAGATCGGCGCCCCGACCAGCGGCCTGCCCTACCTCAGGGCGTTCGGGGTCCCGGCGGGCACCATCGGCGTCTCCGTGGCCGGCCGGCACGGCTCGGCCACCATCCGGCACGCGGCGGTCGTGGCCGGCTCCGGGGAACTGACCGCCCCGACCGCCGGACAACGGCGGATCCTCGCCACGGTCGAGGCCGACGGCCACCACCACACCCTGGACCTGCCCGGCCGCGGCACCTACCGGGTCAAGGCCGTGCGGGCCGACACCCGGAACACCGAGATCACCGTCGTCACCGCGCTGTCGGTGCACCCGGTGGACCGGATGCTCGGCCGGCTGCTGGCCGTCGAGTCGGCGATCGCGGCCGCCGCGCTCGCCGTCGCCGCGCTGATCGGGGCCACCGTGATCGGCCGTCAGTTACGGCCCCTGCAACGCGTCGTCGCCACCGCCACCCGCATCTCCCGCGAACCACTCGGACACGGCGAGGTCCGCGCCCTGGAACGGGTGCCGGAGGCCGACTGCGCCACCGAGACCGGCCGGCTCGCCGAGGCCGTCAACCGGCTCCTCGGACACGTCGAGAGCGCCCTCGCCGACCGCTACGCCACCGAACTGCGCATGCGGGACTTCCTCGCCGACGCCGGCCACGAACTGCGCACCCCGCTCGCCTCCGTCGCAGGACATCTCCAACTGGTGCGCCGCGCCCCGAAGTCGGCGGCCCCGCAGGCCGAGTACGCGCTGGGCCGCATGGAGTCCGGCATCGGCCGGATGCGCACCCTCGTCGAGGACCTGCTGCTCCTCGCCCGCCTGGACACCGGCCGTCCGCTGGCCCACGAGGAGGTGGGCCTCGGCCCGCTGCTCGCCGAGGCCGTGGCCGACGCCCGCGCCGCCGGACCCGACCACCGCTGGGAGTTCCTGATGCCGGGCAACCTGGTGCTGGTCGAGGGCGACCCGGACCGCCTCCACCAGGTCGTCGCCAACCTCCTCGCCAACGCCCGCACCCACACCCCGCCCGGCACCAAGGTCACCGTGACCGTCCGGACCGTCGGCGACCAGGCGGTGGTCCGGGTCGCCGACGACGGCCCCGGCATCCCGCCCGAACTGCTGCCCCGCGTCTTCGAGCGGTTCGCCCGCGGTGACGCCTCCCGCTCCCGGGCCACCGGCAGCAGCGGCCTCGGCCTCGCGATCGTCGCCGCCGTGTCCGCCGCCCACGCGGGATGCGCGGAGGTCAGCAGCGAACCGGGCCGCACGGTGTTCACCGTACGGCTGCCGCTGTGCCCGGCGTACGCCGGTGAGGTGAACCCGCCGAGGAAACCCATTGGACGTGAACTCCCTTACGGGTGAGGGTGGTTGGCTGGACGCACAGCACGGAGCAGGGAGACGGGACATGACCAGGATCTGGCTCATCACCGGCGCGAGCAGCGGCTTCGGCCGGGCACTCGCCGAGGCCGCGCTCGCCGCGGGCGACACCGTGGTCGGGGCGGCCCGGCGCCCCGAGGCACTGGCGGAGCTGGCCGCCGCCCACCCCGGCCGGGTGGACCCGGTCCGCCTGGACGTCACGGACACGGCGGCGATCGAGCCGGCCGTACGGGACGTGATCGCCCGCCACGGCCGGATCGACGTCCTCGTCAACAACGCGGGCCGCACGCACGTCGGCGCCTTCGAGGAGACCACCGACGCCGAACTGCGCGACCTCTTCGACCTGCACGTGTTCGGCCCGGCCGCGCTGGTCCGGGCGGTACTGCCGCACCTGCGCGGACAGCGCTCGGGAGCCATTGTCCAGATGAGCAGCATGGGCGGGCAGATGTCCTTCGCCGGCTTCTCCGCCTACAGCGGCACGAAGTTCGCGCTGGAGGGCATGTCCGAGGGACTCGCCGACGAGGTGAGGGAGTTCGGGATCAAGGTGCTGATCGTGGAGCCGGGCGCCTTCCGCACCTCGCTCTTCGACACCAGCAGGGCCGGGGCCAGCTCCGACACCGGCGTGTACGCCAAGGTCGCCGAGACCCGCGGCTTCGTCGAGGGCGGCGACGGCAGCCAGCCCGGCGACCCGGCCAAGGCGGCCGCCCTGATCCTGGCCGCCCTGGACGCCGAGGAGACCCCGCTGCACCTCCCCCTGGGCGACGACGCGGTGACCGCCGTACTGACGCAACTGGACGTCGTACGAAGGGACATCGCGGCCTGGGAGAAGCGGACACGGGCCACCGACTTCGACTAGGCGCCCCGCGGGATGTGCCGTCGTCCGTGTGCGGCGCCGTCGTGGCTGGTCGCGCAGTTCCCCGCGCCCCTTTGGGGCGCGTTGTTGCGGACGCCAGCTGTAGCGTCCCGTAAGGGGCGCGGGGCTGTGTCCGATATGCGGCTCCGCCGCGTGGGCGCGACCAGCTGAGCGCCCCGTAAGGGGCGCGGGGAACTGCGCGAGCAACCCCCACGCACCCGCGGCCGAACGACCGCGGCCCGTCCGGCAGGGCGCTCAGCTCACGACCGTCGGCTCCGTCACCCACCCCGCCGCCAGCACCAGCCGGCTCTCCCGGTGCACGGCGAGGAAGCCGAACGGCCGGTCGAAGGCGGCCCGCACCACCGTGGACTCGTGCCGGTACCGCGGCGGCCCGCCGCCCGGCGCCGCCACCACGGCAGTGACCGCGGCGGCCCGGAAGCCCAGCGGCCCGAACTCCGCGACCGCGGACTGCCCGGCCGCCCCGATGGCGAGCGGCGCGGCGCTGATCCCGGGGAAGTGCCCCTCGCGGGCGTCCGCGGCCGTGGAGAGCCCGAACAGCCCGTGGAGCTGGAGCAGGTCGTGGTCGGCGCGGACCGCGAAACCAGGGGTGGTCACATCGAGCCGGATCGGGTCCGGGGCCACGGACGGCTGCCGCTCCACGACCACACCCGGCCCCGCGGGCCCGTAGGGGAGCTGTCCGCCGGTCGTCACCGGCAGGGCGCGCTCCAGGACGCCGATGCCCGTGTGCAGCACCTGTCCGGGAGCCATCCCCTCCGTGCCGAGCACCAGGTGCACGTCGAGGCGGTTGTCCCCGAGGACCTTCAGCGTGGTGACGTGGCCGTCCGGGCCCGCGGCCACGCCGATCCGGTCCAGGCGGACGCTGTTGCGCTGCAGACCGGCCAGCGTACGGCCCTGCCAGGGCCCGGAGCCGGGCCGCAGCACGGTCTCCCGGAACGGCTGCTGCCAGTCCGTGCGCAGCGCCAGCGCGGTCGCCAGCACCATCCGGGCGCCCTCGGCCGGCCGGACCGGCATCCGCTCGACCAGCCCCTCGGTGCGCTTCGCCGCCCACGCGTCCAGCGCCTCCTGGGCGGCCGCCGGATCGGCGTCGAGCAACCCGTGCGCGTCGGCGGGCAGCCCCGCCGCCCACTGCTCGCGCAGCTCCAGCGCCCGGTCGGTCCACAGCCCCAGAGCGGACCCGACGCCTGGCATCGAGTCGAGCCCCGTGAGTAACTCCCGCGCACCGGCGGCGGCCTGGTCGGCTTGCATCCCCACGGCCCGGGTCAGTTCGTCCCGGGCCGGGCCCGCGGCGCCGTCGGCGAGGAAGGCCAGCAGCGGCCAGACACCGGCGGCCGAGAAGACCGTGCCCTGTCTGGTCTGCCGCGCCCAGCGTGCGGTGAGCGCGTTGACGGCGCGGACGGTGTCGTTCATTCGTCGTGCTCCCATGGGTACTCGGGGAAGGGCAGGGGATCCGTCACCCAGCCCGCCGCGAGGACGAGCCGGGAGTGCCGGTGCAGGGCGAGGAAGCCGAAGGGACGGTCGAAGGCGGCGCTGATCCGGGTGGTGACGTGACGCCGCTCGGGCGGGGCTCCTGCCGCGACCATCCCGAACGCCGTCACCGCAGCCGCCTCGAAGCCCAGCGCACCGAATCTCGCCATGACGGCCTGCTCGGCCGACCCGACGGCCAGCGGGAAGGCGCTGATCCCGGGGAAGTGCCCCTGATCCGCGTCCCTCGCCGTCGTGAGCCCGAACAGCCGGTGCAGCGCGAGCAGATCGTGGCCCGCCGTCAGGTCATACGCCGCCGTCGTCACGTCGAGCCGCGGCGGCTGCGGTCTCTCACACCGCACCCTTTCCACGCTCAGCCCCGGTCCGGGCGCCCCGTAGGGGAGCCGACCGCCCGGCACCACCGGGTGCGCGCCGCCCAGGATGCCGACGCCCGCCCCCAGCACCTGCCCCGGTGTCATCCGCTCCTCGCCGAGCAGCAGGTGGACGTCGAGGGCGTTGTCGCCCAGGACCTTCAGCGTGGTGACGCAGCCGTCCGGGGTGTCGGCCACCCCGATCCGGTCCAGCAGCACGCTGGTGCGGCGCAGGCCGAGCCGGTCGACGGCGGCCCAGGGCTGGTACGCCGTCTCCAGTGGCAGCTCCTCGAAGGGCGCGAGCCAGCGCGTGCGCATCGCCAGTGCACCGGCCAGCACCAACTCCGTGTCCTCGCGGACCTCGACCGGCATCCGGGCGACGAGCCCGCCGGTGCGCCGCACGGCCCAGGCGTCCAGCGCCGCGCGGTCCGCCGCCGCGTCCCCGGTGAGCACCCCGTGCGTCCCGGCGGGCAGCCCCGCCGTCCATTCCTCCCGCAGCTCCAGGGTCCGCCCGGTCCACAGGCCCACCGCGGTGTCCAGGCCGCGCATGCCCGCCATCGCGCCGAGCAACTCCCGTGCCGCGCCCGCCGCCTCGTCCGCCGGCAGGCCCAGCGCGTCCGCCAGCTCGCCGCGTGCCCTGCCGTCCGCGGCGTCCGCCAGGAAGGCCAGCAGCGGCCACACCCCGGCCGCCGAGAAGACCGTGCCGCCCTCCGACGCGGCCGCCCAGCGCGCGGTCAGGCCGTTCACCGCGCGCACGGCCGCCTTCCCCACCCTCATTCCGCCCCCGTTCACGGCGCGCTTACGATGCGCGCAGTCGTACGTCAGTCCAGCCGTCCGTTTCCACGCGGCCCGACGCCCCCTCAGGAGCACGGTACCGGTGTCCATACCTCCGCCCCCCGGCCCCCACCAGCCACAAGGGCCCTACCAACCGCCCCAGTCGGGCCAGCCGCAGTACCCGCAGTACCCGCAGGGACCGTACGGGCAGCAGCCGCCGTACCCCGGGCCGTACCAGCCCTGGGGGCAGGGCTACGGCCCCTACGCCGCCCAGCCGCCCGTCAACGGGCTCGCCATCGCCTCCCTCGTGCTCGGGCTGCTGTGCTGTCTGCCGGGGGTGGGGCTGGTGCTGGGGCTGATCGGGCTGAGCCAGATCCGCAAGCGCGGTGAGCGCGGCAAGGCGATGGCGGTCATCGGGTCGGTGTTCTCCTCGGTCGGGCTCGCCCTGTGGGTGCTGCTGCTGGCCACCGGCGGGGCGGGCGAGTTCTGGGACGGCGTCAAGGAGGGCGTGAACGACAGCTCCAGCCTCTCCCTCTCGACCGGCGACTGCTTCGACACCCCCGACGGCACGCTCACCGGCGACCTGGTCTCCGACGTCACCGTCGTGGACTGCGAGAGGGCGCACGACGGCGAGGTCTTCGCCACCTACAAGCTCAAGGGCTCGTCCTACCCGGGTGACGACAGCGTCGGCGACTCCGCCGACCAGCGCTGCTACGCCCTGGAGGACGGCTACGCGATGGACGGCTGGGCGATCCCGGGCGACGTCGACGTGTACTACTTCACGCCCAGCGAGGACAGCTGGGGCTACGGAGACCGGGAGGTCGCCTGCGTCTTCGGCAACACCTCCGAGGGCAAGACCCTGACCGGCTCGCTGCGCAACGACGAGAGTGTGCTGGACGCCGACCAGGTCGCCTACCTCGACGCCGCGCACGTCCTCAACTCCGCTCTCGGCACCGTCCCCGAGGCCGAGTACGTCGAGGACGACCTGCCCGGCTACCGGCAGTGGGCGGACCGGGTGACCACGGCGATCGGCAAGCAGACCGCGATGCTGCGCGCGCACGGCTGGGGCCCGGACGCGAAGCAGCCGGTGAACGACCTGGTCGCGGACCTCGACCGGGCGAAGGCGGAGTGGGCGAAGGCCGCCAAGGCCACGGACGCGGACACGTACTACGCCCCCTACGACAAGGGTTCGGCGCTGCTCGACCCGAAGCGGACCGTCACCGCGCGCAAGGCTCTGGGCCTCGCCACGACCCCGCCCTCGTACGACGACGGGGGCGCCGGCTCCGGCAGCGGAGGAAGTGGCTCCGGCCTGGAGGTGTGATCGCGGCCATAGCGGGGAGAAAGTGCCTGCGTAAAGCCTCCCCCCGCCGCATGTCATCACATCGAGTGATTCTCTGGCCTTTGCTTGCACCGCTCAACCCACGGTTGCCACGCTGTTGCTGTCTGTACAACCTGATGGGAGCGGCTAGTGACTTTCGGTGAGCAGCCGGCGTATCTGCGTGTCGCGGGTGATCTCCGCAAGAAGATCGTCGACGGTTCGCTGCCGCCTCACACCCGGCTGCCCTCCCAGGCCCGCATTCGTGAGGAGTACGGCGTCTCGGACACGGTCGCCCTGGAGGCCCGCAAGGTGCTGATGGCCGAGGGGCTGGTCGAGGGCCGCTCCGGCTCCGGGACCTATGTGCGCGAGCGGCCCGTGCCCCGGCGGGTGGCCCGCTCCGGGTTCCGCCCGGTCGGCGGTGCCACCCCGTTCCGGCAGGAGCAGTCCGACGCGGCCGCGCGCGGCACCTGGGAGTCCAGCAGCGAGCAGGCCGAGGCCGGCGCCGCGATCGCCGACCGGCTCGGCATCCACCTCGGCGACCGCGTGATGCGCACCCGGTACCTGTTCCGGGACGCGGGCGATCCGATGATGCTCTCCACCTCCTGGGAGCCCCTCGCCGTCACCGGCCGCACCCCCGTGATGCTGCCCGAGGAGGGCCCGCTCGGCGGGATGGGCGTGGTCGAGCGGATGCGCGCCATCGACGTCGTCGTGGACAACGTCACCGAGGAGGTCGGCGCCCGCCCCGGTCTCGCCGAGGAACTGCTCACCCTGGGCGGGGTCCCCGGCCATGTCGTCCTGGTGATCCAGCGGACGTACTACGCCTCCGGCCGCCCGGTGGAGACCGCCGACGTCGTCATCCCCGCCGACCGCTACCGGGCCTCCTACCATCTGCCGGTGAAGTAGCGCGGGTACCACCTCTGCGTGAAGTAGCGCACACCCTTGCGATGGTTGACGTCTTCACCACTCGGGTCCCGACCTGCGCCCCGGCGCTGGAATCCGGCCGTTCTCCCAGGTGGCCCCGGCTGTCCCCGGCATGCCCGCGACCCGAAGTGTGAGGCGCGCGAACGGCGCATTCGGCACCGTGCGCCCCCACCGTTCTGGCTGGTTGCGTACCTCTTTGTGAAAAGGCGTATTCGCTGCGTAAAGGTTAGGCGTACGCTCGGGCATATGCGGAGTGCGGTTTCCTTAGCGGGGCGGGGATGGATGGGAGCCGGGAGATGCGGAGGGGCGCGATGACGGAAGGCACGGTCTCTCTCCCCTGGCTCGTCATACGGCAGGACGACAACGGCAATCGCTACCGGGTCGGCCGGTACGCGACCCGGGCCGAGGCGCAGAAGATCGCCGACAGTCTCGACGACCGCGGACACAAGCAGCTCTACTGGGTCGAGCGCATCGGCCACAGCAACGGGGACGGGGCCAGCCGGAACTGACCCTCCCGTAGGCTCCGGCCCATGAGCGAACGGATCGTGGTGGTCGGAGCCGCCCTGCTCGACGCGGGCCGCCTTCTCGCGGCCCGCCGCAGCGCACCCCCCGAGCTGGCCGGCCGCTGGGAGCTCCCCGGCGGCAAGGTCGAGCCCGACGAGACCCCCGAGCACGCCCTGGTGCGCGAACTGCGCGAGGAGTTGGGCGTCGAGGCGGAGACGCTGACCCGGGTGCCGGGGGAGTGGCCCCTGCGGGAGCCGTACGTCCTCCAGGTGTGGACAGCCCGTCTGCACCCCACCTCGCCCGCCCCCAAGCCCCTCCAGGACCACGACGAACTGCGCTGGCTGACACCGGAGGAGCTCTGGACGGTGCCCTGGCTGGACCAGGACGTACCGGCGGTGCGCGAGGTGGCGGCGATGGTGGGACACGGGGCGTAGCCCCGGTTCCACCAGGGGCGCGGGGCTGCATTGGATTTGCGGCTGCCGCCGCGTGGGCGCGACTAGCCGATCGAGTCTGGGGCGCAGCCCCGACGAGTAGGGGCGCGGGGCTGTACTGAATATGCGGCTGCCGCCGCGCGGGCGCGACAGGCCGACTGAGTCCGGGGCGCAGCCCCGACGAATAGGGGCGCGGGGAACTGCGCGACAAGCCACAACGTACCCGCAGTCGCCCGACATCCGTGCCTCCCGAGCTCATGGGCGCACGGCCCCCAGCGTAAGCCGTTCGCACCACAGCGCGCCCTCCCGTGCGGTACTGCCCCCCGGTAATCGGGTATGTGCCCATTAACCCCACGAAACCGGACAGGGGCGGGCTCGCAGCCAGGAAAGCGACTGGGAAGTGATCGGTGTGATCGACACCGAAGGTGACACCGCCGAGTGGACCTTTCCCGCGGAACCGGGCGCCGTGCGCACCGCCCGGACCGCGGTCCGTGACCAACTGCGCGGCTGGGGCCTCGACACCCTCGCCGACATCACCGCCCTGCTGGTCAGCGAGCTGGTCACCAACTCGCTGCGGCATGCCACGGGCCCCATCGGCGTCCGCCTGGTGCGGCCCGCCGACCTCGGCGACACGCTCCGCGTCGAGGTATCGGACCCGCTCCCGGACCCGCCGCGCGAACGCGCCGTCGGCCCCGACGACGAGAACGGCCGCGGCCTGCAGCTCGTCGCCGGCTCCTCGCGCAGCTGGGGTACCCGGCCCGGAGACAACGGAAAGACGGTCTGGTTCGAGCTGGCCGTACCCGGGTGAACGGGGTGAACAGGGTGTACACGCGGTGCTACGCCGTCCACCCGCGAGAGTGGCTGATCAACACGTGCCGGAGTACGTGATTCGACGGCGTGTTCCCTGGTTAGAAGACTGGAAGTGTTGTCACGGTCCGGTCCGGAAATCGTCGGGACCGTGCTGTGATCGTGAACACCGTGTCAGGCGGCGCCGTAGTGCTGGATACTGCGGGCAGCCGCACCCGGTGACCGGTGCCGGACGCGGTGAGCTGGAGGGGACGGTTCGCGTGAGCGAGATACCAGCTAAGGCCACGGAGTCCGAGGACCCGTCGGACGGCGCGAGGGCGGGGACCGCGGAGACAGCCGCGGCGGCCCCTGGCGACGCCATGTGGCAGAGCAGCCCGCCCGGCTCGATCTACGACTACATCAAGGTCGCCTCGTTCTCCATCGGCGCCGGCGGCCTGGTCGACCAGTGGAGCCTGCGCGCCGAGCAGATCTTCGGCATCCCCGCCGAGCGCGCGGTCGGCATGGACCCCATCGAGGCGTTCATAGACCCGGACCTGCGCGCACGCGGCCAGCGGAAGATGGCCGAGATCCTGGACGGGCGGGAGTGGACCGGCGTGGTCCCGTTCCGGATGCCCGACACGGTGGACGGCGAGCGCGGCGAAGAGGGCATCGCCGAGGTCTACGTCATGCCCACCCGCACCGCCGAGGGCGAGAACGCGGCCGTGTGCATCGTGGTCGACGTCCGCACCCTACGCAGCATCGAGACCGACCTCGCGGCCTCGCAGTCGATATTCGGTCAATCTCCGTTCGGCTTCCTGCTGATCGACACCGACCTGCGGATCCGCCGCGCCAACGTACGGTTCTCGTCCATCTTCGGCGGCAGCCCCGACGACCACCGCGGCAAGGGCGTCCACGACTACCTGCCGCGCTCCGAGGCCGAGCGGGTCGCGGCCACCCTGCGCCGGGTCCTGGAGAGCGGCAACTCCATCACGGACATGCACGTGACGGGCTTCGTGCCGGGCTCCGAGGAGCGCCGGCACTGGTCCATCAACCTCTACCGCGTGCACAGCGGCACCGGCCGCCCCATCGGCATCGCCTGGCTCGGCCTGGACATCACCGCCCGCCGTGCCGCCGCCCGCGAGGCCGCCGCCGCCCGGCGGAATCTCGCCCTCCTCAACGAGGCCGGCGCCCGCATCGGCAACTCCCTCGACCTGGAGACCACCGCCCGCGAACTTCTCGACGTGGTCGTGCCCGGCTTCTGCGACCTCGCCACCGTCGACCTCTACCAGGGCCTGCTGGCCGGCGACGAGACCCCGCCGGGCCTCGCCGACGGCAGCGCCGAGCTGCGCCGGGTCGCCTTCGCCAGCGCGGTCTCCGACGCCCCCTTCGTGGGCGGCGGCGTCCCGGTGGCCGTCGGCGCGGTCCACCACTACCCCTTCAACTCCCCCTGCGCGGACGCCCTGCGCACCGCCCGCCCGCAGCACGTGCCCGCCGAGGACGGCGGCCTCGTCCAGTCCACCCTGGCCGTGCCCATGGTCGCCCACGACACGGTCGTCGGCCTCGCCCAGTTCGCCCGCACCAAGGGCAGCGAGCCGTTCGGCGACCGCGACCGGGACCTCGCCGTGGAGCTGGCCGCCCGCGCCGCCGTCTGCATCGACAACGCCCGCCTCTACCGGCGCGAGCACGAACGCGCGTTGATACTGCAACGGTCCCTGCTCCCGCCCGGCGACCCGGAGGCCTCGGGCCTGGACATCGCCTGCCGTTACCTGCCCGGCAACGCGGCCACCGAGGTCGGCGGCGACTGGTTCGACGTCATCGAACTCCCCGGCCACCGCACGGCGCTGGTGGTGGGTGACGTGATGGGCCGGGGTCTACGCGCGGCGGTCGCGATGGGCGAACTCCGCACGGCGGTCCGCACCCTGGCCCTGCTCGACCTCGAACCGGCCGAAGTCCTCTCCGCGCTGGACGAGATCGCCCGCGGCCTCGGCACCCCCGGCGGCGTCCAGCAGGCCACCCGCACCGCCCGCCAGCCCCGCGACGCCGACCTCTCCGAGGTCTATCTCGCGACCTGTGTGTACGCCGTCTACGACTCCGTCACCCGGCGCTGTACGTTCGCCAACGCCGGGCACCTGCCCCCGGTCCTGGTCGAACCCGGCGAGGACGCCCTGATGCTCGACGTCCCGCCCGGTATGCCGCTCGGCGTCGGCGGCGAGCCCTTCGAGGAGGTCGAGGTCGAACTCCCCGAGGGCGCGTTGCTGGCGCTGTACACCGACGGCCTGGTCGAGTCCCGCGACCACCCCCTGGACGAGGGCCTCCAGGCGTTCGTCGGCGCCCTCACCGACCCTTCCCAGCCCCTGGAGGACGTCTGCGACCACGTCCTCAACACCCTCGACACGCACCACGGCGAGGACGACATCGCGCTGTTGATGGCACGTGTCCAGGGGCTGCCGGCCGAGTCGGTCGGCGACTGGGCGCTGCCGCGCGAGCCGCGCAGTGTGGGCCGCGCCCGTGAGTACGCGCGCGGCCAGCTGGTCACGTGGGGCCTGGAGCCGCTGGTCGACACGGCGGAGCTGCTCGTCAGCGAGCTGGTCACGAACGCCCTGCGGTACGGCGAGGGCGAGATAAGGCTACGGCTGCTGCTCGACCGCACGCTGGTGTGCGAGGTGTGGGACTCGGGCCTGGTCCAGCCGAGGCGCCGTAGGGCGCGGGACACCGACGAGGGCGGGCGTGGACTGCAACTGGTCGGTCTGCTCAGCGCGGCGTGGGGCTCGCGCCGGACGCCGCGCGGGAAGACGGTGTGGTTCGAACTCCCGCTGCCGGACGGCGAGACGGGGCTGACCGACCCTGCGGAGGCGCTGCTCAGCCTGTTCTGAGGAGGGGCCCTCCGGCCGGTGGTTCGGCGCGGCGCGGTGGGGGCTGGTCGCGCAGTTCCCCGCGCCCCTTTGGGGCGCGTTGTCGTGGACGTCAGCCGTAGCGCCCCGTCAGGGGCGCGGGGCTGTGCCCGATATGCGGCTCCGCCGCGTGAGCGCGACCAGCCGCAGCGCCCCGTAGGGGCGCGGGGAACTGCGCGACCAGCCCCCACGCGCCCGCAGCTGCCCGGCACCCGTCCTGGCACCCCCTGACGCGCTACCCCAGCCTCCCTCGGCTCTCCGGCCCCCCGAAGGCCACCACCGGCCCCCCGTCCCCCTCCTCACCCAGCAGCACACCCCCGAGCACCGCCCCGGCCACCCCACTCCCGTGCGCGGCCTCCCCGGCGAACGGGTTCCCGTGCGCCCGTACATCCCGCTCCGCCAGCTCCCGCGCCTTCCGTGCGAGCCTGTCGGCGTCCGCTGGCGCCGCCCGCCCCGCCGCCGCCAGCAGTGCCCGCGCCTCCACCCCCACCGCCGCCCGATGCGTCCCGACGAAGTCGTCCGCCGCCCCCAGCGCATTCCGCGCCACCAGCCCCGCCCCCGCCGCGATCACCCCGGACCGCCCGCCCCCCGTCCCCTCCACCGCCCGCACGACCCGGCGCAGGGCGTCCAGCGGGTCGTGCGGCCCACCGGTCATCTCCTCCCGCACGGCGGCCAGCACGGCGTCGGCATGTGCCAGCCGCGGCGGCAGGGCCGTCCCCCGCAGGCCCGTCAGCTCCGCCTCCGCGCCCGTCAGGGCGGCCGGCAACAGCCCCGCCGCCGTCCGCAGCTCCCGCACCAGCCGTTCCACCCCGCCCAGCAGCACCCCGGCCTGCGCCACGGCCCCCTCGGCGGCCCGCACCCCGCGCCGGGACCCGTCGCCGTCGCCCGAATCGGCGTCCTGGCGGGCCCGGTTGAGCCGCGAGGTCGCGAACACCAGCCGGTCCTTGGCCTGTTCCACGTATCCGACCACGGAGGCGACCGCCGTCGCGCCGTACCGCTCACCCCCCTCGGCCAGCGTGCCCGCCACCCCGCCGGTCCGCCCCGCCAGCTCCCGGAACCGCCCCTCGGCCACCGCCAGCGCATTCCCCGTGTCCCACTCGGCGTCGAACTCCGCCGTCGCCGCGTCCAGTTGCCGCCCCGCCTCCGCGCACCGCCCTATCACCCCCACCAGTGCCTGACGCCGGCCGGCGTCCTCCGCCGGTACCCCCTCCTCGTACCGCCGCCATATCGCGAACGCGGCCGCCAGCTCGGTCTCGGCCACCCGCAGGGCCCGTACGACGGACTCGCCCCCGTCGACGTACCCGAGCGCCTCCCGGCTGGTGCGTACGCAGTCGTCGGCGAGGACCAGGGAGGCGCGGGCCTGCCGCTCGACGTCGACGGGCGACGGAGTCGGCGGGGCGGGGGACAGGATCCCCGGCGTGGTGCGGGAGCGGGCCCGCCGTATCCGGCGTACGTATCCGTAGCCGCCCAGGGCGCCGGCGGCCGCGACGGCGACGAGCGGCAGGACGTAGTCGGTGGCCGACGCGCCGTCCGCCGCCCGGGCCGCGGCGACCGTGCCGCCACCCGTCACGGGAACCGGATCTTGAGTGACGCTCGTCATCACCGGCAACACCAGCCAGACCACCCCGGCCACCCCGCCCAGCACCGCATGCCCCACCCGCACACCTATGTGCCCGGTGGCATGCCTCGGCCGACCCCGGATCAAGGATGACGTCACATTTCGGAGCGTATGGGCAGCTAGTCGGCTTCGCGACCGGGGCGGAGACAGCCGGGGGACAACGAGAAGAGGGGGACAGAACATGAAACGGAGCCCAAACCCGGAGCGAGACCCCACAACCACCGACGAACCGAACTCCGCCCAGGACCCGCCCACAGCCGCAGACACACCGGAACCCCGACCGACACCACCCGCCCCCACCGACGAACCACCCCCTGCACAGGCATCACCCGCGCCCGCCACCGACCAGGGCGCCGCGCAGGCGTCACCCGCGCCCGCCTCCGGACCGCACTCCGTGCAGGTCTCACCCGCAGTCGCCGACGCGTCTGCACCCCCACAGGGGCCACCCGCAGGCGGCGACGAGAGTCGCACGGGTTGGGCGGGTGGGAGGAAGATCTGGAGATGGGGTCGGCGTCTGGGGCTCGGTGCCGTTCTGGTGTTGCTGGTCCCCCTTCTCATCGCCGAGACCGCCCTCCGCATCAACTACACCGGCGACCCGAAGGCCGGTACGTACAGCAGGAGCCGGGACGCCCTCTGGCTCGGTCACGCCTGGGTCGACGGTCGTAGGACCGACGCCGACGTCACCGCCCTCGCCGCCCGGCTCGCGGACACCGGCATACGCGACCTCTACTTCCATGCCGGACCACTTGAGCACAACGGCACGCTGCCCAAATCGGCCTATCCCAAGGCTCGTTGGCTGATAACAGCCGTGCATCAAAAAGCCCCCGGCGTCCGGGTGCAGGCCTGGCTCGGCGACGAGGTCGCGCCCGAGAAGCCGTACGCCATGCATCTGGAGAAGAGAGGGACGCGGGACGCCGTCGTCGATTCGACGCGGCAGGTCGTCGGCGCCGGGTTCGACGGGGTCCACTTCGACCTGGAGCCCCTGCACTCCGGCGACCGGAACTACCTCGCCCTCCTCGACGCCCTGCGCCCCGCAACCCCGCTGCTCTCCGTCGCCGCACACCAGATCGACCCGCTCCCGGCCTTTCACTCCTTCTGGGGTACTGTCACCGGTCATCCCAAATGGTGGTCACAGGAGTATTTCGGGCAAGTCGCTCGTCGGGTGGATCAGATCGCGGTGATGTCGTACGACACCATGCAGCCCCTGCAGAGCCTGTACGGCGGCTATGTCGCCCAGCAGACGAGCCTCGCGCTGGAGGTCACGCCCAGTTCGACCGACCTCCTCATGGGGCTGCCCTTCTACCACGAGAACCGGTTCGGGCACTGGGCGCACGCCGAGACCGTGCCGGCGGCCGTGCGCGGGGTTCGGCTGGGACTGTCACGCACGGACGCGGATCGCGCTAACTTCGGCGTCGCCCTGTACGTCGACTTCGCCGCCACCGAGGATGACTGGACCTCTTATCGGAAGGACTGGGTTCGTACGCCATGACTACCGCTCGTGCCCACCTCACCCGTGACGACCTCGCGTCGCTCTCCCGCGAGGCCCTCGGCCGTGCCCCCGCCGCGGTCACCCGGCTGCGCGGCGGGAGCAAGAAAGGCGTCTACCGGCTCGCCCTCGACAACGGTCGCAGCGCGATCGCGTACGTCTGGTCTCCGGAGGAGGACTACTGGGGGCCCGCCGACGTGGACATCCGCGACCCGTTCGCGCACGCCTCCGGTCTCGGCCTGTTCCTGTCCGCCCACGACCTGCTGACCGAACTCGGCGTGCGCACCCCGCGCCTGCTCTTCGCCGACGAGGACGCCGAACACCTGCCTGCCTACGCCGCGGTCGTCGAGGACGTCCGCGGCGGCAGCCTGGAGGTGCTGCTGCGCAGCGACCCGGGCGCCGCACGGGTGCCGCTGGCCCGGCTGGCGGGGACCCTCGGCGTGCTCCGCGAACGCGTCTCCGCCGGGTACGGCAAGGCCGCCCTGGTGGAGGAGGGCGGAAAGCCGCTCGGCAACTCCTGCGAACAGGTCGTCGCGGACCGCGCGATGCGCGACATCGCGGAGGTGGCCGAGCGGGACCCCCGGGTGCGCGAGGTACGGCAGGCGCTGGCCGAGCGGGTGCACGAGCTCTACGACGCGGTCGAACCGCGCGACCACGCCTCCCTCGTGCACGGCGAACTCGGCCCGGACCACGTCCTGGTGACCGAGGAGGGCGATCCCGCGCTCATCGACATCGAAGGCCTGATGTACTTCGACGCCGAATGGGAGCACGTCTTCCTCGACCTGCGCTTCGGGCCCGCCTACGACTTGCTGCGCACCGCCGACCTGGACGAGGACCGGACGGCCCTGTACCGCCTTGCGATGCACCTCAACCTCGTCGCCGGGCCGCTCAGGCTGCTGGACGGCGACTTCCCGGAGCGCGAACCGATGCGGGACATCGCCGAGTCCAACCTCCGGCAGGTGCTCAGCCTCCTGCGGGGCGCCTCCTGATCTTCGAGCCGAGCCACACGAGGGGGTCGTACTTGCGGTCGACCGCCCGCTCCTTCAAGGGGATCAGGGCGTTGTCCGTGATGTGGATGCCCTCCGGGCAGACCTCCGTGCAGCACTTGGTGATGTTGCAGTAGCCGAGACCGTGTTCGTCCTGGGCCGTGCGCTTGCGGTCCAGGCCGGACGTCTCCGCCGCGTCCAGCGGGTGCATGTCCAGTTCGGCGACCCGCATGAGGAAACGGGGACCGGCGAAGGCCGTCTTGTTCTCCTCGTGGTCGCGGACGACGTGGCAGGTGTCCTGGCACAGGAAGCACTCGATGCACTTGCGGAACTCCTGCGACCGGTCCACGTCCTCCTGGTACATGCGGTACTCGCCGGGGCCGAGGTCGGCGGGCGGTACGAAGGACGGGACCTCCCTGGCCTTCTGGTAGTTGAAGCCGACGTCCGTGACCAGGTCGCGGATCACCGGGAAGGCGCGCAGCGGGGTGACCGTGATGGTCTCGTCCTGTTCGAAGACGGACATGCGGGTCATGCACAGCAGGCGCGGGCGGCCGTTGATCTCCGCCGAGCACGAACCGCACTTGCCCGCCTTGCAGTTCCAGCGGACGGCCAGGTCGGCGGCCTGGGTGGCCTGGATGCGGTGGATGATGTCCAGGACCACCTCGCCGTCGTTCACCTCGACCTTGAAGTCCTCCAGGCCGCCGCCCTCGACGTCGCCCCGCCACACCCGGAAGTGGGCTGTGTAGCCGCTCATTCGTACAGCTCCTCTTCGGCGAGGTACTTGACCAGCTCCTCCTTCTCGAAGAGGGCGAGCAGGTCGGCTCGGATGGGGTCGGTGGTCTCACGGGTGAGGTCGATCTGGCCGTGCTCCGGGTCGGTGGCGGCCAGTCCGCCGGTGGGGTCGGTCAGCCGGCAGAGCAGGTTGACCGGGCGCCACCGGCGGTCCATGACCGGGTGGTCCTCGCGGGTGTGGCCGCCGCGCGACTCGGTGCGCTCAAGGGCCGCCCGGGCCACGCACTCGCTGACCAGCAGCATGTTCCGCAGGTCCAGGGCGAGGTGCCAGCCCGGGTTGAACTGCCGGTGCCCCTCCACCCCGGCCCGGCGCGCCCGTACCCGCAGCTCGGCGAGGTTCTCCAGGGCCTGCTCCATCTCGCCCTCCCGGCGGATGATGCCGACCAGGTCGTTCATGGACTGCTGGAGCGCCTGGTGGAGGGTGTACGGGTTCTCCGGCGGGCCGGAGTCCGGCTCCTGGCCCTCGGCGGAGAAGGGCCGCAGCGCCTCGGCCGCCGCCGCGTCGATCTGCTCGTCGTCCACTTCCGGCCGGGCGTCCAGGTCCGCCGCGTGGTCGGCCGCGTGCCAGCCCGCCCGGCGTCCGAACACCAGCAGGTCGGAGAGCGAGTTGCCGCCGAGCCGGTTGGAGCCGTGCATCCCGCCGGCCACCTCACCGGCCGCGAACAGCCCCGGCACCCCACGGGCGGCGGCGGTGTCGGAGTCCACCGCGACCCCGCCCATCACGTAGTGGCAGGTCGGCCCGACCTCCATCGCCTCCGCCGTGATGTCGACGTCCGCCAGCTCCTTGAACTGGTGGTACATGGACGGCAGCCGGCGCCGGATCACCTCGGCCGGCATCCGCGTCGACACGTCGAGGAAGACCCCTCCGTGCGGGGAGCCGCGGCCCGCCTTCACCTCGGAGTTGATCGCACGGGCGACCTCGTCGCGGGGGAGCAGCTCCGGGGGACGCCGGTTGTGGTCCGGGTCCTCGTACCAGCGGTCGCCCTCCTCCTCGGACTCGGCGTACTTCTCCTTGAAGACGTCCGGGACGTAGTCGAACATGAACCGCTTGCCCTCGGAGTTGCGCAGCACCCCTCCGTCGCCGCGCACCGACTCCGTGACCAGGATCCCCTTCACCGACGGCGGCCAGACCATGCCGGTCGGGTGGAACTGCACGAACTCCATGTTGAGCAGCGGCGCCCCGGCCAGCAGGGCCAGCGCGTGCCCGTCACCCGTGTACTCCCACGAGTTCGACGTCACCTTGAACGACTTGCCGATGCCCCCGGTCGCGATGACGACGGCGGGTGCTTCGAGGACGAAGAAACGGCCGGTCTCCCGCTCGTACGCGAAGACCCCGGAGACCCTCGTGCCGTCCTTGAGGATCCGGGTGACCGTGCACTCCTGGAAGACCTTGAGCCGGGACTCGTAGTCGCCGGTCTCCTTCCTGTCCTCCTGCTGGAGCGAGACGATCTTCTGTTGCAGCGTCCGGATCAGTTCGAGTCCCGTGCGGTCGCCGACGTGCGCCAGGCGCGGGTACTCGTGGCCGCCGAAGTTGCGCTGGGAGATCTTTCCTTCCTTCGTGCGGTCGAAGAGGGCGCCCCAGGTCTCCAGTTCCCAGACCCGGTCCGGGGCCTCCTTGGCGTGCAGTTCGGCCATCCGCCACTGGTTGAGGAACTTGCCGCCGCGCAGGGTGTCGCGGAAGTGCACCTGCCAGTTGTCGTGCTCGTTGACGTTGGCCATGGCCGCCGCGATGCCGCCCTCGGCCATCACCGTGTGCGCCTTGCCGAACAGCGACTTGCAGATCACCGCCGTACGGGCGCCCCGCTCGCGCGCCTCGATCGCGGCCCGCAGTCCGGCCCCGCCGGCGCCGACGACCACGACGTCCCACTGCTGCCGCTCCACCGCTGCCATCAGAAAAACCTCGGATCGTCGAAGACACCGGACGCGAGCAGATAGACGTAGAAGTCGGCGAGCGCCACGCTCACCAACGACGCCCAGGCGAGCTGCATGTGCCGGTCGTTGAGCCTGCCCACGAACTGCCATGCCTTGTAGCGCACGGGGTGTTTGGAGAAGTGCTTGAGCTTGCCGCCGACGATGTGCCGGCAGGAGTGGCAGGACAGCGTGTACGCCCAGATCAGCACGATGTTGACCAGGAAGACGAGGGTGCCGAGGCCCATGTGGCCCCAGTTCTCGTGCGTGTCCCGGAACGACAGGACGGTGTCGTAGGTCAGCACGCCGGCGACCAGCAGGGCGAAGTAGAAGAAGTACCGGTGGACGTTCTGCAGGATCAGCGGGAAGCGGGTCTCACCGGTGTACTTCGCGTGCGGCTCGGCCACCGCGCAGGCCGGCGGGGACGCCCAGAAGCTGCGGTAGTACGCCTTGCGGTAGTAGTAGCAGGTCAGGCGGAAGCCCAGCGGGAAGATCAGGATGATGATCGCCGGGGAGATCGCCCACCAGCTGCCGAAGAGGTCGGCGTTCGGGCCGGACGGCATGGTCTTGCAGTTCTCGGCCAGACACGGCGAGTAGAACGGCGAGACGTACGGCGCCGAGTAGTAGTGCGCGTTCGAGAAGGCCCGCCACGTCGAGTAGACGACGAACGCGAACAGACCGGCCGCGGTGACGGCGGGTGCCAGCCACCAGCGGTCGGTCCGCAGGTGCGGGGCGGAGATCGCGGCGCGCGTACGGGTGCGTACGCCGCCGCTGTTCTGATGTGGTTCCGTACCAGTGGCCAACGGATGACTCCGGTCGGGTCGGGGGTCGGGTCCCTGCGGGCGGCGCTCCTACGGGGCGTGCCGGTCGCGGGCGCCGAGACCCTCGTCGTCCGTGTCCGTCCACAGGTTGATGTCGTACGGATCGTCGGAGATGGTCACGAGCTCGGGGCGTTTGCCCGGGGCGCCGGTGTTGGCCGCCTCCCGCAGCAGTGCCACGCTCTCGCGCAGGTGATCGGCGTCGGATCGGACGCGGCGCATCTCCAGTCCGCCGCTCCCGAGCTGCTGCTCCAGGCGGCCGACGGACCGGTTCAGGTCTTCTAGGCAACGCTGGACTGACGTCAGGTCGTCGTGCACGGACATGACGTGACCTCACTTCCGCGGACTTCGTGGTCCAAGGCGGCAACGTTCATGCGCCTGCGAGTGTTGCGCGTCACACCTACTGATGTGAAGCCATGTGCAGCGATTGGCGGATTGCGCGCCTCCGTCGCACGCCCGCACGCGCTCTGTGTGCGCCGGGGAGGAGCACGGCATTGGGCCGCACGGGTGGCCTTTGGCAGCCCCCGCCGCCGTGTCGTCCCCGGCCGACGGACCCCGTCCATTTCAGTGGGGTCCGTACTTCTGACGTACATGTGATCAACTCCAAAATACCCCCAAACGTGAACAGACCCCACCCGTGGTACCGGGCCACACGGAGGTAGCAGAGATGTCTCACCGCGGAGTCGGCGCCGGACAGCGCCCCGTAGGGGCGCGGGGCGTTCTTGAATTTGCGGCTACCGCCGCGCGGGCGCGACCAGCCACAGCAGCGCCGCAGACACACGACGGCGTTACCCCGCGGCGCTACCAGCGAAGCCTCGCGTTCCTCGCCGCGGGCGCCCTCGCCGTCCCCCTGCTCGCCGGCTGCGGCTCCGACGACGAGGGCAGCAAGCCGCTGGCCGGGCAGGACATCGTGCCGGTCGCCCGGGACGCGGTCGCCGAGGGCGGCACCCTGAAGATCGCCGTGGACGCCGTACCGGAGACCCTCAACACCTTCCAGGCCGACGCCGACGCGGGCACCACCCGGGTCGCCCAGGCCGTCCTGCCGTCGATGTTCACCATCGACGCCACCGGGAAGCCGGTCCGCAACCCCGACTACCTGGAGTCCGCGAAGGTCATCGAGACCGAGCCCCGCCAGGTCGTCCTGTACAAGCTCGACCAGCAGGCCGTCTGGAGCGACGGCCGGGAGATCGGCGCCGCCGACTTCGCCGCCCAGTGGCGCGCCCTGTCCGGCAAGGACTCCGCCTACTGGACCGCCCGCAACGCCGGCTACGACCGCATCGCCCAGATCGAGCGCGGTGCCAACGACCTGGAGGTCCGGGTCACCTTCGACCGGCCGTACGCCGACTGGAAGTCGCTGTTCTCGCCGCTGTACCCGAAGGACGTCATGGGCACCCCGGACGCCTTCAACGACGGCGCCCGCCGCAAGCTCGCCGTCACCGCGGGCCCCTTCCGGGTCGACAAGGTCGACACCGCCAAGAAGGACGTCGTCCTCACCCGCAACCCGCGCTGGTGGGGCCGCCCCGCCAAGCTCGACGAGATCGACCTGCACGCCGTGGACCGCGAGAAGCGGGCGTCCGCGCTCGCCGCCGGCACGGTCGACGTCGCCGACATCGACGCCTCCGAGGCCGAGCGGATCAGCATCGCCGGCCGCGAGAAGGGCACCGGGCTGCCGCTGCAGGGCGCCGGGAAGACCTCCGCGAAGAAGCTGCGGTCCTGGGCGCTGACCCTCGGCATGGACGAGGAGAAGCTCCCCGACGGGCCGAAGAAGCTCCGCAGGAGCATCGCCAAGTGGCTGGAGCAGCAGCACGAGCTGCGCGACTTCGAGGTCCGCAAGTCGCTGGAGCCCGCCTTCACCCAGCTCGCCCTCAACGGTTCCGAGGGCCCGCTCGCCGACGAGCGGGTGCGCCGGGCCGTGGCCCGCGCGCTCGACCGCAAGGCGCTCGCCAAGCTGGTGCTCACCCCGCTGGGGCTGCCCGCGGTGCCGGTCGGCAGCCATGTCGCGCTGTCCGGGCAGGCCGCCTACACCGACGGCAGCGGGGCCGTCGGCGACCTGGACGCCCACGAGGCGCAGGCGCTGCTCGCCGACGCGGGCTGGGTGGCCGGCGGGCCGATCAAGACCGGCGGCAAGGCGGCAGGCGCGGAGGACGAGAAGAAGAAGGGCGACAAGGGCGACGAGTCGGACGGCGGGCACGACGGGCAGTACATCGTCGGGGAGGACGACAAGGCCCACGACAAGGACACCCGCGACCACCAGAAGGACCACGCCCACGGGGCGCCCGGGGCGTACGCGCCGAAGGGCACGGCGGCGCCCAGGGGCGCGGGGGCGCCGGCCGGGCCGCTGGCCAAGGACGGCAAGGCGCTCTCACTGCGGTTCGTGCTGCCGTCGGGGCCGGGCTCGGAGACGCTCCAGACGGTCGCCGACCGGATCTCGAAGATGCTGGACAAGGTGGGCATCGTGACCGAGATCAAGAAGGTCTCGGACGACAGCTACTTCAAGGACCACATCGCGTCCGGGCAGTACGACCTCGCGCTGTACTCGTGGCCGTCGTCCGCGTTCCCGGCGACGGACGCCCGGCCGATCTACGCGAAGCCGGTGGTGGCGGCCGACGGGTCGCTGAACGTCGAGCAGAACTACACGCGGGTCGGCACCGACCAGGTGGACCAGCTCTTCGACCAGGCGCTCGGCACGCTGGACGAGGACGAGGCGGACGGGCTGCTGCGCAAGGCGGACTCCAGGATCTGGGCGGCGGCCGGGTCGCTGCCGCTGTACCAGCGGCCACAGATCGTGGGCGCGCGCAAGGACCTGGTGAACGTGGGCGCCTTCGGCTTCCAGACGCCGGTCTACCAGGACATGGGCTTCCTGAAGAAGGGCGCGAAGGTGTCGCCGAGCCCGAGCAAGTGAGTGACCGCCGTGGGCAGGCGTTCCGCAGGGCGATGGGGGCGCCCCCGCGCGAGCGAAGCCGAGCGTGGGGGAGGGTGGGCACGGCGAGCAGCGCCGGGTACGCAGAAAACCAAGCTGAAGTGCACTGACGTATCCCGGCGCGCCTTAGTGGCAGCGGCCCCGTACCATGGGGTGAGGCCGTGGCGTGTTCAGCCCGGCAGGGTCCGCGTAACACCGACGTACGCGCAGGCCCCTTCCTCACACTCCGGGAGTACGCCGCACTATGGCCACGCGCCACGACATCCGCAACGTCGCCATCGTCGCCCACGTCGACCACGGCAAGACGACCCTCGTCGACGCCATGCTGAAGCAGGCCGGTGCCTTCGCTGCGCACGCCGCCGAGTCGCTCGACGACCGAATGATGGACTCAAACGACCTGGAGCGTGAGAAGGGCATCACGATCCTGGCCAAGAACACGGCCGTGAAGTACCACCCCAAGGATGGCGGCGACGTCATCACCATCAACATCATCGACACCCCGGGCCACGCCGACTTCGGTGGCGAGGTCGAGCGCGGTCTGTCGATGGTGGACGCGGTGGTGCTGCTGGTCGACGCCTCCGAGGGCCCGCTGCCGCAGACCCGCTTCGTGCTGCGCAAGGCGCTCCAGCAGCGGCTGCCGGTCATCCTGTGCATCAACAAGACCGACCGTCCGGACTCCAGGATCGACGAGGTCGTCAACGAGACCTACGACCTCTTCCTGGACCTGGACGCGGACGAGGAGCAGATCGAGTTCCCGATCGTCTACGCGTGTGCGCGGGACGGCGTGGCCTCGCTGACCAAGCCCGAGGACGGCACCGTCCCGCAGGACAGCGACAGCCTGGAGCCGTTCTTCTCCACCATCCTGTCCCACGTCCCGGCCCCGCAGTACGACGAGGAGGCCCCGCTCCAGGCACACGTCACCAACCTGGACGCCGACAACTTCCTCGGCCGTATCGCGCTGCTCCGCGTCGAGCAGGGCGAGCTGCGCAAGGGCCAGACCGTCACCTGGATCAAGCGTGACGGCACGATGTCCAACGTGCGCATCACCGAGCTCCTGATGACCGAGGCGCTCACCCGCAAGCCCGCCGAGATGGCCGGCCCGGGCGACATCTGTGCCGTCGCCGGTATCTCGGACATCATGATCGGCGAGACCCTCGCCGACCCCGAGAACCCGATCCCGCTGCCGCTGATCACGGTCGACGAGCCGGCGATCTCGATGACCATCGGTACGAACACCTCGCCGCTGGTCGGCCGTGGCGGTACCGGCAAGGGTGCCGACAACAAGGCCGCGGTCAAGGACCGCAAGGTCACCGCCCGCCAGGTCAAGGACCGCCTCGACCGCGAGCTGGTCGGTAACGTCTCCCTCCGGGTGCTCGACACCGAGCGTCCGGACGCCTGGGAGGTCCAGGGCCGTGGTGAGCTGGCGCTCGCCATCCTGGTCGAGCAGATGCGCCGTGAGGGCTTCGAGCTGACCATCGGCAAGCCGCAGGTCGTCACGAAGCAGGTGGACGGCAAGACGTACGAGCCGGTCGAGCGCATGACGATCGACGTGCCCGAGGAGCACATGGGCGCCGTCACGCAGCTCATGGGCGTCCGCAAGGGCCGGATGGACAACATGTCCAACCACGGCTCGGGCTGGGTCCGCATGGAGTTCGTGGTGCCGTCCCGCGGTCTCATCGGCTTCCGGACCGAGTTCCTGACGCAGACGCGCGGCACGGGTATCGGACACTCCATCCACGAGGGGCACGAGCCCTGGTTCGGCGCCCTCCAGACCCGTAACAACGGTTCGCTGGTCGCCGACCGCGCCGGTGCCGTCACCGCGTTCGCGATGACGAACCTCCAGGAGCGCGGTGTGCTCTTCACCGACCCCGGCACCGAGGTGTACGAGGGCATGATCGTCGGCGAGAACTCGCGCTCCGACGACATGGACGTGAACATCACCAAGGAGAAGAAGCTCACGAACATGCGGTCTTCGTCGGCCGACTCGTTCGAGGCGATCGTGCCGCCGCGCAAGCTCTCGCTGGAGCAGTCGCTGGAGTTCTGCCGTGACGACGAGTGCGTCGAGGTGACCCCGGAGGCCGTTCGCATCCGCAAGGTGAACCTGGACGCCCGCGAGCGGGCCCGCGCCGCCAGCCGCGCCAAGCACGGCTGATCGCAGGGCGATCGCAGGACATCCGAGCCCGGGTGCCCCCATGATGGGGGTGCCCGGGTTTTTCGCAACCCTTTTTCGGTGGGGCGGGACTCGGCCAACTTCGAGCCCTTGTCCGAAATGCGGAGATCCTCGCCCGATAGCCATGTAACAAGTCCGTTTCGCGGCCTTCTCCCGTCGAACACTTTGTCCATTTTTCGGAAGAACTACGTGCCAGCTGTGACTGAATTGAGATTTAAAGACAGTGGTCGGCACCTGGCTCATGGCAGATAGTTAGCCGCGTAGCGCTCGGGTCAATGGGTCTCGCGTTGTGGGGACAGCGCCCGACTCACGAGCACCAGGGGGTGTCTGACCCTCCGTCAGGGGTGTCGGAGGGTATGGACGGAAGCCTCCTGTTGGTGAACACGTGAAGTCATGAGGAGAAGTCCCATGTGCAGTGTCACAGGCACCAGGTGGGTTCCATCGTCCGTTCCATCTGTTCCGTCCGTGTCGTCCGTTCCGTCCGGCCGCCCTCGCTCGTCCGGCGGTTCGTCCTGAAGCAGTGGTCGGCCGTGTAGCGCCGTCGTTCGCCTACGCGCGTCCGGCTGCGGCATTTCCGCTCACCGCGGGGATGTCCTGACGCTTCATCGGATCACACCGCTCATCGGATCACGCCTCGGTGGCCGCGCGCCCGCGCCGGTCGCCGGTTCGGCACACCCATACCTGTGAATTGGACGAACTGTGACAAGTCCTACGGACATTGAGGGCGGCGGAAGGTCGGCCGTCGTGGACGGCGGACCCCAGCCCGACACGAACACCGGGACGGTGAAGGTCGAGGGCCGGTCGCCGGGCCAGCTGATGTGGATACGCTTCAAGCGCGACCGCACCGGTGTCATCTCCGCCTACGTCGTGGGCTTCTTCTTCCTGATCGCCCTGCTCGCCCCGCTCATCTCGAAGCTGTACGGCAAGAACCCGTACACCGTGTACGCGGACGAACGACCCGAGCTCTTCGACAGCGCGGGCGTGCCGGTCCAGCCCAACGGCGGCATCAGCAGCGAGTTCTGGTTCGGCCTCGAACCGGGCAACGGCTACGACGTGTTCACGAAGCTGATCTACGGGATCCGCACGTCACTGTTCATCTCCCTCGCGGTGACCGTCGCGGTGGTCCTCACCGGCATCCTCCTCGGCGTCACGGCCGGCTACCTCGGTGGCAGGACCGACTACTGGATCGGCCGGCTGATCGACTTCCTGCTCGCCTTCCCCTCGCAGCTGTTCTTCATCGCCAGCATGCCGGTCGTGGTCTCCCTCTTCGTCAGCCCGCGTGACGAGACCCCGACCTATGTGCGCGTGGTCGCGCTGATCGTCGTCCAGTGGGTGCTCGGCTGGATGAGCCTCGCCCGCATCCTGCGCGGCACGACGCTGTCCATCAGGGAACGCGAGTTCATCGAGGCGGCCCGGGTCAGCGGAGCGTCCCCCTGGCGGATCATCCGCAGGGAGATCCTGCCCAACGTGGTCACACCCCTGCTGGTGCAGGCCACCTACCTGCTGCCGAGCTTCGTGACCATCGAGGCGGGCCTGTCCTTCCTGGGTGTCGGCGTGGTCGAACCGACCCCCGACTGGGGCCAGATGTTCTCCAAGGCATCGACCGAACTCGTTCTGCAGAACGACATCACCTACATGTTCTTCCCCGGCGTCTCGATGATCATCTTCATCGTGGCCTTCAACCTGCTCGGGGACTCGGTCCGCGACGCCTTCGACCCCAAGACGGCGCGCTGACCCAGGGATTGGGCGTCCTCGCCCGGATACCGCACGGCAATTCCCGTTTGTGTACCGGTGACACGGAGATAGGTGGAAATTTCAGTGATGAGTAGGGGCGGACGCCACGCATACACGGCGGTCTCAGTGCTCGCGGCCGGAGCTCTCGTGCTCACCGCTTGCAGCAAGGGGGGCAGCGATGCGAGCGACAACAACAAGCAGGACCAGAAGAACGCCAAGGCACAGCAGGCGGCCATCAAGTTCGGCGACGCTGCGGACTCCACGGGGCCCGCGAAGGCGGTGCCGGGTGCGAAGACCGGCGGCAAGCTGGAGGTCCTCCAGCGGGACAGCTACGCGCACCTCGACCCGGCCCAGATCTACGTCTCCGACGAGGGTTCCCTGGCGACGCTGCTCCACAGAGGCCTGACCGGCTACAAGTCGACCGACGACAAGGGCGTGGGCCACGAGGTCGTCGGTGACCTCGCCACCGACTCCGGTACCACCACCGACGGCGGCAAGACCTGGAAGTACACCCTCAAGGACGGCATCAAGTTCGCCGACGGCACGCCGATCACGTCGGCGGACTTCCGGCAGACCTTCGAGCGTCTCTTCGCGTCCTTCGTCAACCAGGGCCCGACCTACCTCCAGCAGTGGCTGGCCGACACCACGGGCGCCGACTACCGCAAGCTGCTGCCGGACGGCCCGTACAAGGGCAAGCACCTGCCGGACAGCGTCCTGGAGACGCCCGACTCCAAGACCATCGTCTTCCACTTCAAGACGGCCCACCCGGACCTGCCCTACGCCCTCGCGATGGCGGGCTACGCGGTGGTGTCCAAGAAGGGCGACACCCAGGCGAAGTACGACAAGAACCCGGTCACGAGCGGCCCCTACAAGATCCAGTCGTTCAAGTCCGGCAAGTCGATGGTTCTCGTCAAGAACACCAACTGGGACCCGAAGACGGACCCGATCCGCAACCAGTACGTCGACGAGATGGACTTCACCTTCAACCAGCAGTTCGAGACGTCCACGAAGGCGCTGCTCGCGGACAGCGGCACCGACCAGACCGGCGTCAGCTTCAACAACCAGGTCGACGCGGGCAACCTGTCCAAGGTCCTCAGCGACTCGACCCTCAAGGCCCGTACGGTCGCCGGCTACCAGCCGTACGTGGGCCAGATGAACATCAACATGAACCACATCAAGGACAAGAAGATCCGTGAGGCCATCGCGTACGCGCTGCCCATCACGCCGTTCATCCGCGCCTACGGCGGCAACGACGCCATGGAGGTCGCCGGCGGTCTGATCTCCCCGACCGTCACCGGGTACGACTCCTCCTTCGACCCGTTCGGCAAGAAGGCGAAGCCCGCGGGTGACCCCGCCAAGGCCAAGAAGCTCCTCCAGGAGGCCGGCAAGGTCGGCATGAAGCTGACCTTCGGCTACATCAACACCCCGGAGGGCCAGCAGTACTCCACAGCCATGGCGGCGGGCCTGGAGAAGGCCGGCTTCAACGTCCAGCGCCAGGAGATCCCGGCCGAGACGTACTACGACCAGATCGGCAAGGTCGACAACAACTACGACATCTACCACACCGCGTGGGGCGCCGACTGGCCGTCCGCCTCGACCGTGATCCCGCCGCTGTACGACGGCCGGGCGATCGCCGACGGTTCGCCGAACTACTCGCACGTCAACGACCCCAAGGTCAACAGCGACATCGACGCCGCCAACGCGCTCACCGACCCGGCCAAGTCGGCCGCGGCCTGGGAGAAGATCGACAAGTACCTGCTCACCGATGTCGTCAACGCCGTTCCGACCGCGTACTACAAGCAGGTCCAGATCGCCGGTTCCAAGGTCGGCGGCCTCGTCTACGACAACGTGATCGGCGGCATCGACCCGCGTCGCCTCTACATCAAGTAACCGCCGCCTTCGGTCCGGTACCCGGTACGTCCGTCCGCCCCGCGCGGGTCACGGCGTACCGGGTACCGCCCGGCCAGTCGACGCGAGAGAGCTGCCCCTGTCATGCTGCGTTTCCTCGTCCGCCGGACCCTCGGTGCGATCGTCATCCTGTTCCTGCTGAGCATCGTCACGTTCCTGCTGTTCTTCGGGATGCCCCGGGACCCGGCGCTGCTGATGTGCGGCAAGACGTGCAACCCGACGTCGCTCGCGAACATCCACCATGTGCTCGGCCTCGACAAGTCGATCCCCGAGCAGTACTGGATCTTCCTGCACAACCTGGTGCTGGGCAGCAACCAGTTCGACCAGGGTCCCTGCCCCGCCCCCTGTTTCGGGTACTCGTACCACACCAACGACCTGGTCTGGCAGACGCTCATGGACCGGCTGCCCACCACGGTCTCCCTCACCCTGGGCGGTGCGGTCTGCTTCCTGATCATCGGTCTCGGCACCGGTCTCCTGGCGGCCTGGAAGCGCGGCACGCTGATCGACAAGACCGCCACCGCCGGAGCCATGGTGCTCAGCTCCATGCAGATCTACTTCCTCGGCCCGCTCGCGCTCGCCGTCCTCGTCTACCAGACCCACTGGTTCGACAAACCGGCGTACAACAACTTCACCGCCGACCCGGTCACCTGGTTCACCGGGCTGATCATCCCCTGGGTGGTGCTGTCCACGATCTTCGCCGCGCAGTACACCCGTATGGCGCGCTCGTCGATGATCGAGCAGCTCCAGGAGGAACACGTGCGCACCGCCCGCGCCAAGGGCATGTCCCGTCAGTACGTCTTCTTCCGCTACGCCTGGCGCGGCTCGCTCATCCCGATCGTCACCATCTTCGGCATCGACCTCGGCGCCCTGCTCGGCGGCGCCATCATCACCGAGTACACCTTCAGCCTGCCGGGTCTCGGCCAGCTCGCCGTACAGTCCGTGTTCTTCAGCGACCTGCCGCTGCTCCTCGGCGTGATGCTGTTCTCGGCCGCCATGATCCTGCTGTTCAACATCATCGTCGACGCGGCCTACGCGTTCATCGACCCGCGCGTCCGGCTGGCCTAGGCCGGTCAAGAGGAGAACCGTCGTGACCACTCTGACCAAGGACGCCGGCACCCCCGCACCGGCCGGCCCGGGTGCCTTCCTCTCGGTGCGGGACCTGCATGTCAGCTTCAGGACCGAGGACGGTGTGGTACGGGCCGTGGACGGGCTGTCGTTCGACGTGGCGCGCGGCAGGACCCTCGGGATCGTCGGCGAGTCGGGCTCCGGGAAGTCGGTCACCAACCTGACCATCCTCGGCCTGCACAACCCGCAGTTCACCACGGTCGAGGGCGAGATCCTCCTGGACGGCCAGGAGTTGATCACCGCCCGTGAGTCGGAACTGGAGAAGCTGCGCGGCAACAAGGCCGCCATGATCTTCCAGGACCCGCTCACCGCGCTGTCGCCGTACTACACGGTGGGCCGGCAGATCGCCGAGCCGTTCATGAAACACCGGGGCGCCTCCAAGCGGGCGGCCTGGGACCGGGCGGTCGAGATGCTCGCCAAGGTCGGCATCCCCAACCCGAAGGAGCGGGCGAAGGACTACCCGCACCAGTTCTCCGGCGGTATGCGGCAGCGCGCGATGATCGCGATGGCCCTGGTCTGCGACCCCGACCTGCTGATCGCCGACGAGCCGACCACCGCCCTGGACGTGACCGTCCAGGCGCAGATCCTGGACCTGCTCAAGGACCTGCAACAGGAGTTCGGATCGGGCATCATCTTCATCACCCACGACCTGGGGGTGATCGCCGACATGGCCGACGACATCATGGTGATGTACGCGGGCAGCGCGGTGGAGCGAGGCTCGACGGACGAGGTCCTGCGCGCGCCCCAGCACCCGTACACCTGGGGCCTGCTGAACTCGATGCCACGCCTGGACTCCGACCTGGCCCTGCCGCTCAACCCGATCCCCGGTACCCCGCCCTCCCTGCTGGCCCCGCCCTCCGGCTGCCGTTTCCACCCCCGCTGCACCTTCCAGGACCGGGTCGGTGGCACCCGCTGTGTCACCGAACGTCCCCTGCTGGCCCCCGACCGCTCCTCGGCGTGCCACCTCACGGCGGACCAGAAACGCACCATCTTCCTCGAAGAGATCAAGCCCGGTCTGGGCTAGGAGACGACACGTCATGACCCAGGACACGGTCCTTCCCGCCCCGCGCGAGGCGACTGCCGGTGAACCGCTGCTCGAGGTCTCCGGCCTGACCAAGTACTTCCCGGTCAAGGGCGGCTTCCCGATCCGGCGCACGATCGGGCACGTCCAGGCCGTGGACGGCATCGACCTGACCGTCCGGGTGGGCGAGAGCTTCGGCCTGGTCGGCGAGTCCGGCTGCGGCAAGTCGACCACCGGCCGCCTGATCACCCGCCTGCTGGAACCGACGAGCGGCACGATCAGCTACCGCGGCCAGGACATCAGCCACGCGTCGCGCAGGGAGCTGGCACCGATCCGCTCCGAGATCCAGATGATCTTCCAGGACCCGTACTCGTCGCTGAACCCGCGCCAGACGGTCGGAAAGATCATCTCGGGTCCGATGGAGATCAACGGGGTAGAACCGGACGGCGGCCGCGAGAAGCGGGTCCGGGAACTCCTCGAGATCGTCGGCCTGAACCCCGAGCACTACAACCGCTTCCCGCACGAGTTCTCCGGCGGCCAGCGCCAGCGCATCGGCGTGGCCCGCGCCCTGGCCCTGGAGCCGAAGCTGATCGTCGCCGACGAACCGGTCTCGGCCCTGGACGTCTCCATCCAGGCCCAGGTGGTCAACCTCCTCCAGGAGGTGCAGAAGGAACTGGGCATCGCGTTCCTGTTCATCGCCCACGACCTGGCCGTGGTACGGCACTTCTCGCAGCGCGTCGCGGTGATGTACCTCGGCAAGATCATCGAGGTCGGCGACCGGGAGGCGATCTACACCCGCCCCCGCCACCCCTACACCCACGCCCTGCTGTCCGCCGTCCCCGAGGTCAACCTCACAGCCGACGCCGACTCGGCCGGCCGCGAACGCATCCGCCTGGCCGGCGACGTCCCGTCCCCCATCTCCCCGCCGTCCGGCTGCCGCTTCCGCACCCGCTGCTGGAAGGCCCAGGACAAGTGCGCGACGGAGGAACCCCCGCTGGTCCAGATCTCCGGCAACCACGCGGGCCACCTCACGGCCTGCCACTTCCCGGAGGACCCGACGACGGAGGCCCGGGACGAGGACATCGTGCTGGATCCGGCGCTGGCGGCGCTGGAGGAGGCGGGCGAGGGGTAGACCGACGTGCTATCGGCACGGTGACGCTCTCGGGACCGGTGGGGCGGCGGCCCGCTCCCGGTCTCGCGTGGGCCGGTGGGCCGCCCGCTCCGCCAAGGCGGTTCACCTCGGCGGTTCTCTGTCCGCCTTGCCGTAGCGACGGGAGCGGCTCAGGCGCGCCGGGCGACCGTGATGATCTCGGGGCTGCCGGGGGACAGCGGCCCGCATGCCCAGTCGCCGTACTGCTCGACGACCTCCAGACCGGCGTCGGCGAGGAAGGCGGAGAGGGCGTCCTTGCCGAGGAATCGCAGGGTGGACCGGCACACCTGGGGCTGGGGCCAGGGTGCCCCGTCGTACGTCTCGGTGAAGGTCACCCGCTCTCCGCTCGGCACCCCCTCGACCTCGTGCCAGACCCGGACGGCAACGCCGTCCCGGCCGGTGACCTGACGCACGCGGTCGGGGGTCCAGCCCTCCCAGGCCCGGGCGGCGGGGTTGCGGGTCTCGAACACGAAGTGCCCCGTCGCGGACAGCGCGGTGCGTACGGCGGTCAGCGCCGCCCGCAGCTCCTCGTCCCCGAGCAGCTCCTGGAAGGCGTGACCGGTCATCACGACGAGGTCGAAGTCCTCGGTGTCCCAGTGCCGGGTCCGCAGATCACCGAGCACCCACTCGACAGCGGGTTCGGCTCGCCGCGCCTGCACGAGCATCGCCGCGGCCGGCTCCAGCCCCATCAGCGACCCACCGTGCCCCGCGGCCCGCGCCTCGCGCAGCAACCGCCCGGTCCCGCAGCCGACATCGAGCACCGACCCGGCGGACATCACCAGGTCCAGGTAGAAGTCGTCACCCGGCCCCCACGGGTTGAGGTTGTCGTAGAGCGCGGCGAGCGAGAGATCCGCGTACGAATGATCGACCACCGCGGCAGTGTGCCACATGATGTTGAACACAGGGTCAGGAACGGCCTTCTTCTTGAACTTCTATCAACTTTCTCTGGACCGAGGGTGCTTCATCACGTAGAGCTGTGGGTGCCGGACCTGGACCGGGCGACGGGGTCCTGGGGCTGGCTGCTGGGAAGCCTGGGTTGGACGCCGTACCAGAACTGGCCGGACGGGCGGAGCTGGCGGCTGGGGGAGACATATGTGGTGGTCGAGCGATCACCGGCGATGCGGGGCGGCGACGCCGGGCACGACCGCATGCGACCGGGCCTCAACCACCTGGCGTTCCACGCACCGGACCGGGCGACGGTCGACGCGCTCACGGAAGCCGCTCCGGCACACGGGTGGACGTTGCTGTTCCCGGACCGCCATCCGTTCGCCGGCGGGCCGGACCACTACGCGGCGTACCTGGAGAACGAGGACGGCTTCGAGGTGGAGCTGGTGACTCGGGGATGAGCGGCTTGCAGGGCGCCGAGGAAGGCGGCGAAGGCGTGAGGGTGGAAGGTGAGGGTGGCTCTGGTGGGGGCTTTGGAGTCGCGGACGGACATGTGGGTGGGGCGGGGTGCTACCTCGACGCAGTTGTTGCCGTCGCCGCTTCCCGAGTAGGACGACCTGCGCCAGTTGTCAGGGGTCACGGTGTGCCTCACAGCTCTTTCGTCAGGTTGTGGATGAAATCGCGCGACCGCTCGGGGCCGAGGGACGCGGACTCCACCTTACGGAAGAGCGTTCGAAATGCGCCGAGTTGGGCCTCGGAGTCGATGAACCCCGCGCCCTGCGGTGCATCGCGCACCGCCGTGTCCAGTTTGGGCACCGCACCACCCGCGTACATCATGGCGTTCGTCGCTCCGGCGAAGCCGTCCAGGTCGAACGGGATGACCCGGACGGTGATGTGCTCTGCCTCGGAGAACTCCAGGAGACGGCCGAGCTGAACACGTGTGGCGACCCGGTCGCACACCCTGATGTGCAGGGCTGCCTCGTGGATCACGGCCTCGTAGGGAACGCGGGCCGGCTCCTCCAGGACCGCCTTCCGTTCCATGCGGTGGCGGACGCGCAGCTCGAGATCGCTCGCCGGGAGTTCGGGCACCCGGTAGGAGAAGACGGCGCGGGCGTAGTCCTCCGTCTGGAACAGGCCGGGAATGTGCAGGAACTCCACGTCGAGCCGGTACGAGGAGTGGTATTCCAGCTCGGCGAGATCCAGGAAGGACGTCGGCAGCAGGCCCCGGTACTTCTCCCACCACCCCCGGGTCCGGTCCGTCGCCATCACCACCAACGCCTCGACCAACTCCACATCCATGCAGGAGTAATGGGCGGCGAGTCTCCGCACCCGGTCCTCGCTCACGCCTGCCGTACCGAACTCGATCTGGCTGATCTGCGCCGAGTCCGTCCCCAGCAGTGCGGCGGCCTCCAATCCCTTGAGTCCTGCGCCCTCACGGAGTTTGCGCAGCTCGGAACCCAGACGCGCCTGGCGTGCGGTGGGCTGTTTCCTGCGCGTCATGTCTTCCTCCTCGCCAGGAACCGCCGTGAAGCAGAACCTCGTTCGAGGGGAAGATTACGGCGGCGACTTGCGCCGTCCCAAATTGTGACTCTACCGTCGGTGACGTAACGGACACGCTGTGAAAGTGCACCGCGCCTCTGTCGTGCGGCGATGCCACCGCGCGTGAAATCCCCTTCATTCGACCGGAGTTGATGACGCATGCCCGAGTCCTGGGACTACACGCTCTACGTTCCCAACGACCTGAGAGCGGTCACCATCTGCCGTCGCACCCTGCGCCTGATCCTGACGATGCACGGATTGAACGGCCTCGCGGACACGGCCGAGTTGCTTGCCGCCGAACTGGTTTCCAATGCGGTGCGGCATACGAAGGGGCCGGCGGCGCTGAGGGTGCGGCGTTCCCCGGAGGGGGTGGTGTGGATCGGGGCGTGGGATGCGGATCCCGTGCCTCCGGAGCCGCCGGGGTCGTTGAAGGCGGTGACGGAGCTCGAAGAGGCGGGGCGGGGGTTGGGGCTGGTGGTCGCGTGTGCCGACTGCTGGGGCTGGCAGCCGTCCGCCCGGTTCGGGGAGCGGGGCAAGTTCGTGTGGTGTGAGTTGGGGGTGGCGTGATGGTGGGGTCGTCGCATGAGGCGTTGCACCGGATCTTCCAGAAGGATCCGGGGTTGTTGACGCATGCGTTGCAGCGGGTTCTGGGGGTGCCGTTTCCGGAGACGCGGGAGTTCGCGGCGATGAACGTGGATCTGACGGAGATCGAGCCGGTCGAGCGTCGGGTGGACACGTTGCTGCGGGCGGAGACGGACGAGGGGACGTACCTCCTGGTTGTCGAGTCGCAGGGGGAGGTGGACGGCCGTAAGCGGGGGAGCTGGCCGTACTACCTGTCGTACTTGTATGAGAAGTACCGGTGGGAGCCGGTGCTCATCGTGATCACGCAGAGCGCCGCGACGGCGAAGTGGGCGGCGCAGCCGATCCAGCTCGGCTTGCGGGGGTGGGAGTCATTGACGGTGCGGCCGCTGGTGCTGGGGCCGGAGAACGTGCCGGTGATCGCGGATGAGCGGGAGGCGGTACGGGACGTACCTCTTGCGGTGCTTTCGGCCATGACACACGGGCGGGGGCGGAACGCTGCGGCCATACTGGAGTCGCTGGCAGCCGCCTTGAAGACCATCGACCGCGACAGTGCCGCGGTCTTCGTGCAGTTCGTCGACTCGTGCCTGGTCGATCCCCAGGCGAAGCAGATGTGGAGGGACCTGATGACGGCGATGCAGTACTTCTGGCGGCACCCGCTGGCGGAGCAGGTGCGGGAGGAAGGCCGCGAGGAGGGGCGTGTTCAGGAGCGTGCCGAGATGGTGTTGCGTGTTCTGGAGTGGCGGGGGATCGCGGTGAGCGACTCCGTGCGCAAGCGGGTGGACGCCTGCGCCGATCTGGACCAGCTCGAAATCTGGGCGCAGCGGGCGGTGCACGTCACGGATGCTGCGGAGTTGTTCGTCGAGTCCTGAACGGCGGGGCTCGGGCGCGGGTCGGGGGAGCCCGACCCGCGATCCGTACGTGGCGGGAAGAGCGCGTGACGGTGACCGGCCCGAGGCCGCAAGGGCGTAAGGTGCCCGTCCATGTCTGCCGCTGAGCACCCCCCTTCCCTGCTGCGCAACACCGGTTTCGTGCGCCTCGCGTGCGCCCGGATCATCTCCGTCCTCGGCAACGGGTTCGCCCGCATCGCGCTGGCCTTCGCGGTGCTCTCGCTGCCCGGCGCGACCCCGGGCGACCTCTCGCTCGTCGTCGCCTGCCAGGCGGTCCCGCAGCTCGCGCTCGTCCTGGTGGGCGGAGTGATCGCGGACCGGGTCTCCCGCTCCGCGCTGATGGCCGTGGCGGACGTGCTCGGCGCCCTGTCCTACGGCGGACTCGCCGCCATGGTGCTCAGTGACCATGCCCCCGTCGCCGCCCTCTGCGCGCTCGCCGTCACCGCGGGCACCGCGACCGCTCTCTTCTCGCCCGCGATGGACGGGGTCATCCCGAGGCTGGTGCCGTCCGAGGCCCTCCAGCGAGCCAACGGTCTGTTGCGGGTCGGCACCAACACCTCCCTCCTGCTGGGGCTGGCCCTGTCGGGCGTGACCGTCGCATGGGTCGGCGCGGGCTGGGCGCTGGCCATCAACGGCCTTTCTTTCGTGGTCAGCGCCGCACTCACCGCCTCCCTGCGGCTGCCGCGACGGCAGCGGAAGTCCGCGTCGGGCTGGGCGGACCTGCGCGAGGGCTGGCACGAGTTCGCCTCCAGGCAGTGGCTGTGGGTGGTCGTCGTCCAGTTCTCCCTGGTGGTGGCCGCCATGAACGCCAACGCCGGGGTCCTCGGTCCGCTGGCCGCGCGTGCTCACTTCGGCGGGGCCCGCGCATGGTCGCTGGTGGTGGCCGCCCAGGCGCTGGGGGCCGTGGCGGGCGCCGGGATCGCGGCCCGTGCGCGCGTCACCCGGCCGATCCTGGCGGCGGTCCTGTTCACCCTCCCGGCCGCCCTGCCGCCGGCCCTCCTCGGGGCCGGAGCACCGCTGTGGGCTGTCGCTGCGGGCGCCTTCACCGCCGGCGTCAGCCTGGACTTCTTCGGCGTGCTGTGGGCCACCACCATGCAGCGCGAAGTCCCCGAGGAAGCTCTGTCCCGGGTCAGCTCCTACGACTGGTTCGGCTCGCTCACCCTCGCTCCACTCGGCCTCGCGCTGGCAGGACCCGCCGCCGACGCCTTCGGCACCGACCGGATGCTGATCGCCTGCGCCGTCCTCATCGTCGCGGCCACTCTCGCCGCGCTCCTGTCTCCCGGGGTGCGGTCGCTGCGGGCTGCGCCGGGTGCGGCCCGGCCCGAGCTCCTCGAAGCCGGTACCGCTTCCTGACGGCGCCGAGCGGCCATGAGAAGGGCCCGCACCTGGGGAGGTGCGGGCCCTTGCTCCCCTGGAGCGGACGTTCAGGGCTCGGGTCAATGGGCCGGTGAAAGTCCGTTCCGCAGGCGGCGGCTGACGGAAAAAGGGGTGTGTCAGGCCGCTGCCTCGGGGTCCTTGGAGAGGCGCGGGGCGGGAACCGTGTCCCGCACCTCGGGGTAGTGGCAGGCGGTGAGGTGGCCGGGCTTGTTGCCATCGGCCTGGACCAGCGGCGGGGCCTCCGTCGCGCACTTCTCCGTCGCCTTCCAGCAACGGGTGCGGAAGCGGCAGCCGGACGGCGGGTTGATCGGCGACGGCACGTCTCCGACCAGGCGGATCCGCTCGCGCGGTGCCTCCTCCACCGTTGCCTCGGGCACGGCGGACAGCAGGGCCCGCGTGTAGGGGTGGCGCGGGTTGTCGTACAGGTCGTCGCGGTCGGCGATCTCGACGATCTTACCGAGGTACATCACCGCGACGCGCTGTGAGAAGTGCCGCACGATCGCCAGGTCGTGGGCGATGAAGACGAACGCGATGCCCAGTTCCTTCTGGACCTTCTGGAGCAGGTTCACGACCTGGGCCTGGATGGAGACGTCCAGGGCCGAGACCGGTTCGTCGGCGACGATCAGCTTCGGCTCCAGGGCCAGGGCGCGGGCCACCCCGATGCGCTGGCGCTGGCCGCCGGAGAACTCGTGCGGGAAGCGGTTGAAGTGCTCCGGGTTCAGGCCGACGATCTCCAGCAGCTCACGGACGCGCTTCTCGCGGCCGCCGGCCGGGTTGATGTCGTTGATCTCCATCGGGCCCGCGACGATCTTGCCGACCGTCTGCCGCGGGTTCAACGAGGCGTACGGGTCCTGGAAGATCATCTGGATCTCGGAGCGGATCGGCGCCAGCTGCCGACGGTTGGCGTGCGTGATGTCCTGGCCGCGGTAGGAGATCTTGCCGCCCGTCGGCTCCAGCAGACGGGTGATCAGGCGGCCGGTCGTCGACTTGCCGCAGCCGGACTCACCGACCAGGCCCAGGCTCTCGCCCTCGGCGACCTGGAAGTCGAGGCCGTCCACCGCCTGCACCGCGCCGACGGTCCGCCTGATCGGGAAACCGCCCTTGATCGGGAAGTGCTTGGTCAGCCCGGAGACGTCCAGGAGGGGGTTGGTGTTGCTCATGGTCGTGAAGTCCCGTCTCGTGTCCGTCAGTTGTGGCCGGCGGTGGCCGCGTAGTCGGCGAAGAGTTCCTCGCGCCGGCCCAGTTCCAGGTGGCAGGCGGAGCCGCGTCCCTCGATCAGTTCGAGGACCGGACTCTCGCTGGAGCACCTTCCGCCCGGGACCTTGTCCGCGAACGCGCAGCGCGGGTGGAAACGGCAGCCGGTGGGCGGGTTGAGCAGCGACGGCGGCGAGCCGGGGATCGGGGACAACGGAACGTCGACCGGTCCGTCCAGGCTCGGCATGGAGTTGAGCAGACCGAGGGTGTACGGGTGCTGCGGAGAGCCCAGGACCTCCTTCTTGGTGCCGCGCTCCACGCACCGGCCGCCGTACATCACCAGCACGTCGTCCGCGATGTCGGCGATGACACCGAGGTCGTGGGTGATGAAGACGATCGCGGTGCCGAACTCCTGCTGGAGGTCCTTGAGGAGGTCCATGATCTGGGCCTGGACCGTTACGTCGAGCGCCGTGGTGGGCTCGTCGGCGATCAGGAGTTCGGGGTCGCAGACCAGGGCCATGGCGATCATCGCGCGCTGGCGCATACCGCCGGAGAACTGGTGCGGGTAGTCGTCCACCCGGACGTCCGGCTGCGGGATGCCGACACGCTTCAGCATCTCGATCGCCCGCTCCCGCGACTCCTTCTTGGAGGCGCCGGTGTGCTTGCGGTACACCTCGGAGATCTGCGTGCCGATGGTGTGGTACGGCGACAGCGAGGCCAGCGCGTCCTGGAAGATCATCGACATCTTGTTGCCGCGCAGCTTCTCCAGCTCCCGCTCGGAGGCCGTGAGCAGCTCCTTGCCGTCGAGCAGGATCTCGCCGTCGATCGCCGTACGGTCGCGGTCGTGGAGGCCCAGGATCGTCAGGTTGGTGACGGACTTGCCGGAGCCCGACTCGCCGACGATGCCGAGCGTCTGGCCCTTGGCGAGGTCGAAGGAGAGCCCGTCGACGGCCTTGACGATGCCGTCCTCGGTGGAGAAGTGGACTTTGAGGTCCTTGACAGAGAGGAACGGCTGCTGATCGGTGCTCGTCACGGGGACGCTCCTGGGGGTGATGCGGGGGGTAGGGGTTAGGGGCGGAGGTCAGGCGAGCCGGATCCGCGGGTCGATGAAGGCGTAGGCGGCGTCGACGATGATGTTGAAGAACACGATCGCGGCCGCGGACAGCACCGTGACGCCGAGCAGCATCGGCAGGTCGCTCTGGTTGACGGAGGTCACCGCGAGGCGGCCGATGCCCTGGAGGCTGAAGACCTGCTCGGTGATGATCGCGCCGCCGATCAGCGTGCCCAGGTCGATGCCGAACACGGTGACGATCGGGCCCATCGCACCGCGCCAGGCGAAGCGCAGGAACACGTTCGCACGTGAGAGCCCCTTGGCGCGGGCGGTGCGGACGTAGTCCTCACTGAGCTGCTCGACAAGCTGGGAGCGGGCCATACGGGTGTAGTTGGCGGTGAAGATGATCGACAGCACGATCCAGGGCAGCAGCAGGCCGGAGAACCACGAGACGGGGTTGTCGGTCAGCGGCGTGTACGAGGGCTGGTCGAGGATGCCCGTCTTGAAGGTCAGGAAGTACAGCGCGATGTAGCCGACGAAGTAGATCTGCAGCGAGGAGCCGAGCAGCGAGGTCGAGGTCGCGAGCTTGTCCAGGAACTTGCCCTGCTTGAGCGCCGCGATCATGCCGGTGCCGACACCGAAGGTCAGGAAGATGACGGCCGAGCCGAAGGCGAGCGAGAGGGTCAGCGGCAGCCGGTCCATGATCGTGCCGAAGACGGGCTCGTTGTTGGCGAAGGAGTAGCCGAGGCACGGCGCGTTGCAGTGCCCGAAGCCGCTGTAGTCACGCCCGACGAAGATGCCCTTGAGCCAGTACCAGTACTGGACCGGTATCGGATGGTCGATGCCCAGGTTGTGCCGGATCTGCGCCAGCGAGGCCGGCGTGCAGTTCTTGCCGCAGGACATCATGGCCGGGTCACGCGGGACGGCGTAGAAGAGCCAGAACGTGATGGCGCTGATGATCAGCAGAATGACCAGCGCGCCGATCGTACGGCGGACAAGGAAGCGGAACATGGGGTCAGGACTTTCCGGACGGGGCGCCGTTGCCGGGGCGTGAGGGGTGTGGAGCCGGTGGGGGGCGGCCCGGGTGGGGCCGCCCCTGATGCCGTGTGGCGCCTACGCCTTGGCGTAGAGCCTCGTGAGCGCGATACCGGTGTTTCCGGCGTCGTAGACGAAGCCGCCGACCTTCGAACCGTGCATCCAGTTGCGGATGGCGTGGTAGTCCGGGACACAGGCCGCGAGCTCCATGACCTGCTTGTCGATGGCGCCCCAGGCCTTGTTGGCCTCGTCCGCGTCGGTGATCAGGGAGGCCGCCGCGATGGCCTTGTCGACGCTGGCGTTCTTCAGCTGGGCGTAGTTGCTGCGGCCGTCACCGATGTTGTCGCCGTCCCAGCAGGGGTAGAAGACCGAGTAGCCGCCCGGCCAGTCCGGGCTCCAGCCGGCCGCGAACAGGTCGTACTGGTTGTCGATCTTGCCGATCTGGGTGTAGAAGGTCGACTTGTCGATCTGCTTGTTGACGACCGTGAAGCCGGCGGCCTCCAGCGCGTTCTTGATCGCGACGGCCTGCTTCACCGCGTTGTCGGACGTCTGGTAGGCGATGACCAGCTTCTGCCCGAGCTTGCCGGCCTCCTTGAGGAGGGCCTTGGCCTTGACCGGGTCGCCGCCGGGCTTCGTCTTCTTGCCGTAGAGGTCGAATTCCGTGTAACCGGGCGTCACCGGGGAGAAGATCGTGGTGGCGATCTCGCTGGTGGACGCGCCGCCGCGGATGGTCTGCAGCTGCTGGTTCGGCCAGGCGTAGTTGATGGCCTGGCGGACCTTGACGTCCGTGATCCGGGTGGTGTTGATCGGCCAGTAGTAGGTGACCGTGTCGACCGCGGTGAGCACCTGTTCCTTGAGCTTCGCGTTGGTGAGGACCGTGGCGATGCGCTCGGGGGCGACCTCGTTGAAGATCGACATCGTGTACTGGTCGTTGCCCTTGTCCGCTATGTAGCGGTCGGTCGAGGCCAGCAGTTCGAAGCCGAACTGGAAGAGGTACTTGTCCGGGTAGGCGTTGCGGATCGGGTCCGTCGCCGCGTCCCAGTGCTCGTTGCGGGTGTACGTCAGGGACTTGCCGACGTCGCGGGCGGAGATCTTGTACGGGCCGCAGGAGAACGGCTGCTTGTCGTACTTCTCCTTGGTGTCCTTCGACTTCTTCACGAAGGAGTACGCGCGCTCGGCGAGCGTGAAGTTGAAGTCACCGCGGGCCTGGTTGAGGCGGAAGGTGATGGTCTTGCCGTCGATCTCGATGGAGTCGAGGTGCTTGCCCTCGTAGGGGCCCTTGTACTTGTCGCCGCCGACCAGGAACTGCTGGACGTAGCGCGGGCCCTCGGTGACGAAGGAGGCGAAGAGGCGCTCGAAGGTGTGGCGGACGTCGTCCATGGAGAGGTCGGAGCCGTCCTCCCACTTGACGCCGTCCTTGATCGTGAACGACCAGGTCTTGCCGCCGTCCTTGGCCGTGCCCGCGTCCGTGGCCACGTCGCCGACCAGGGTGGCGCCGCCCTTGGAGTCGAGCTTGTAGCCGGTCAGGCCACGCATGATCGGCGTGGTGATGAGGATCTCGGTGGAGACGTAGATCTGCGCCGGGTCCAGGTGGTCCATGTCGAACTGGTCGAGCCCGTAGATCGTCCCGCCCTTGACCGCGCCGGTGACCTCGGGGGCAGGGCCCGTCGAGTCGGCCTTCGTGCCGACCGCGATCTTGCTCTGCTTGGCCTTGCTGACCGAGGGGACCTTGTTGGTCGCCGACTTGTTGCCGCCGCCGCCACACGCGGTCAGCACCGTGCTCGATGCGGCCACCACGCCAGTGGCGATCATGAAGTTTCTACGGGAAAAAGACACAGTAACCCTGCCTTATGGGTGGGACGGGACCAGCCGGACTACTTTGACCGGACCGGCAGATGAGAGATGGGTCAGCGCTTGGACTTCGGGTCGAGCGCGTCGCGCGCCGAGTCGCCGAGCAGGTTGAACGCCAGGACGAAGATCACCATGGCCAGGCCCGGGAAGAGCATGAAGGTGAAGTCCTGGGTGTAGAACTGGGCGCCCCGCTGGATCATGACACCCCAGTCGGGGGTCGGGTCGATCATGCCGACACCGAGGAAGGCGAAGCCCGCCTCCGCGGTCACGTAGGCCGGGAGCATGAGCGTGGACTGGATGAGGATCGGGGTCCACAGGTTGGGAAGGAGTTCCTTGAACACGATGCGCGCCGGTGACGCCCCGGTCACCTTGGCGGCCTCGACGAACTCCCGCTCGCGCAGGCCGAGTACCTGGCCGCGCAGCAGACGGGCGATCGACGCCCAGCCGAAGAAGGACATCATGATGATGAGCGTGGTGGCCCGCAGCCAGGTCGGGATGTTGTCGTCGGCGGCGACGAACAGCCCGAACACCACCGGCATGAAGGCGATGATGAACAGCGTCGAGGGGATCGACAGCACGATGTCGATGATCCGGCCGACGATGTAGTCCGTCTTGCCGCCCACGTAGCCCGCGGTCACGCCGACCACGACGCCGACGACGGTGGTGATCAGGGTGGCGGCCAGGGCGATGCCCAACGAGGTCCGGATGCCGTAGATCAGGAAGGTGAAGACGTCACGGCCCAGCTGCGGCTCGATGCCGAACCAGAACTGCGAGCTCATGCCACCGTTCGCGCCCGCCGGGTACGAGAAGGGGTCCAGCAGGCTCGGGTCCTGGCTCGCGTACGTCGTGTACGGATCCTTCCCGTACAGCTTGGAGATCAACGGCGCGGCCAGCGCGATCGCGAAGAAGAAGATCACGATGATTGCCGATATGACGCCCGTACGGTCGCGTTTGAAGCGGCGCCACGCGAGCTGTCCCGGGGACCTGCTCTCGCCGGCCTTCGAGTCGGGAGAAGTGATCGACTTCTCGGCGCTCTCGGCGGTCACCTCGAGCGGGCCCGCGGATGGAGTTGGGGGGGTCATGGTGCTCCTGGCCCAAGGGAGGGTCTGATGACTCCGCAGGGCACACTCCCCTACGGGCTACGCCGGACTTTTTCAACGTAATTCATTCAAGGTCAATAAATTCTCGGTTGGCTTGGGTTTCTCTTTACTGTCTTTGCCTGGGCTTGACTATTCCGTAGCTACGCGGGTAGCGCCTCGTAATCGCACCGTGCTTTAGTTCGGGCGAACTGCGCTAAACGGGCAAGGAGTTCGTTATGCGGACGCCTGGGTGCCGAAATGCGTACATCGCCGGGTCGCAATCCAACGTTTCGGCATCGTTGCGCGGAGATCCATTGCATCGCCCCCACAAGATCCTCAAGAGGGTCCCGGAGGGGCGTCTGCAATCGGGTGACGTGTCCCCCTAAAGGTCGGCATGGGGTCCTCGGGGGGCCTCCGTTCGGGGTGGTGGGTGGGTGATATCGGGCTGTTGGGTCGATATTGACCGATAGCGGATCATCCACGGATCAAGCGATCCCGACGGACCGGGCGATCCCGACGGATCAACGGATCTGGACGGATCAACGGATCTCGACGGATCACCTTTCACGGAGGAGGCACGCCATGCGTTCAGCCACGCACGCCCGAGGGGCGGCCTGTGCGGTGGTGGTGGCGCTCGCCGCCACGGCCTGCGGGGGCGGCGGCAGTGGCGGGGGCGGCGGAGGCGAGAGCGGCGTGCTCAGCTCTTCCTGGGGCGACCCGCAGAACCCCCTGGAGCCGTCCAACACCAACGAGGTCCAGGGCGGCAAGGTCCTCGACATGATCTTCCGGGGTCTGAAGAAGTACGACCCGAAGACCGGCAAGGCCACGGACATGCTCGCCCAGAAGATCGACACGAGCGACTCGCAGAACTTCACGATCACGCTCAAGGACGGCTGGACCTTCTCCAACGGCGAGAAGGTGACCGCCAAGTCGTTCGTCGACGCCTGGAACTACGGAGCGAGCCTCAAGAACAACCAGAAGAACGCCTACTTCTTCGGCTACATCCAGGGCTACGACAAGGTCCACCCGGACAGCGGCTCGCAGAGCGCCGACACGCTCTCCGGTCTGAAGGTCGTCGACGACAGCACCTTCACCGTCGCGCTCAACCAGAAGTTCTCCAGCTTCCCCGACACCCTCGGCTACGCGGCCTTCGCCCCGCTGCCGCAGTCCTTCTTCACCGACCACGCCGGCTGGCTGAAGCAACCGGTCGGCGACGGGCCGTACCGCATCGAGTCGTACACCAAGGGCTCGCAGATGGCCCTGAAGAAGTGGGACGGCTATCCCGGTGCCGACAAGGCGCAGAACGCCGGGGTGACCCTCAAGGTCTACACGGACAGCGACACCGCCTACACCGACCTCATCGCCGGAAACCTCGACCTCGTCGACGACGTTCCCGCCTCGCAGCTCAAGAACGTCAAGAACGACCTCGGTGACCGCTACATCAACACCCCGGCCGGCATCATCCAGACGCTCGCCTTCCCCTATTACGACAGCGCCTGGAACAAGAGCGGCTCTGAGAAGGTCCGCACCGGCCTCTCCATGGCCATCAACCGGAAGCAGATCACCGACACCATCTTCCAGAACACCCGCACCCCGGCCACCGACTGGACCTCGCCGGTGCTGGGCACGGCGGGCGGCTTCAAGGAGGGGCTGTGCGGGAGCGCCTGCGACTACGACCCCGCCCAGGCCAAGAAGCTCATCCAGGAGGGCGGGGGACTGCCCGGCGGACAGCTCAAGATCACATACAACGCCGACACCGGCTCGCACAGGATGTGGGTGGACGCCGTGTGCAACTCCATCAACAACGCGCTCGGCAACGACAAGGCGTGTGTAGGGAATCCGATCGGTACTTTCGCCGACTTCCGGAACCAGATCGGGCAGCACAAGATGACCGGACCGTTCCGCGCGGGCTGGCAGATGGACTACCCGCTCATCCAGAACTTCCTCCAGCCGCTCTACTACACGAACGCCTCCTCCAACGACGGCAAGTGGTCCGACAAGGACTTCGACAAACTCGTCGACCAGGCGAACGCCCAGACCGACACCGCCAAGGCCGTGTCCACCTTCCAGCAGGCCGAAGGGGTCGTCCGCGACAACATGGCCGCCATTCCGCTCTGGTACCAGAACGGCAGCGCCGGCTACTCCGAGCGGCTGTCGAACGTGGCCCTCAACCCGTTCAGCGTCCCCGTCTACAACGAGATCAAGGTCAGCTGAACCGGCATGGGGCGCTATGTCGTCCGGCGGCTGCTCCAGATGATCCCGGTGTTCGTCGGGGCCACGCTGCTGATCTTCCTCATGGTCAACGTGATGGGCGACCCGATCGCCGGCCTGTGCGGTGAGCGGGCCTGCGATCCGGCGACCGCCGCCCAGCTGAAGAAGGAGTTCGGACTCGACAAGCCGGTGTGGCAGCAATACCTCACGTATATGGGGAACGTCTTCACCGGGGACTTCGGTACGGCGTTCAACGGGCAGCCGGTCACCGAGCTGATGTCCACCGCGTTCCCCGTCACCATCCGGCTGACCGTCGTGGCGATCCTCTTCGAGATCGTCATCGGCATCACGCTGGGGGTGGTGACCGGACTGCGGCGCGGGCGGCCCGTCGATACGGGGGTGCTGCTGGCCACCCTGGTCGTCATCTCCGTACCGACCTTCGTGACCGGCCTGCTGCTCCAGCTGCTCCTGGGCGTGGAATGGGGCTGGATCAAACCCTCCGTCTCCCCGGACGCCACCTTCGGCGAGCTGATCGTGCCGGGGCTGGTGCTCGCCTCCGTGTCGCTCGCCTACGTCACCCGGCTGACCCGCACCTCCATCGCCGAGAACAAACGGAGCGACTACGTCCGTACGGCCATTGCCAAAGGCCTGCCCCGCAGCCGGGTCATCACCCGGCACCTGCTGCGCAACTCCCTCATCCCCGTCGTCACCTTCATCGGCACCGACATCGGCGCGCTCATGGGCGGCGCGATCGTCACCGAGCGGATCTTCAACATCCACGGCGTCGGCTACCAGCTCTACCAGGGGATCCTGCGACAGAACACGCAGACGGTGGTGGGCTTCGTGACCGTGCTGGTCCTGGTCTTCCTGGTGGCCAACCTCCTGGTGGACCTGCTCTACGCCGTACTCGACCCGAGGATCCGCTATGCCTGAGCAGCCGTTCGAGCCCGACCGGGCGATCGCGGGGACCGGGGCGGGCGGGGCGATGGACCTGGCGGCGAGCGAGGCGCAGACGCTGGAGCAGTATCCGTCAGCCGCCTCCGGCGGACGGGCACCGGGCGGACCGCTGGGCACGGGGCCGGCGGCCAAGCCGCGCTCGCTCTGGTCCGACGCCTGGCGGGACCTGCGCCGCAACCCCGTCTTCCTCGTCTCCGCCCTCGTCATCCTCTTCCTCGTCGTCATCTCCCTGTGGCCGTCCCTGATCGCCTCCGGCAGCCCCCTCAAGTGCGACCTGGCCAAGGCCCAGGAAGGCTCCCAGCCGGGCGCTCCCTTCGGTTACGACGGACAGGGCTGCAACGTCTACACGCGGACCGTCTACGGGGCCCGTACGTCCGTCACGGTGGGCGTCTGTGCCACCCTCGGGGTCGCGCTGCTCGGGTCGGTCCTCGGCGGGCTCGCCGGGTTCTTCGGCGGGTTCTGGGACTCGGTGCTCTCCCGGATCACCGACGTCTTCTTCGCGATCCCGGTCGTCCTCGGCGGTCTCGTCCTCCTCTCGGTGGTGACGAGCAATACGGTCTGGCCGGTCATCGGGTTCATGGTGCTGCTCGGCTGGCCGCAGATCTCCCGGATCGCCCGCGGCTCGGTGATCACCGCCAAGCAGAACGACTACGTCCAGGCCGCCCGCGCCCTCGGCGCCTCCAACTCCCGCATCCTGCTGCGGCACATCGCGCCCAACGCGGTGGCGCCCGTGATCGTCGTCGCGACCATCGCGCTCGGTACGTACATCGCGCTGGAGGCGACCCTGTCGTACCTCGGCGTGGGCCTGAAGCCGCCCAGCGTCTCCTGGGGCATCGACATCTCCGCCGCCTCGCCCTACATCCGCAACGCCCCGCACGCGCTGCTGTGGCCCTCCGGGGCGCTCGCGCTCACCGTCCTGGCCTTCATCATGCTCGGCGACGCGGTGCGCGACGCCCTCGACCCGAAGCTGAGGTGAGCGCCGCCGTGCTGCTCGAAGTGCGCGACCTGCACGTGGAGTTCCGGACGCGCGACGGGATCGCGAAGGCGGTCAACGGCGTCTCGTACGCCGTGGGCGAGGGGGAGACCCTGGCCGTGCTGGGCGAGTCGGGGTCCGGCAAGTCGGTGACCGCCCAGGCCGTGATGGGGATCCTCGACATGCCGCCCGGGCGGATCGGCGGCGGCGAGATCCTCTTCCGGGGGCGCGACCTGCTGAAGCTGAAGGAAGAGGAGAGGCGGAAGATCCGGGGCGCCGAGATGGCGATGATCTTCCAGGACGCGTTGTCGGCGCTGAACCCGGTGCTGAGCGTGGGCGACCAGCTCGCCGAGATGTTCGTCGTGCACCGCGGGATGTCGAAGAAGGACGCGCGGGCCAAGGCCGTCGAGCTGATGGACCGGGTGCGGATCCCGGGCGCCGCCCAGCGGGTGCGGGACTATCCGCACCAGTTCTCCGGGGGCATGCGCCAGCGCATCATGATCGCCATGGCGCTGGCTCTGGAACCGGCGCTCATCATCGCCGACGAGCCGACGACGGCGTTGGACGTGACGGTTCAGGCCCAGGTCATGGACCTGCTCGCCGAGTTGCAGCGCGAGTACCGCATGGGGCTGATCCTGATCACCCACGACCTGGGCGTGGTCGCGGACGTCGCCGACCGGATCGCCGTCATGTACGCGGGGCGGATCGTCGAGTCCGCGCCCGTGCACGACATCTACAAGGCGCCGGCGCACCCGTACACGCGTGGACTGCTCGACTCCATCCCGCGCCTCGACCAGAAGGGCCAGGAGCTCTACGCCATCAAGGGCCTGCCGCCCAACCTCATGAACATCCCTCCCGGCTGCGCCTTCAACCCGCGTTGCCCCATGGCCCAGGACGTGTGCCGCACCGACGAACCACCGCTGTACGAGGTGGACCGGCACCGGGGCAGCGCCTGCCACTTCTGGAGGGAGTGCCTCAATGGTTGACCCGGTGGTTGAGCCGATCCTGGAAGTGAGTGGACTGGTCAAGCACTACCCCCTGACCCAGGGCATCTTGATCAAGAAACAGATCGGTGCGGTCAAGGCCGTTGACGGTGTTGACTTCACGCTCAACAAAGGAGAGACCCTCGGCATCGTCGGGGAGTCCGGCTGCGGCAAGTCAACAGTTGCCAAGATGCTCGTCAATCTTGAGCGGCCGACGGCCGGGTTGATCAAGTACAAGGGCGAGGACATCACCAGGCTGGGCGGCCGTGCGCTCAGGGCGGTCCGCCGCAACATCCAGATGGTCTTCCAGGACCCGTACACCTCCCTCAACCCCCGGATGACCGTCGGCGACATCATCGGGGAGCCGTACGAGATCCACCCCGAGGCGGCTCCCAAGGGCGACCGGCGCAGACGGGTCCAGGAGCTGCTGGACGTCGTGGGGCTCAACCCCGAGTACATCAACCGGTATCCGCACCAGTTCTCCGGCGGCCAGCGGCAGCGCATCGGCATCGCACGGGGGCTGGCGCTGCGCCCCGAGGTGATCGTCGCCGACGAACCGGTGTCCGCGCTCGACGTCTCGGTGCAGGCCCAGGTGATCAACCTGCTGGACCGGCTCCAGAACGACTTCGACCTGTCGTACGTCTTCATCGCCCACGACCTGTCGATCGTGCGGCACATCTCGGACCGGGTCGGGGTGATGTACCTCGGGCGGATCGTGGAGATCGGCAAGGACGAGGAGATCTACGACCACCCGACCCACCCCTACACCCAGGCGCTGCTCTCCGCGGTGCCGGTACCGGACCCGGAGGCGCGGGAGCACCGGGAGCGGATCATCCTGAGCGGGGACGTCCCCTCGCCGACGAACATTCCGTCGGGGTGCCGGTTCCGCACGCGGTGCTGGAAGGCCCAGGAGCGGTGCGCGCTGGAGGTGCCGTTGCTCGCGGTGCCCGCGGTCTTCCGGCTTGCGCCGGGGCCGGCGGCGCATGACTCGGCCTGTCACTTCGCGGAGGAGAAGCAGGTGGTGCCGCCGGAGGAGCCGGCCGGGTAGGCGTCGGACGATCTTGCCGACGGGGGTGCATAGCGGGATGAACCGGGGTCAATCGCGTTAACACACAGGCAACTTCGCCGACCCGGTCTCGATATACGGACGCGGCACGCTTAACAGCGTACGGCCGTGCGGGTGCCGTAAACGGGCCGGAGCGCGCCATGTCGCTCCGGCCCGTTGCCCCTTTTTGCGCCTAAACCGGCGCCGCTCTCGCGGACCTGGCTGGTGCTTCGTCGTGGTTCCTCAATTATTGGTTGCGGTGCTCCGTGGAGCGCTGTCGCTCAGCCCAGTCCGAGAGCGCGCCGGAGGAAGTCCAGCTGGAGCAGCAGCAGGTTCTCCGCCACCTGTTCCTGTGGGGTCATGTGGGTCACGCCCGACAGGGGGAGCACCTCGTGCGGGCGGCCCGCTGCCAGCAGGGCGCTGGACAGGCGCAGTGAGTGGGCCACCACCACGTTGTCGTCCGCCAGTCCGTGGATGATCATCATCGGGCGGTGGGGTTCGGCCGCGTCTACCAGGCCGGTGTCGTCGATCACCGAGTTGCGGCGGTAGACCTCCGGCTGTTCGGCCGGGTGGCCGAGGTAGCGCTCCTGGTAGTGGGTGTCGTACAGGCGCAGGTCGGTCACCGGGGCGCCCACCACCGCCGCGTGGAAGACGTCCGGGCGGCGCAGGGCCGCGAGGGCGGCGAGGTAGCCGCCGAAGGACCAGCCGCGGATCGCCACCTTGGTCAGGTCGAGGGGGAAGTCGGCGGCGAGCGCCTGGAGCGCGTCGACCTGGTCCTGGAGGACGATCGCCGCGATGTCGTCCTTGATGGACTTCTCCCAAGCCGGGGAGTGGCCGGGCGTGCCCCGCCCGTCGGCGACGATCACCGCGAAGCCCTGGTCGGCGAACCACTGCGAGGTGAGGTGGGCGTTGTGGGCGGCGACCACGCGCTGGCCGTGCGGACCCCCGTACGGGTCGAGCAAAACCGGAAGGGGAGTGTCCCCGCGGTAGTCCTGTGGCATAAGCACGGCGCACGGAATTCGGCGTGCGCCCCCCACGGTGAGCGTCACGCGCGGGGACAAACCGGGGTCTTCGGCGTATGACGTGACAGTCGCCAGGTGCTTTCCCTCGCGCAGCACCTGGACCCGGGCGCCCGGACTGTCCAGGGTGGCGGAGACCAGTACGGTCACGCCCCCGGCGCGCACCGCCGTGTGCACGCCGGGCTCCTGCGACACGCGCTCCACGCCGAGCTCGTTCACGCGGTAGACGTGCACCTCGCCGATCTCGGGGGACTCCGACTCCTCGCCGGCGGACGCGGAAACCAGCACGTCATCGGCGGTCACGTCGAGAACCGCCCGGATGTGCAACTGGGGTCCCGTGAGCGGCCGTTCACCCACCGCGAGCACCCGGGCACCGCCCTCGTCGGCGATCCGGACCAGCTGTCCCGAGGGGCTCCAGCAGGGCACCCCACCGAACAGTTCAAGCCATGTTGGATCTTCGTCGGCGTGCACCATCCGGGTCGCCCCCGACCCCGGGTCCACGGCCAGGAACAGCTGGCTGCGCTGGTCGCGCGCCTGTACGAGGAGCAGTGGTGCACCCGCCTCTGACCAGTGCACATGTGCCAGGTACGGGTAGCGTGCCCGATCCCAGGAGACCTCCGTGCGCTCCCCGTCCAGGCCGTGGACGAACAGGCGTACGTCCGCGTTCTCGGTGCCCGCCGCCGGGTAGGCGACATGATGTGGCTCACGCTCCGGGTGGGCGGGGTCGGCGATCCACCACCGCCGTACCGGCGTGTCGTCCACGCGCGCCACGAGCAGCCGGTCGGACTGCGGCGACCACCAGAAGCCGCGCGAGCGCCCCATCTCCTCGGCCGCGATGAACTCGGCCAATCCGTAGGTGACCTGTTCCGACTCCGGCTCGGCGAGCGCCCGGTCGCCCTCGCCCTCGGCGCCCACCACGCGCAGGGCGCCCTCCGCGACGTACGCGACATGACGGCCGTCGGGGGACGGGCGCGGGTCGATCACCGGCCCGGGGACTCGGAGTTCGCGTGCCGTGCCGACCCTGAGCTCGGCCGTGAAAAGCCGCCCTGACAAGGCGAAAGACGCCAGCTCCAGGGCTGTGTCGGTGGCGTAGCCGACGATGCCGGCGCCGCCCTCGCGGCTGCGTTCGCGACGGGCCCGCTCCTGGGGCGAGAGGTGCTCGTCGGCACCGCCGAGCAGGGTGCGCGGGTCCGCCGCGAGGCGCTCCTCGCCACTCGGTACGTCGAGAATCCAGAGGGAGTTGGCGCGGTCCGTGCCGGAGCCGGAGCGCAGAAACGCCACGCGGGAGCCGTCGGGGGCCACAGTGAACGCGCGCGGCGCGCCGAGCGTGAAACGCTGGGTGCGGGCGTGCCGGCGGGGGAATGAGACAGCCTCGGTCGTCATCCCCCGACCATATTGGCCATGCGCCCCCTTGTGCGGCCGTGCGCCGAGCGATGCGCGAGCACGCATAGTTATGATCACTACCGCTGAGTGGGTATGAACCCGCTGGCATGCGCATGGATTTGCTGTACCGATCTACAACCTGATCTACAACCCCCATAGTCCGAACCCCCCGCGTCCCTGGGATCTTTGGAGGTGAGCCGCCGTGGCACTCTCGATTTCGGCGGTGGTGCTGCTGGCGATCATCGTCTTCTTGTTGATCAAGAAGTCAGGTCTGAAAGGCGGTCATGCGGTCGTCTGCATGCTGCTCGGTTTCTATCTCGCCTCCTCGACCATCGCGCCGACGATCAGCGATCTGACGACGAACGTCGCCAGCATGATCGGCAGCATCAAGTTCTGACCCCGATCGCTTTTCGCACCGGTCGACCGGGGCTGCGCGGCACTGTCGGTGTCGTTTCGTAGGGTGGGCACATGACGGAACTGCCCGCCCCCAGCCTTCGGCCGGGGGGACCCCCATCGCGCTTCGCGCGCCGTCTGTTGCTCGTGCACGCGCACCCGGACGACGAGTCGATCAACAACGGCGCCACCATGGCCCACTACGCGGCCCAGGGCGCCCATGTGACGCTGGTCACCTGCACCCTCGGCGAGGGCGGCGAGGTCATCCCGCCCGAGCTGCGGCATCTCACCGGCCCCGCCCTGGGCGAGTACCGGCTGGGCGAGCTCGCCACCGCCATGCGCGAGCTCGGTGTCGAGGACTTCCGGCTGCTCGGCGGCCCCGGCCGCTACCGCGACTCCGGAATGATGGGCCTGCCCGACAACGACGCACCCGACTGCTTCTGGCAGGCCGACCTCGACGAGGCCGCCGGGCATCTGGCCGAGGTGATCCTGGAGACCCGCCCCCACGTCCTCGTCACCTACGACGACAACGGCGGGTACGGCCACCCGGACCACATCCAGGCCCACCGCGTCGCGATGAGAGCCGTCGAACTGGCCGCCGAGGCCGGCCACCGCATCCCCAAGGTCTACTGGAACCGCGTTCCGCGTGCGGTCGCCGAGGCCGCCTTCGCCCGGCTCCAGGAGGACCTGCCGGGGCTGCCCTTCGGCAAGTCCGCCGCCGTCGACGACGTACCAGGCGTGGTCGACGACCGCCGTGTCACCACCGAGATCGACGGCGCCGCGTACGCCGGTGCAAAGGCCGCCGCGATGGCCGCCCACGCCACCCAGGTCGAGGTGGCACCGCACGGCGCCCGTTACTTCGCGCTCTCCAACGAGCTCGCGCAGCCCGTGTTCACCACGGAGTTCTACGAGTTGGTGGGCGGCGAGCCCGGCGCCGCGCGCGAGACCGACCTGTTCGCGGGCCTGGGGGAGGCGTCATGAGTTCCGGTGGCCGCGGGTCGACACTCGCGCAACCTCTGCAGGCGCCCTCGGCCGGTCGGGTCGCGGCTCTCCTCGGGCTGGTCGTGCTCGGGGCCGTGGTCGGCGCCGCCGGGGCCCTCGTCCAGGCCGGCTGGTTCCCTGGCGGGCTGCTGCTCGCCCTGGCCGGCGCCGCCGGGCTCTTCCTCGGCGGGGCCCGGGCCATGCTGAGCCGCTCGGGGGCCGTCGCCCCCGCGTTCGGGTGGGTCGTCGCCGTCATCTTCCTCACCGCCAGTCGGCCGGAAGGCGACTTCCTGTTCGGCGCGGGAGTCGGCTCGTACCTCTTCCTGCTCGGCGGCATGGCGCTGGCTGTGATCTGCGCCACAGTAGGTTTGGGGCGGCAACCTCAGGCGGACGATGCCCGACTTGGCAAGTGACCTACCACTTCGCCGTGGGGCGCCCGTGGGAGTCCGGTGTGGGTTTCCCCAGCGGTCATGGGATAAGCGTCAGAAGTGGCCAGTATGGTGGTGCGCGCCGCCGAGCCGCCCCAGCAAGGTCGTCACAGGCGGTGGAGCCAACCGGGAGAACCTGCCTTGAGTCGTGAAACTGACACTCCGTCCTCCGGGCCCAACGGGCGCGGAGGATCCGCATACCCCTCGGGCACGCCGCCGTACGGGACCCCCATGGCTTCCGACGACGGTACGGACGCGGCCCGTTCGGCCGCTCAGCCGGAGGAGCGCAAGACCGAGACCACGCTGACGACGCGGATCCGGATCAACATCCCCGGCTCCCGGCCGATTCCGCCCGTGGTCGTCCGTACTCCCGTCGCGGACGTCGACGGCGGCGCTTCCGGTGCCGCCGGCACGGGCGGCACCAGCGAGGAGACGGGCACGCACGCGCTGCCGACGGGCGCCGCCATGTCCACCGGCACCGTCGAGCCGCCCGCCGCCGAACCGGCGCCCGCTCCCGCCGCCGAGGAGAAGGCCAGCGACTGGTTCGCGCCGCGCAAGTCCGGCCCGGCCAAGGGCGGTCCGCGCGGCGGTGCCACCAACGGCGGCGGAGCGCCCGGCGGTTCCCCCGCCGCGGCACCGAACGGCCCGGCGACCCAGGGCGGTGCGCGTCCGGGCGGCGGCCGTCCCGGCGGTGTCGTCGGCTCCATGAGCGTGCCGGGCACGTCCCGGCCCGGCGCGACCAACGGCGCGGGGCTGCCCACCGGCGCGACCGGCGGCCCGGTGGCCCCCGGGCACGGTGGCGGCACCGGCTCCTTCGACGTGACCGAGGCGCTCGCCGCGGGCCCCCTCGGCGGCTCCCGGGGCGGCGCCAAGGGCGGCGGCGACGCCCGCCGCGACGACCTGCCGTACTTCTCCGACAACGGCGGGCAGAACGGCGCCCAGGCCGGTCCCGGCGCGCCGGGCGGCGGTCCGGCCGGTCCCGGTGGCCCCAGCGGCTTCAACGGGCCGGGCGGCCCCGGCGGCCCCGGCGGACCGCAGGGCCCGGCGGGCCCCACCGGCGGCCCGGTCACCGGGAACGGCCCGTTCGTCCCGCCGGTCAACGGCGGAGAGTCCTTTGGCGGCCCGGCCGGCCCGGGCGGAATGGGCGGCCCGGGCGGCGAGGCATTCAACGGCGGTGAGCCGTTCGGCACCCCGGGCGGTCCCGCGGGCCCCGGCGGCGGCCCCGCTCGCCCCGGTGGCCCCGGTGGCCCTCGCGCCCGTACCGGCCAGGCCCGGCCCGGCGCCCGCACCGCCCCCGGCGGTCCCGGCCTGCCCGGCGGCGGTCTGAGCGACGACACCGCGATCCTCACCCCGCAGAAGTTCGCCCCCGAACCGGGCATGCCCGGCTACGGCACCCCGGCGGACAACGTCTCCGGACACACCGTAACCAGCGGCATCCCGGTCGTGCCGCCGGGCGCCAACTCCCCGTTCGCGCCGGGCGCGCCCACCGACGGGCCGCTTCCGCACACGCCTCCGAAGCTGCCCGAGCCGGTCTCGCCGCCCCCGGCCAAGGGCAAGGGCAAGGCGAAGGCCAAGAAGAAGCGCGGCAAGCTGCCGCTGCTCGGCGGTGTCGTGGTGGTCGCAGGCCTCGGCGTCTACGGCGCCGGGCTGCTCATGAACCACTCCGACGTGCCCAAGGGCACCACCGTGCTCGGCGTCGACATCGGCGGCGGCACCCGCGACGACGCGGTCAAGAAGCTCGACGAGGCGTTCGGCAACCGGGTGAACAAGCCGCTGAAGCTGTCGGTCGACGGCAAGACGGTGTCCCTCCAGCCGGACCAGGCGGGCCTGCAGTTCGACATGCAGTCCACGGTGGAGGCGGCCGCCAAGAGCGACTACAACCCCGTCTCCGTGATCGGCTCCCTGTTCGGCCAGAAGCGGGTCGTCGCCCCCGACATGCCGGTCGACGAGGAGAAGCTCCAGGCCGCCCTCAAGGGCCTCGGCGGCAGCTCCGGCTCGGTCACCGAGGGCACGATCAAGTTCACCTCCGGCAAGGCCGTCGCGGTCTACGGCAAGGCGGGCAAGGGCATCGACGCGGCCGCCTCCACGAACGCGGTCAAGCAGGCGTACGAGACGATGGTCGAGACCGACACGTCCTCGGCGGTGAACGTGCCGACGACCACCGTGCAGCCGTCCGTCTCCAACGCCGAGGTCGACCGCGAGATGAAGGCGTTCGCGAAGCCGGCGATGTCGGCGTTCGTCACGGTGAAGACGGACACCGGCGTCCAGCTGCAGTTCAGCCCGCAGAACTCCCTGTGGAAGTTCCTCCGGGTCAAGGTCGTCGACGGCAAGCTCGTCGACAGCCCCGACCTGGACGCGCTCAAGGGGCTCTACGGCAACACCTTCGACAGCGTCAAGATCGCCCGCGCCAGCGGCGAGAAGACGGCCGTCACCCCGCAGGACGTCTACGTCGCCCTGCGCCAGGCCCTGCTGAGCAAGACCAACCGGGTCGGCGTCATCGACACCAACCCGAACTGACCGGTGACGAAGGGGCGCCCGGTGCTCACCGGGCGCCCCTTCGCGCTTGTCACGCGCTGCTCATGACATCTGTCATGCGGCTCTCCGGACGGTCGGCACTGCCCCCGGCCAGGGGCCCGCCGCCAGCATGGAGGCATGACAACGACAGCGGCGACGACGGCCACCGGAACCCCGGTGGTGGTCGGGTTCGACCAAGTGAGCAAGACCTACGGGAACGTGCGGGCCGTCGACGGGCTCTCGCTGCGGCTGCACCCGGGGGAGACCGTGGCCCTGCTCGGGCCCAACGGCGCGGGCAAGTCGACCACGCTCGACCTGCTGCTCGGCCTCAAGCAGGCCGACACCGGCGCGGTGAGCGTGTTCGGTCTGAGCCCGCGCGAGGCCATCGTCGCCGGACGCGTGGGCGCGATGCTGCAGAGCGGCGGCCTGATGGACGAGGTCACCGTCCGGGAACTGGTCAAGCTCGCCTGCGACCTGCACCCCAAGCCGTACAAGGTCACCGACGTCCTCGCCCGCGCGGGTGTCTCGCAGATCGCCGACCGAAAGGTCAACAAGCTCTCCGGCGGCCAGTCCCAGCGCGTCCGCTTCGCCCTCGCCACCGCCGGTGACAGCGACCTGATCGTCCTGGACGAGCCCACCACCGGCATGGACGTCTCCGCCCGCCAGGCGTTCTGGGCCACCATGCGCGAACAGGCCGACCAGGGGCGGACCGTCCTGTTCGCCACGCACTACCTGGAGGAGGCCGACGCCATCGCGGACCGGGTGCTGGTGCTGCACCGCGGCCGGCTCCTCGCCGACGGGACGGCCGCGGAGATCAAGGCGAAGGCCGGGGCGAGAAGGATCTCCTTCGACCTGGAGGGCGAGATCGACGAGGCCCCGCTGCGGGCACTGCCCTTCCTGACGGCCGTCGACATCTCCGGCCAGACGATCCGCATCCAGTCCGCCGACGCCGACGCCACCGTCCACGCCCTCTACGGCCTGGGTCTCTACCCCCGCAACCTCGAAGTCGCCGGGCTCGGCCTGGAGCAGGCGTTCGTCGCCATCACGGAGGCCGAAGAGGCCAAGGAGGCCACCCGATCATGAACGCCCTGATCAAGCTGGAGCTCGCCCGCGCCCTGCGCAACCGCAAGTTCCTGTTCTTCTCGGTGATCTACCCCACGACCATCTTCCTGCTGGTCGCGAGCCAGGGCGGCACCAACGACACCGTCGACAACTCGGGACTGTCCGTCGCCGCGTACGTGATGGTCTCCATGGCCTCCTTCGGCGCCCTCACCGCCGTCCTGATGGGCAACAGCGAGCGCATCGCGAAGGAGCGGGAGAGCGGCTGGGTACGGCAGCTGCGGCTGACCACACTGCCCGGGCGCGGCTACGTCCTCGCCAAGACCGCCAGCGCCGCCGTGGTGAGCCTGCCCTCCATCGTGGTCGTCTTCCTGGTCGCCGCCTCGGTCAAGCACGTACGCCTGGACGCCTGGCAGTGGTTCGCTCTGACCGGCGCGATCTGGGCCGGCAGCCTGGTCTTCGCCGCGCTCGGCGTCGCCATCGGCTACCTCGCCTCCGGGGACGCGGTCCGCCCGATCACGATGATCACCTACTTCGGCCTGTCGATCCTCGGCGGCCTGTGGTGGCCGTCCTCCTCCTTCCCGACCTGGCTCCAGGACATCGCGAAGTGGCTGCCCACGCACGCGTACGCTGCACTCGGGCGGGCCATCGAGCAGAGCCGGGCCCCGCACGCCCAGGACATCGCCATCCTCGTCGTCTTCTTCGCCCTCTTCGTCGGCGGCGCGGCCTGGCTGTACCGGAAGGACACGCTGAAGGCGTGAGCACGATGACGGAAGACCTGCGGTCCGAGGACGAAGCCCGGGCGGACCGGCTGGTGCGGATCGGCCGGCCGCCCCGCACCCGGAGCGAGGCGATGCGCAAGCTGGTGTGGGTCCTGCCCTGGCTGGTCTTCCTGGCCTCCCCGGCACAGGACCTGGCCTCCGGCCATCACACCACCGCGGCCACGGCGGCCGGCTGGGCGGGCCTGACGGCCTTCGTAGGGACCTACCTGACCATCGTCTTCCGCTCCATGGGCCGGCCCTACCGCGGCTGGATCGTCACCGCCGCGATCGTCGTGGAGGGGGCGCTCGCGGTCACGCTGGCCTTCAGTCTCGGCGGCTCCTGGTTCGGCCTGTTCGTGTACGTCTCCGTGATGTGCGGGGTGACCTTCCCGCTGCGGATCGCCTACTGGACGATCCCGCTGACCACCGCCGCCATGGTGCTGGCCGGCTGGTACGTCCACGACATGGACGAGGCGTGGGGCCTGTTCCTGGTGGTGCTGCTGGTCGGCTTCTCCATGACCGGCATCCGGCAACTCGTCGCCACCACCATCGAGTTGCGCAAGGCCCGCGCCACCGTCGCCCAACTGGCCGCCAACGAGGAGCGCTTGCGCCTCGCGCGTGACCTGCACGACCTGCTGGGCCATTCGCTCTCCCTGATCACCCTGAAGAGCGAGCTGGCCGGCCGGATGCTCCCCGACCACCCCGACAAGGCGGCCCAGCAGGTCTCCGACATCGAACAGGTCAGCCGCCAGGCCCTGGTGGACGTCCGTGAGGCGGTCACCGGCTACCGGCGGCCCCGGCTCGCCGCCGAACTGGCGGGCGCCCAGGTCGCCCTGACCGCCGCCGCGGTCACCGCCGAGGTCCCGGCCGACCCCGACCTCACCGACGTGCCCGAGGACGGCGAGGCGGCCCTCGCGTGGGCGCTGCGGGAGGCGATCACCAACGTCGTACGGCACAGCGGTGCGAGCGTATGCACGGTGGAACTGCTGCGCCGGCAGACCCTGGACGGCCCGGTCCTCGAACTCGCCGTCGAGGACAACGGTTCGGGCGGCTCCGGCAAGGGCCCCGGCAACGGGCTCACCGGGCTGACCGAGCGGTTGGAGAAGGCGGGCGGCACGCTGGAGGCGGGTCGTGCGAAGCGTGGTTTCCGGCTGGTCGCCCGGGTCCCGCTCGGCTCCGGCATGGCCGTAGGATCCGGGGCATGAGCAGCACGATCAAGGTCCTCCTCGCGGAGGACCAGTCGATGGTCCGCGAGGCCCTGGCCGCCCTGCTCGGCCTGGAGGACGACATCGAGGTCGTGGCCCAGGTCGCCCGCGGCGACGAGGTGTTGCCGACGGCCCGGCAGCACGACATCGACGTCGCCCTGCTCGACATCGAGATGCCGGGCTGCACGGGCATCGAGGCGGCGGCCCAGCTCCACAAGGCGCTGCCGGCGGTGAAACTGGTCGTCCTCACCACCTTCGGCCGCCCCGGCTACCTCCGCAGCGCGATGGAGGCGGGCGCCGACGCGTTCCTGGTCAAGGACGCCCCCGCCGCCCAGCTCGCCGAGGCGGTCCGCAAGGTCCTCGCCGGCGAACGGGTCATCGACCCCACGCTCGCGGCGGCGGCCCTGGCCGAGGGCGCCAACCCCCTGACCGACCGCGAACGCGAGGTCCTCCGCGCGGCGGCCGACGGCTCGACCAACGCGGAACTGGCGGCAGCGCTGCACCTTTCGCAGGGGACGGTACGCAACTACCTCTCGACGGCGATCCAGAAACTGGCGGTACGGAACAGGGCGGAAGCGGTCCGGATCGCGAGAGAGAAGGGCTGGCTGTAGGAGGGGGACCGGTGGGGTGAGAGGGGCCGGCGGGGCTCAGTTGAGACGTGCCCGTGCCGCCCGGGCCTCCCCCCGTACCTTCTCCGCCGCCCTTTCGTCGACGACGTCGATCAGCCCCGCGTACTCCTCCAACTCCTCGGCCCCGTCCACGAAGTCGCCCCGTTCCACCAGCAACCGCGCCCGCTCGTACCGCAGTCGCGCCGGATGCGACGGCATCAGCAGGGAGAGGTCCACCCCCCACAGCCCCACGTCCGAGCGCTCGGGGCGGGCCGCCGCCCACGCCCGTACGTTGTTCAGGATCCGCCGTACGACGTCCAGGGCATCGGCCGGCTCCAGCATCGCCGGCTCCAGCGGCACCCCGGCCGCCCCCACCACCAGGAGCTCCGCGTCCGCCCCGGTCAGCACCCGCCCCCCGTCGAACGGATCGGCCAGCACCTGCTCCTCCGCCGCCCCGAACCCGACCACGAAGTGCCCCGGCAGCGCGACCCCGTACACAGGCGCCCCCGCCCGCCGGGTGACCTCCAGCCACACCACGGACAGCAGGATCGGCAGCCCGCGCCGCCGCCGCAGCACCTCGTGCAGCAGCGAGGACTCCAGCCGCTGGTAGTCCGTGGCGGCGCCCCGGAAACCGAACCGTTCGCCAAGGACCCGGTGCGCCGCGGTAGCCCACGCGTGCGGCCCGCCCGGCCGGTACGGCAGCTGCCCGGCCAGCCGGTCCAGTTCCATCTGCGCCGCGTCGATCCCGGCCTCGTCCAGCGAGCCGTCGGCCGCCGCGCCCAGCAGCAGACACAGCGTCGTCAGATCGGGCCGCTCGGACCGCGCCTCCTCGGCGAACCGCCCCCGTACCTCGGCGGCCCGCCCCGACGACGGCGGACGTGGATGTGGCTGACCGGAAGCCATAGCTGTCTCGTGCCCCTTCGGAATGATCGGTACCGCCTCGGCTCCAGGATTCAGGAGCCGTCCGTCTCCGGCGCCCGGTAGTGGTGGTAGGAGTGGTGCGCCGCGAAGCCCAGCCGCCCGTACAGCGCCCGCGCCCCCTCGTTGTCCGTCTCCACCTGCAGCCAGGCCGCCGACGCGCCCTCCTCCAGCGCCCGGCGCGCGAGCGCGGCCATGACCTCGGTGGCCAGCCCCCGCCGCCGCAGGGCCGGATCCACCTCGACGGCGGCGAACCCGGCCCACCTGCCGTCCACCACCAGCCGCCCGATGGCCGCGGGAGCTGCTGCGGAGGCCTCGCCGGGCACGGTCGCGAACCACACCGACGGCCCACTGCCGAGCACCTTCAGCGCAACCTCGCTCACTCCCTTGCGCTGGTACCGCGCCAGCCAGTCCGGGTCGGCCGCCCGGGCGAGCGCCACACCGGCTCCCGCCGCCCGGTCCGCCACCGGCGCCAGCCCTCCGGTCCACAGCTCGGCGCTCACCTCGCGCACCCACCCACGCCGCTCCAGCTCCGCACAGAGCAGCTCCTGTGTGCCCTCGGCGCCGGTCGCGGTCTGCACGTAGGCGGGCAGCCCCCGCGCGCCGTACCACCGCCGTACGGCCGCCAGCGCCGCGTCCAGCGGCAGCCCGGGATCACCGAGCGGCAGCACGCTGTTCGCCCGCCGCGTGAACCCCGCGGCCGCCCGCAGCTCCCACTCGCCGAGCCGCTCGCTCTCCACCGGCCGCCACCCGCGCGCGGCGACACGCGCGAGCTCCCGATAGGTCGCCGCGGGTCCCCGGCGGCGCGCCGGAGCGGCCGGCACCACCTTCCCCGCCACCAGCGCGGACTCCGGTATCCGGACGGTCTCCCCGTCCCGCCGTGTGATCGTCAGCATGCCGTCGTCGTCCCATGATGTGAGAACACCCACCGTGTCGGTGAACTTCTCCACGCCGACACCATTTCCGGTCAAACGGCGCACGGACACCCGTTTACCCACGTCAGCAGCGGTGATGCGGACCTCGAAGCGTCCTGCGGCAGAGATTTCCACTGGTCAGTTCACCCCTCCTGTTCGGATCATGCCCGGGAACGGAGATACTAGGGGCGGGCATCGACGACGCCGCGCTCCCGCGCGCCAGGCGGCGGAGCCTACGGAGGCCCGCCAGCGCCCAATCGAGGAGGAACGACAGCGTGACCTACGTCATCGCGCAGCCTTGTGTCGACGTGAAGGACAAGGCGTGCATCGAGGAGTGCCCGGTCGACTGCATCTACGAGGGCCAGCGGTCCTTGTACATCCACCCGGACGAATGCGTTGACTGCGGCGCCTGTGAACCGGTCTGCCCGGTCGAGGCGATCTTCTACGAGGACGACACTCCGGAGGAGTGGAAGGACTACTACAAGGCCAACGTCGAGTTCTTCGACGATCTCGGTTCCCCGGGCGGCGCCAGCAAGCTGGGCCTGATCGAGCGCGACCACCCCTTCATCGCCGCGCTGCCCCCGCAGGCCGAAGCCGAGTAACACCCGCACCGGCGGCCCCGCCGCAAGACCGTGCCGCCTCGGTCCCGTACGGCCTGATCACGCCCGATCAGCGCCTGCGGGACCGAGGCGTTTGCCGTACCGGACGTACCGGTCGTACCGAAGAAAGTGAGCAAGGAACCGTGTCCGCAGTCTCCGACCGTCTGCCCACCTTCCCCTGGGACAAGCTGGAACCGTACAAGAAGACGGCAGCGGCGCACCCGGACGGCATCGTCGACCTGTCGGTCGGCACCCCGGTGGACCCGGTCCCCGACCTGATCCAGAAGGCCCTGATCGACGCGGCCGACTCGCCCGGCTATCCCACGGTCTGGGGCACCCCGGCGCTGCGCGACGCGATCACCGCCTGGGTCACCCGCCGCCTCGGCGCCCGGGACGTCACCCACCACCACGTCCTGCCGATCGTCGGCTCCAAGGAACTCGTCGCCTGGCTCCCCACCCAGCTGGGCCTCGGCCCCGGCGACCGCGTCGCCTACCCGCGCCTCGCGTACCCCACCTACGAGGTCGGCGCCCGCCTGGCCCGCGCCGGCCACGAGGTCTACGACGATCCGCGCGACCTGGACCCGACGAACCTGAAGCTCCTCTGGCTGAACTCCCCGTCCAACCCGACGGGCAAGGTCCTTTCGAAGCAGGAGCTCACGGAGATCGTCGCCTGGGCCCGCACCCACGGCGTCCTGCTCTTCTCCGACGAGTGCTACCTGGAGCTGGGCTGGGAGGCCGACCCGGTCTCGGTCCTGCACCCGGACGTGAACGGCGGCTCGTACGACGGCATCGTGGCCGTCCACTCGCTCTCCAAGCGCTCCAACCTCGCCGGCTACCGCGCGGCCTTCCTGGCCGGCGACCCGGCGGTCCTCGGCCCCCTCCTGGAGATCCGCAAGCACGGCGGCATGATGACGTCGGCCCCGACCCAGGCGGCGGTGGTGGCGGCCCTGTCCGACGACACCCACGTCCACGAACAGCGCGAGCGCTACGCCGCCCGCCGCGGCCTCCTCCGCGAGGCCCTCCTCTCCCACGGCTTCCGCATCGAACACAGCGAGGCGAGCCTCTATCTGTGGGCGACGAGGGACGAGTCCTGCTGGCAGACGGTGTCCCACCTGGCGGACCTGGGCATCCTGGTGGCCCCCGGTGACTTCTACGGCGAGGCCGGCGAGAACTTCGTACGCGTGGCCCTGACGGCGACGGACGAGCGCGTGCGAGCGGCCGTGGAGCGGCTTTCCTGAAACCCGCCCCAGCTGGAGCGCCCCGTAAGGGGCGCGGGGCTGTATCAATTTGCGGCTCCGCCGCGTGGGCGCGACCAGCCCCCACCGGCCCGCACCCGAAACACAACGGAAAGGGACCCAGGGAAAACCCCGGGTCCCTTCCGACAGGCGGCTGGACAACTCAGCCCAGCGGCAGACCCTTGACGGGCAGCCCACCCTTGGCGAGCCCGTCCGTCGGCAGCCCACCCTTCGTCGCGGTGGACGCCGTGTCACCCAGCAGCCCACCGGCGGAGCCGGCCGCGTCGCCCGCGGTGTGCTGCACCACCGGCGCCGCCTTCTTGACGGTCTTGCCACCGGTCTTGCCCGCGGCCGGCACCGCCGACTCGACCGCCTTGCCGCCGGTGTGGCCGACGACCCCGGTGACGTGCTGCGCCGCACCGTCGGCGGTGTTGCCGACGTTCGCCCCGTCCAGCGCGGTCAGACCGCCCAGGTTCGGGGTGGCCGGCAGACTCGGGGCCGCGCCGGCGGAGCCGGCCGCACCGACCCCGGCAGCCGCCCCCGCTGCGACGAGCAGCGCGGCACGGGCGATCCGGCGGGTCAGAGGGAGGGACATGGTGCTCCATTCGACGGGAGGGAACGTGATCGCCGTGACTACCGCTCGAAGCGCGCGAAGGTTGCGGAGGCCCAAGGTAAAGAATTGATAACGCATCGCATTATCGGGTGTGGAGAAAAACGGGCAAACGGTGCCCTGTCGAGGGATCCGCAGAATCCTTACGGCTCAGTTTTCCCATGGAAATTCACGCATGTACGAGTGACCGTGCGAAAACGTGGGCACGCCACGCATGCGTCGCGTCCCCGCTGACCCGCCGGAGGGAACCCCCGAACTACTGTCCGGTCACGATCCGCACCGAGCCCGCGGACTTCTCCGCTCCGCCCGCGCCCTGCGTGCCGGACGTCGTCTCCCACTGGCTGTCCGTGCTCCCGGCCGCCCACTCCCGGCCCGCGTACGACACCCGCTGGATGTGCAGCGCCGAGGAGTTGGCCACCGCCCAGTGCGCCAGCTGCCAGCCGCGCTCGCTCTCGGTGCGGCCCGACTTGTCCTTCTTCTTCCCCTCCGGCACCGGCACGGTCACGGTCCGCCCGTGCGCCGTGGCGGTCACGCTCGGCGTCGGCGTCGGCGTCGCCGAACTCGCGGACGAGCCGCTCACCTCCGCGCCGGCCTCCTCGACCGCGTCCCGCCCGAAGTCCCGCACGAGCGCGGTCCGTACCGCGTCCGTACCCGTACCCGTACCGGTACTCGTCGCCGTCGCCGCCTCCGTGCGGGCCGCCGGGCGCCCGTCACAGGTCAGCGTGGCCGCCGCCTGCCCGGTCAGGGCCGCCGCGAGCAGCGTGGCGTCGGTCTCGTGCTTGGCGTACGCCTCCGGGTACCCGCTGCGCTGGACGCGCTGTGCGGCCACCGTCAGCGGCAGGGTCTCGTAGTCGGGCACCTTGGCGAGGTGGGCGTAGAAGATGCCCGCCGCGTACGCCGGGTCCAGGATCTGCTTCTCGGTGCCCCAGCCCTGCGAGGGCCGCTGCTGGAACAGGCCCAGCGAATCGCGGTCGCCGTGTTCGATGTTGAGCAGCCCGGACTCCTGGATCGCGGTCGCCAGGGCGATGGCCACCGCCCGCTCGGGCATACCGCGGCCGGTGCCGACGGCGGCGATCGTCGCCGCGTTCACCGCCTGCTCGGGGGTGAACTCGTAGGACTCGCCGTCGCTTCGGCCCGAGACGACCTTGCAGCCCTCGGCGCCACCGCCGCCGGTGACGTACTGGACGACCAGGTAGGCCGCGACGGCGCACAGAATGAGCAAGCCCGAGACGAAACGCAGGACGCGGCTGCGACGCTTGGGGCGGATGGGGGACGGCTCTGGCACGCGTACAACATACTGGAGAGTACGAGCCGCCCACCCCCGGGTCCGGAAGCCTGTGAACCCGCCCGCGGGTCGGCGGGCGCTAGGGTCGAGGTCATGGCCGACACCTCGCTTGACCTCACGCTGGACGCCGCCGCGCTCACCGCGCAGCTCGTCGACTTCCCCTCCGAGAGCGGCACCGAGAAGCCGCTCGCGGACGCGATCGAGAGCGCGCTGCGTGCCCTGCCGCACCTGACGGTCGACCGGTACGGCAACAACGTGATCGCCCGCACCGACCTCGGCCGTCCCGAGCGAGTGATCCTGGCCGGCCACATCGACACCGTCCCCATCGCGGAGAACGTGCCCTCCCGCCTCGACGAGGACGGCGTGCTGTGGGGCTGCGGCACCTGCGACATGAAGTCGGGCGTCGCGGTCCAGCTGCGCATCGCGGCCACCGTCCCGGCCCCCAACCGCGACCTGACCTTCGTCTTCTACGACAACGAGGAGGTCGCCGCCGACCTCAACGGCCTCAAGCACGTCGCCGAGGCCCACCCCGAGTGGCTGGCGGGCGACTTCGCGGTCCTCCTTGAGCCCTCGGACGGCGAGGTCGAGGGCGGCTGCCAGGGCACTCTGCGGGTCCTGCTGAAGACCTCCGGCGAGCGGGCCCACTCGGCGCGCTCCTGGATGGGCTCCAACGCGATCCACGCGGCCGCCCCGATCCTGGCCCGGCTCGCCGCCTACGAGCCGCGCTACCCGGTCATCGACGGCCTGGAGTACCGCGAGGGCCTGAACGCGGTCGGCATCTCGGGCGGGGTCGCCGGCAACGTCATCCCCGACGCGTGCGTGGTCACCGTCAACTTCCGGTACGCCCCCGACCGGTCGGAGGCCGAGGCCATCGCCCACGTCCGCGAGGTCTTCGCCGACTGCGGGGTCGAGGAGTTCGTGGTCGACGACCACAGTCCCGGCGCGCTGCCCGGCCTCTCCCACCCGGCCGCGGCCGCCTTCATCGAGGCGGTCGGGGGGACACCGATGCCCAAGTACGGCTGGACCGACGTCTCCCGCTTCTCGTCCCTCGGCGTCCCGGCGGTCAACTACGGCCCCGGCAACCCGCACTTGGCGCACAAGCGGGACGAAAGGGTGGAAACCGTCAAGATCCTGGCAGGCGAGGAGCGGCTGCGCACCTGGCTGACCAGCTGAGCCACACGACGGCGCTTCGCGCCCGACATGCCGACGTCCCGCGCCTGTAACCCGGGCGGATCTACGCTGGGGCGGATACACCTGCAAGCGGAGGGAGCGCACATATGGCTACCGGGAACCCCGAGGGGAAGAAGGTGCCGCCGGACGAGCAGCGCCTGGGACCGGTCCTCCGACGGCGCGGCCAGGTGACCGCGAGCACGACGGACCAGCGTCTCCTGGACGCGGGCGGCCCCTCCGACTGGGTCCACACGGACCCCTGGCGGGTGCTGCGCATCCAGTCGGAGTTCATCGAGGGCTTCGGCACGCTCGCCGAACTGCCGCCGGCGATCAGCGTGTTCGGCTCGGCGCGGACGCCGGTCGACTCGGCGGAGTACGACGCGGGCGTGAAGCTGGGCCGAGGGCTGGTCGAGGCCGGCTGGGCGGTCATCACGGGCGGCGGGCCCGGCGCCATGGAGGCGGCGAACAAGGGTGCCCTCGAAGCGGGCGGCGTCTCGGTCGGCCTCGGCATCGAGCTCCCCTTCGAACAGGGTCTCAACCCGTACGTCGACATCGGCCTCAACTTCCGCTACTTCTTCGTGCGGAAGATGATGTTCGTCAAGTACGCGCAGGGCTTCGTGGTCCTGCCCGGCGGCCTCGGCACCCTCGACGAACTCTTCGAGGCCCTCACCCTCGTCCAGACCCAGAAGGTCACCCGTTTCCCGATCGTCCTGTTCGGCAGCGGCTACTGGGGCGGCCTCGTCGACTGGCTGAAGAACACGCTGGTTGCCCAGGGCAAGGCGGCGGAGAAGGACCTCCTCCTCTTCCACGTCACGGACGACGTGCAGGAGGCGGTGGGCCTGGTCTCGAAGGAAGCGGCCCGCTGAGCCGACCGACCGTTTCCCACCCACCCACCCACCTGACTCACTCTGCCGAGAAGCCGGGGTCGAGGGATCGTGTGACCGCGCCGACCGACCGAGTCGGTCCGCGCACTCCTCGACCAACCGAGCCGGTTCGTGCACCTTTGGGCTTTCGGTCTATCGAGCCGGTCCGAGCACCTTTCGGCTTTCGGTCGGCCGAGTCGGCTCGTGCACCTTTCCGGTTTCGGTCGGCCGAGCCGGTTCGTGCACCTTTCGACCCACCGAGTCGGGTGGTGGGTGGGCGAGGGATACGGGGGTCTGGGGGCGGAGCCCCCAGGACGCTACGCCAGCCCTCGCCGGGCCACCGCCGGAGGCCGGTGGCCGGCGATCGACGCCACCATGTCCAGCACCTGCCGTGTCTCGGCCACCTCATGGACCCGGTACACCTGAGCCCCCAGCCACGCCGACACCGCCGTCGTCGCCAGCGTGCCGATCACCCGCTCCTTCAGCGGCCGGTCCAGGGTCTCGCCCACGAAGTCCTTGTTGGACAGGGAGACCAGCACTGGCCACCCCGTCTCCACCATCTCCCCGAGCCGCCGCGTCGCCTCCAGGCTGTGCCGGGTGTTCTTGCCGAAGTCGTGCCCGGGATCGATCAGCACCGACTCCCGCGGCACCCCCAGCGCGACGGCCCGCTCGGCCAGCCCCAGTGTCACCCGCAGAATGTCGGCCACGACATCGTCGTACGCCACCCGGTGCGGCCGTGTCCGGGGCTCGGCCCCGCCCGCATGCGTGCACACCAGCCCCACCCGGTACCGCGCGGCGACTTCCGCCAGCCCCGGGTCGACCCCGCCCCACGCGTCGTTCAGCAGATCCGCCCCGGCCTCGCAGGCGGCCTCCCCGACCGACGCCCGCCAGGTGTCCACGCTGATCACGACGTCCGGGAAGCGCCTGCGCACCTCCGCGACGAACCCGACGATGCGCCGCGCCTCCTCCTCGGCCCCGACCTCCTCGCCCGGCCCGGCCTTCACCCCGCCGATGTCGATGATCTCGGCCCCTTCGGCGACCGCCTGCTCCACGCGCGCGAGGGCCGGCTCGTCACGGAAGGTCGCCCCCTGGTCGTAGAAGGAGTCCGGCGTCCGGTTCACGATGGCCATGATCACCGGTTCGTACGGCCCGAATTCCCGCCTGCCCAGCCTGAGCATCGCCTGTGACCTCTCGTAGTAATTCCCTCGGTAAGACCGCCTGCGACCCTAACTGTCAGACTCGCATGGCACGATCGGACACAGACACATTCGACACCGAGCACACTGAGCACACTGCGCACAACGAGTGCTGCTGCACCGAGCTTCATCGAGCCTGGGGGCCCACCGCGATGGTTATGTTCCTGTTCCTCGTCGTCGCGCTCGCGGTCGTGGTCGCCGCGGTCACCCTCTCCGTGGTGAGCGGCGGCGAGAGCGGACCGCTGCCCGAGGCGGCGCCCGAGCGGTTCCAGGACCCGCTGCCCCCGGACCGCCCGCTGAACCGCGCGGACGTGGAGAGCATCCGCTTCCCCCTCGTCCCGCGCGGCTACCGCATGGCGGACGTCGACGACGCGCTGAGCCGCCTCGGCGCCGAGCTCGCGGAGCGCGACGCCCGGATCACCGACCTGGAGTCCGCGCTGGCCGGTGCCCAGGCCGCGCCGCACACCCAGCACACCCCGCTGGACAAGCCCGAGCCGGAGGACCGGCCATGACCGACGTGCCCGACATCATCGACGGCGCGGCGGTGGCCGGGCCGGACGGCAGGCTGCGTTGTCCATGGGCCCTGTCCACCGAGGACTACGTGGCGTACCACGACGAGGAGTGGGGCCGCCCGGTCCGCGGCGACGAAGCCCTCTACGAACGCCTCAGCCTGGAGGCCTTCCAGTCCGGCCTCTCCTGGATCACGATCCTCCGCCGCCGCCCCGGCTTCCGGGCCGCCTTCGCCGGCTTCCACATCGAGAAGGTGGCCGCGTTCACGGACGAGGACCGCGAACGCCTGCTGGCCGACCCCGGCATCATCCGCAACAGAGCGAAGATCGACGCGACGATGGCCAACGCCAGGGTCCTGGCGGAGTGGGCCCCGGGCGAGCTGGACGCCCTGATCTGGTCGCACGCCCCGGAGCCGGGCACGTACCCCGCACCGAAGACCATCGCCGACGTGCAGGCGGTGACCCCCGAGTCGACGGCCCTGTCCAAGGCCCTGAAGAAGCGCGGCCTGCGCTTCATCGGCCCGACGACGGCGTACGCCCTCATGCAGGCATGCGGCCTGGTGAACGACCACTTGGAAACATGCGTCGCCCGTAGCGCCCCCTGAGGGGCGCGGGGCCGCATCGATATGCGGCTCCGCCGCGCGGGCGCGACCAGCCCCCACCCACCCGCAGTTCCCCCCAACTGTCACCGCCCCAAATACTTGGGCTTCTCCTTGTTCACAAACGCCTGCACGGCGATCGCGTGATCCTCGGCCGCCCCGGCCCGAGTCTGCAGCTCGTCCTCCTTGTCGAGGGTTTCGTCGAGGGAGTGCGTGAGCCCGTAGGCGACGGCCTCCTTCAGCGCCGCGTACGCCACGGTCGGCCCTTCGGCCAATTTCTGTGCCACCTTCTCGGCCTCGGCCCGCAGCTCGGCCGAGGGCACCACCTTGTTGGCGATGCCCAGCTCATACGCGTCCTGCGCACCGATGCTCCGCGGAAAGAGCAGCAGGTCGGCGGCGCGCCCCGGCCCCACAACCCGCGGCAGCGTCCACGACACCCCGGAGTCCGCGGTCAGCGCCACCCCCGCGAACGACGTGTTGAAGGCAGCCGTATCGGCGACCACCCGGTAGTCCGCGGCGAGCGCGAAACCGAACCCGGCCCCGGCCGCGACCCCGTTCACGCCGGCCACCACCGGCTTCGGCGCCCCCGCCAACGCCCGCACGATCGGGTTGTAGTGCTCCCGAACCGTCGTCATCGTCTGCCCCGCCCCGGTCTCCCGGTCGGACGCGAGCAGCGTGATGTGCTCCTTGAGGTCCTGGCCCACGCAGAACGCCCGGTCCCCGGCGGCGGTCAGCAGAATCGCCCGGACGGCCGTGTCGGCCGCCGCTTCCTGCGCGGCCTCCCGAAGGGCGACCTTGGTCGCGATGTTCAGTGCGTTCATCGCCTCGGGGCGGTTCAGCGTGATCGTCGCGAGCCCGTCGCTCACCTCGTAGAGCACGGTGTCGGTCATGGTGCGTCCCCTCCGTCGTCTCCGTCGTCGCGGCTGACGTACCGCTCAGTACGTCGATGTCCGAAGGACAGCATGGCGGAGATCGCCGTCGGGGGACCGGACCCTGCGTGTGACCTGCGTCAAAGAATTCCGGAGCCGACTCGGTCGGCGTAAGGACGCAGGGCGGCGAAGTATCGCAGCCACATCGCCGAATTGGGTGGTTTTGCTCGCGTGCGTTGCCCAAGCGATGCCGACTGATGTTGGTCATCGGGTCCTGAGATGCGGGATAATGGCTTGGAAGCAATGTGTTCGATGCCGGTGTCGCGTGTCCCGTGTGGATCACGCGTGCCCTCCAGGGCCGTCGGTAGACGATGAGCTGTTTTGAGGAAGGGGACGAGCATGGCGGCCATGAAGCCGCGGACGGGTGATGGCCCGCTCGAGGTGACCAAGGAGGGGCGGGGCATCGTCATGCGCGTTCCGCTCGAAGGCGGCGGTCGGCTCGTCGTCGAGCTGACCCCTGACGAGGCCGCGGCGCTTGCCGACGCCCTCAAGAACGTCGTCGGCTGAGGCGTCAGCGACCAAACCCTTTCGGTCGCCCCGGCATCCCAGGAGATGCCGGGGCGCTGCCGTCTTTCCGGTCCGGGAACGCCGGAACCCGGTCCCTGCCCGTGAGGGCTATCGCTTGACCGCGCACAGCAGCCCGTCGCCCACCGGCAGCAGCGACGGCACCAGCTCCTGGCTCTCCCGAACCGTGCGCAGCAGTTCGCGCAGCCGCAGTACCTCGGTCGGCTGCGGCCCCGAGTCGACGGTGCGGCCGTTGGCGAAGACGCCCTCGAAGACCACCAGGCCACCGGGACGCAGCAGGCGCAACGATTCAGCGAGATAGTCCGAGTACTCCTGGCGGTCGCCGTCGCAGAAGACCAGGTCGTAGCCGGCGTCCGCGAGGCGGGGGAGCACGTCGAGGGCGCGGCCGGGGATGAAGCGGGCCCGGTTGCTGGCGAAGCCGCAGGCGCGGAAGGCCTGCCGGGCGAACTGCTGGTGTTCCGGCTCGGGATCCACGGTGGTCAGCACCCCGTCCGGGCGCATGCCGTGCAGCAGATACATCCCGGACACCCCGCACCCGGTGCCGATCTCGGCGACCGCCTTGGCGTCCACGGAGGCGGCGAGCATGCGCAGCGCGGCGCCCGTGCCGGGCGACACCGAGCGCAGCCCTGCCTCGCGGGCCCGGTCACGGGACCAGCGCAGCGCTTCGTCCTCGGCGACAAAGGCGTCGGCGAACGCCCAGCTCGTCTGCCGGTTGCCGGTAATGACCCTCTCCTGTCCCCGTGGTTGCCTGGGCGTGACTGTATCCGTTGGCACCGGGAACCCGCAGATGGGACCAGGCGTTTAGAGGGGTGGAAGACAGGGCGGGGGGACACGAATGGATCACGATGACGAGTCGGTGGTCGAGCAACTGCTGGTGCGGTCGGATGAGCCCTATCAGCACAGATCAAATTCTCGTAAAACCGCTTATCCGGTGCTAACGGGCGAGGTGGCTATGGTAGGGGCTCCACTGGACACCACCAGAGCCGACAGGGGAGGTGCGGCTGCGCCTGGGGATCGGGGAGGAGTGCTGCGGCGCTTCCTCGGATCGGCAGGCAAGCCGAAATCCGTGAACGACACCGCTGCTGACCCAAGCCACGCTGCCGCGCTCGCCACGGGCGAGGACCGGACCGCGACCTTCTCCACCGACGCGGACGGGCAGGCATGGACTCCGCCCACGTGGGAGGAGATCGTCAGCACGCACAGCGGCCGCGTCTACCGCCTGGCCTACCGCCTGACCGGTAACCAGCACGACGCCGAGGACCTCACCCAGGAGGTCTTCGTCCGCGTCTTCCGCTCGCTGTCGACCTACTCTCCGGGCACCTTCGAGGGCTGGCTGCACCGCATCACCACCAACCTGTTCCTCGACATGGTCCGCCGCAAGCAGCGCATCCGCTTCGACGCCCTCGGCGAGGACGCGGCCGAGCGCCTGCCCAGCCGCGAGCCCACCCCCTCGCAGGCCTTCAACGACGCGCACTTCGACGCCGACGTCCAGCAGGCCCTGGACACCCTCGCGCCCGAGTTCCGCGCCGCCGTCGTGCTCTGCGACATCGAGGGCCTGTCGTACGAGGAGATCGCCGCGACCCTCGGCGTGAAGCTCGGCACGGTCCGCTCCCGTATCCACCGGGGCCGCTCCCAGCTGCGCAAGGCCCTCGCGCACCGCTCCCCGGAGGCCCGCAAGGCCGAGCGCCGTTCCTTCGTACCCCGTGTTCCCGCACTGGGAGGAGGGGGCGCGACCGCGTGAGTGGATCACGACCGAAACCCGCCGAGCGACAGCTCGCCGAGCAGCACCTGGGAGACCGACTCTCCGCCCTGGTGGACGGAGAGCTCGGTCATGAGTCGCGTGAGCGCGTCCTGGCCCACCTGGCGACCTGCGCCCGGTGCAAGGCGGAGGCGGACGCGCAGCGCGCGCTGAAGAACGCCTTCGCGGCGGCCGCCCCGCCCCCGCCCTCCGAGAGCTTCCTGGCCCGCCTCCAGGGGCTGCCCGCGGGCGGCGACCCGGACGGCGGCGGTTCGCCGTTCGGCGGGGGAGATCCCTCGGGACGCGGATCCGACAGCGGGGTCTTCGACCTGAGCCGGGACGACCGCTTCGAGTTCGGCTATGTCCCCGCCCGCCCGCACGACCCGGCCGCGGCCGCCGGCCGGGGCTTCCGCATCCACCCCGTCGGCCGCCCGGACAACGACCGCTCCGCCTCGCGCGGCATGCGGTTCGCGTTCGTCGCCGCCGGCGCGGTCTCGCTGGCCGCCGTCGCCCTCGGCGGGGTCACCACCGGCCTGCCCGGAGCCCCGGCCGCCGACGCCCGCAGCGGCACCGGCGGCGGCAGTGTCGCCCCGGCCGGTACGGCGGGCTCCGGCACCAGCGGGACCGCCGACACGCAGCGCCGCCGCCTGCTCACCCCGTTGCTGTCGTCCGGCACGCTGCTCGGCGGCGCCCCCGCCATGCCCACCTCGGTGTCCGCGCCGCTGCTGCCCGGTGTGCCCTCCCCGGCCGCCGCACAGCAGACGCTGCGGGAACTGACCGCGCCGGTGATGGCCGGCGCGGCCGCGGTCTCCCCCTTGATACGGCCGCTGAGCGCCAACCCGCCGTTCGCCCTCACCTCGTGGACCAGCACCCCCGAGGCGACCGGCACCGGCCTGCTCGCCGCACCCGTCCCCGACGCCACCTCCGCACCCTCCCCGTCCCGCTCCTACCGCGCCGCCCCCTGACCGGGCCCTGCCCACCTGCTGAACGGCCCTGCGCGGCGACTCGCGAACCTGGTTGAATCCTGTGAACCAGCCATGCCCGTGGCACCACCGCGGGCACGGAGCCGACCTTCCGCGAGCCGCCGGTGCACGGGGCCGCGGTGAGCCCGCGAGGAGACCATGGACGAGGGGATACCGACGTCACCGACGACACCCGGCGACACCACCGGCAGCGCCCCGTGCCTGCCGCAGGGTGATGCGGCCGGGGCCGCGGCACAGCGACGGCGGTCGCGGAGCCGGCGGACGCTCGTCATGGGGGCGCTGGTGCTCTCCGTGCTCTCCGGTGCGGCCGGCGGGCTGATCGGCGGCTATCTGGAGCGCACCGGCGGCCTGGAGGCCGTACAGCTGCCCCAGCCGGGCCCGCCGCCGCCCGGCGATGCCGCCGGGATCGCCGCGCGGGCGTTGCCCAGCGTCGTCACCCTGCACGTCACCGCCACCGGCACCCGCGAACAGGCCACCGGCACCGGCTTCGTCCTCGACACCCGAGGGCGCATCCTCACCAACAACCACGTCGTCGCCCCCGCGGTCTCAGCGGGCGGCCGGATCACCGTGACGTTCAGCAGCGGAGCCACCGCCCGGGCGACCGTCGTCGGCCTGGACGCCGGCTACGACCTCGCCGTCGTCCAGGTGCACGGCGTGCACGGCCTCACCCCGCTGCCGCTCGACGGCCCCGGCGACCGCCCCGGTTCCTCGGACAGGAACTGACAGAAACCTCACAGGCAGGGCCCCACTCGTGCCCCGACTAGGCAAACAACCCGGAAAACCGGTCGTACACACGCAGTCGGACACCTCGGGGCAGTACCGGTCGGACAGGTGCGCCGGGTACCGTGGACCCGGCCCGGACCACGGAACACCCGCAACAGCGACCGGAGGGCCGAGGACCGAGGACATCGCAAGGAGCTTCAGGTGTTCAATGACATAGGACCACTCGAGCTGGTGACGATCATTGTGCTCGCCGTGCTCGTCTTCGGTCCGGACAAGCTCCCGAAGGTCATCCAGGACGTCATGCGGACCATCCGCAAGATCCGGGAGTTCTCGGAGAGCGCCAAAGAGGACATCCGGCAGGAACTCGGCCCGGAGTTCAAGGACTTCGAGCTCGAGGACCTCAACCCCAAGACCTTCATCCGCAAGCACCTGGACAGTGACGAGCTGGGGCTGAAGGAGATCCGCAACGGCTTCGACCTGAAGAAGGAGATGGCCGAGGTCACGGACGCGGTGCACAGCCGCGAGACCGACACCTCGTCGTCCGGAAGCGGTTCTTCGGGAAGCGGCCGGATCGACATGACCAAGAAGCCGGACGACCCGGGCAAGGAAGACCGTCCGCCCTTCGACGCGGACGCCACCTGAGCCCGGAACACCGACCCGCGCATGAGCGGCGCACGTGACGCGTTTCATACCGCGTGTGCGCCGCGCATACGTCTTTTACGGCCCGAACCCGCCGCCCGTGCGACCCACGCACCGGGCGGTTTCGCTGCTGGTCCCAGCGGTGTCGATATGCTGCCGAGTTGTTGTGCGGACCGGACGAGTGCGCCCGAAGGGGGGCGGGCCGCCCCGGACCGACCAGAGCTAGGAGGCGTCGGGGCATATGGAGACGACAAGTCGGGTGGACGGACAGGCGCCGGTCGCGGAGGGCGTACAGCAGGTCCCCTCCGTACGCCGCACGGTCGACGGCTACCTGGAGGCGACCTTTCCCTGGTACGGCCTCGACGAGGCGTTCACGGGGCCGTGCTGGCTGATGCAGGTGGGTGCGACGGCCGACGGTGCGGTGGAGCACGGGTCGATCGGGCACGGCGACGAGCCGTCGGTGCGCAACGAGCATCTCGCCTCGGCCGTCGGTGAGCCGCGGGAGAAGTTCGCGGTGGTCGTGACCGTCGCGGCGAGTCCGTCCCGGCGGAGCGCCGACGGGACGGGGCTGCTGGAGGCCACGTCGGTGTCGTCCGCCGCGTGGCTGGCCGGGGTCGGGCTGCTCTCCTTCACCTGGCCGGGGCAGATGGACCACAGCCTGCGGGACGACTGGCTGGAGCAGCAGACCGAGACGGCGTGGGAGCTGGCGGACGACCTCGGCGGGCCGGAGTGGTCGACACTCTCGCTGCCGGTGGACGGGGTGTCGACGCCGTTCCACTACCGGGAGTCGGAGTTCGGGTGGGTGCTCGCCGGGTCGACGGGGGAAGGCGTGCATCTGGGGGCGTACGGGCGGGGGATGAGCGCGTACGGCCTCGGCTTCGCCGTGATCAAGGACATCGCCGAGTTCGCCTGAGAGTTCTCGGCACCCGGTGCTCCAGCGGCGGGCTCCGGGAAAGGCCCCGGCCCACCGCCCCGCGACCTTGCGACGCGGGGCGGTCACCAGTCGGCGGCACAGCCCCTCATTTGTTGATCAATGTCTTCACGATCGCCACGACCACCGCCACCTGGGCGAGAAGCCAGGCGACCTGTCCGGAGAGGCCGCGTAGCCGGTGGATCGACAGCAGCAAGGCGAAGCGGCTGGGCCAGTACTGCCGTTCCTCCCGCAGCGTCGACGTATCCATCCAGAGGCTGGTGAGCGTCAGGATGAAGAGCATGAGCACGGAATAGAGGAGCAGCATCTTGACGCCTGCATCGGTGTATCGGGCGAACAGACCGACCAGAACGGCCGGAATGCCGTAGGCAAAGGTGAGGCTCCATGCGCGGGCGGCACTGCGGCGGCCCGGTAGCAGACGCCACAGGGCGCCCAGGACGAAACCGGCTCCGGCCCATGCCGTCTGATAGGCGATGAACCCCGCGGCAAAGCTCGGAATCGCGGTGGGTTCAACGCGGAGCTGGCCCCCCTTGAACAGGTCCGTCATCTCCAGATAAATAAGGGTGCCACTGGCCGGAACCCCGAAGCAGAACGCCAGGCGCGCGCCCTGCAAAGCATTGGGCCACCAGTAGGATTCCGGCCCCCAGGCCAGGGCGACGTCCAGGATCGAAATCTGGCTGGGTGGGTTTTTCTTGAGGCATCTGGACACCAGCCACTGACGCAGCTCGCGCAGCTGGGCTTCCAATTGCTCGCAGGTGACGCCGCTGGAGCGCCCCTGGTCCAGTAGTTGCAGTTGATGGTTGAGGTTGCGGTACTGATGTACTTTTTCCATCAATTCAGTCCGCTTATTGGTTCCTGGTTTGTGCAGGTAAAACAGGTCTCCCATCCGGCTCAGTACCGACCACCGTCGTCCCACTGCGAGGACCGCGAAGAGTGCGACGATGTTCAGCGCGAACCACACGCCGTACTGTGCGTTGATGCGCGCGAATCTTGCACCCCTCATCCCCACGGTCAAGGAGAACAGCGCGGCGATCAGCAGGAGATCTGGCTTGTCCGGACCCAGTGGAATGTTCTCCATGGCACGGACGGCCTGGGCCCGTTGGGCGACGAAGCGGAAGTGCAGCAACGCGAGGAGTGCGATACCCGTCAGAAGCCAACTGTAGGCGAAGATCCAGGTGAGATCACTGAAGAAGAAATTTGACAGGTAATGATTGACGTATTTCGCGTGCTTTGAAGGGCGGTTTTGGTTGACGAGCCAAGCGGCCCGTTTCCACTGATTTTCGGTTGCCCAGCGGAGGCACCAGAGGAGGCCGCCCGCGACCGTCCCCAAAAGGGTTGCGACGGCTGCGACGCAGAGAATCGGTGCCTTGTCCCATGCCCGGGTCCAGCGAGCGGGGACCAGTCCGCCGTCGCGTGCGAAGCGCCATGCCCACGCGGCCATGGCGGCCAGCCACAACCACACCGTCGTCAGGCCCATGAGCACGTACCCGAACTTGCCGGTGAGGGTTGTCGGCGCGTCGGTGTCCAGGCCCCGTGGCAGGCCGAAGAGCCCGTGGCCGAGCACCACCAGCAGGCCGGTCCCCGCAGCCGCCGAAGCGGTTCCGACAACGGCGTATTTCTGCCGGCGGCCTTCGGGACCGTCGGTCCCGGGTTCCGGGTCTGTGGATGACGCTCCGCTGTGCCAAGGTCGGGCGACGAGGGTCAGGGTGAGGCCGGCGGTGATGCAGATGATCGCTTTCCCTCGAAGGGTGACAGCGAGTTCCGGGATGAGCAGCACCAGTGTCAGGGCGACCGCCCCGCTGAGCAGGGCCCAGTGCAGAACGGGGCGTGCGAGGCCTTCGCCGAGGCCGCTGCCGAACCCGCCGACTCGCCACCGGGATCCCCGCGTCCAGGACGCGGCGGACGCGGACCGGCGCTGGGCGCGGAGCGCGGCCAGCGCGAGCGCACCGGAGGCGAGCACCCACCACGTGGCGATGCCCGCTGGTTTCAGCAGTGACTCGTCCCAGCTCAGCGTCAAGGACCGTTGCTTCGGCAGATCGGCCTCGATGCAGGGGTGCTCGGGGCAGAGGGCTTCAGGCGGCTGTTTGGTCCATACCACCGTGGTCTCGTCGGCAGACGATGTCCGCCCGTAGTATTTGAATTTGAGGCCACCGAGATCAGCCTTGATAGCCCAGCTGGCCTTAGTCAGCGTCGACGGCCGGAGGGTCACCTTCCATTCCTCTTTGTTTTCCCTGTCTCTCGTGATCACCCAGGGGCCGAGACGGTAATCCTGGTACTTGTTGATCCAGGTGAACGAATTGTACTTCACCGTGACCTTGTCGTCCTTGGCGGTGGCGACTGGATTGTGGTCGCGCCATTCGGTGCTGCGAAGTTCGTTGTCTCGTCCACGTAGTAGGCAGTGCATGGCTGCCTGGTATTCTTTCGATTTCTCGCTGAATGTCAGCTGGCTTGCCATGCCCCATGTCCGTGCAGGCACCTCGATCGTCATGTCCGAAAAGACCTGGATGTAAGTCTTGCCGTGCTGACGGAAACGGATCGTGGCGTCCACCTTGCTGGAATTGAGCTGATTCTCTTGGCAGGCATCATGGCTGTTCTGCCGTGCCTCCGCGGGAGCGCATCCCCACCACATCACCGCCAGGACCACCAGGGACAACAGCCGCCACCACCGTCGGACAACCGTCATAGAGTCGGCACCTCCTCCTCGGTGAATTTAGTGAAGGCGCCCTAAGTGTCATGCACAGACACACGGTGGAAGATGCTGCAGCCACCCCTTCGCCTCAGTCCGCGGAATTGAAGGAAAGCAGTCAGTGGCTGATAATGGAATCCGATGACCGTCAACCGTTCGACGGAGGGATTATGGCCGACCTAAACGTTTCCGCTCCGAGAACGTCACTTCCCCGCTTCGCGGAAGCCGAGGCGCTGGGCCCCCAGGACGCGGAGTTCGTCCGGGATCTGGTGGCGGTGCTGGCCAAGCACGACAACCTGAACCGTTTCGGGTTGTGCCTCCTGCACGATCACTTCCCGCTCGCCGCGGACGAGGTTCTGGTGGAGACGAACGACCCCGGAGCCCGCACGCTGCACGCTCGTGTGGAGAAGGCGGCCGGGACACGGCACATCAAGGCCTCGCAATGGCGGTTCCTGCCGCACACCGAGGGCGGGCAGGGCGGGGAGACCGAAGGCGGCTCCTTCCAGGTGCTCATGCTGTGCCTCACACAAGACCTGTGCCCGGGGAGCGAGCGAGAACGCGACGGCTGACCGCGACCGACGCGACCACGGCAGGCATACGACGAAGGGGGGCGCCGTCCCTGAACGACAGCGCCCCCCTTCGTCGTAGCGGCTCTAGAACTTGTTCCTCGGGGTGATCCCCAGCGAGAGGCCCGACAGGCCCCGCTGCCGTCCCCCCAGCTTCCCCGCGATGCCCCGCAGTGCCGCGCCTGCCGGGCTGTCCGGGTCGGTCAGGACGACCGGCTTGCCCTCGTCGCCGCCCTCGCGGAGGCGGACGTCGATGGGGATGTTGCCGAGGACGGGGACGGCCGTGCCCGTCGTACGGGTGAGGCCGTCGGCGACCAGCTGGCCGCCACCCGTGCCGAAGATGTCGACCATCTCGCCGCAGTGCGGGCAGGGCATCCCCGACATGTTCTCCACCACGCCCACGATCTTCTGGTGGGTCTGGACCGCGATGGAGCCGGCCCGCTCCGCGACCTCCGCCGCCGCCTGCTGAGGCGTCGTGACGACCAGGATCTCCGCGTTCGGGACCAGCTGGGCGACCGAGATGGCGATGTCGCCGGTGCCGGGCGGGAGGTCGAGGAGGAGGACGTCCAGGTCGCCCCAGTAGACGTCCGAGAGGAACTGCTGGAGGGCGCGGTGCAGCATCGGGCCGCGCCAGACGACCGGGGTGTTGCCCGGGGTGAACATGCCGATGGAGATGACCTTCACGCCGTTCGCCGACGGCGGCATGATCATGTTCTCGACCTGGGTCGGGCTGCCGTCCGCGCCGAGCATGCGCGGGACGGAGTGGCCGTAGATGTCCGCGTCGACCACGCCCACCTTGAGGCCGTCGGCGGCCATCGCGGCGGCGAGGTTGACCGTGACCGACGACTTGCCGACGCCGCCCTTGCCGGAGGCGACCGCGTAGACGCGGGTCAGGTTGCCGGGCTTGGCGAAGGGGACCTCGCGCTCGGCCTGGCCGCCGCGCAGGGCGGTGGCCAGCTCCTTGCGCTGCTCGTCACTCATCACGTCCAGGGTGACGTCTACCCGCGTGACGCCCTCGACCCGGGAGACCGCCTCGGTGACCCGCTGGGTGATCGTGTCCCGCATGGGGCAGCCGGAGACCGTCAGGTACACGGTGACCGCGACCGCGCCGTCCTCCCCGATCGCCACCGATTTGACCATCCCCAGTTCGGTGATGGGTCGGTTGATCTCGGGGTCGTTCACCGTCGCCAGTGCCTCGCGCACCGCGTCTTCGCTAGCCATACAGACGATGGTACGGCGAGGCGCACTGCCCCTATAACGCCCCTCAGCGGTCGTCTACGTCACGCCCCGCCGACCGTTCTGCCGGGAATACGACCTGCCCGTGCCTGCGCTCGTCCATCTCCTTCAGCAGGTCCAGGAGCTCGGAGCGGATCCAGTCCCGGGTCGCCACCTCGCCCAGGCCCATGCGCAGGGCGGCGATCTCCCGGGTCAGGTACTCGGTGTCGGCGATGGACCGCTCGTTCTGCTTGCGGTCCTGTTCGAGGTTGACCCGGTCCCGGTCGTCCTGCCTGTTCTGGGCGAGCAGGATCAGCGGGGCCGCGTAGGAGGCCTGCAGGGACAGGGCCAGGGTCAGGAAGATGAACGGGTACTCGTCGAAGCGGAACTTGCCGGGCACCGCGATGTTCCACAGCACCCAGAGGATGATCACGAACGTCATCCAGACGATGAACCGCCCGGTGCCCAGGAACCGCGCGATGCGCTCGGAGAGCCGTCCGAAGGCCTCCGGGTCCCACTCGGGCAGCAGCCTGCGCCGCGGCGGGCGCGGCTGGTCCAGGCGGGTGCGTGACCGGCCGGCGGCGGTGGCGCCGGCCGGCGTCCGCTCTCGCGTGCTCTCCCGCTCAGCCGCCATGGATCCCCGCCCCCTTCTCCGGTGCCTTCTCCTGCGTCGGCTCCCCTTCGTCCAGGTGGAACTCGGTCTCCCGCCAGTCCTCCGGCAGCATGTGGTCGAGCACGTCGTCCACGGTCACCGCGCCGAGGAGCGACCCCGCCTCGTCCACCACGGGCGCCGCGACCATGTCGTACGTGGCGAAGAACCCGGCGATGACCGGGAGCGTGGCGTCGGGGTCCAGGGGCTGCAGGTCGTCGTCGGCCACCAGCGAACTGACCAGGGTGTACGGGGGATCGCGCAGCAGCCGCTGGAAGTGCACGGTGCCCAGGTACTTGCCGGTCGGGGTCTCGTCGGGCGGCCGGCAGACGTAGACCTGGGCGGCGAGGGCCGGGGAGAGGTCGGCGTTGCGGACCCGGGCGAGGGCGTCGGCGACGGTGGCGTCGGGGCGGAGGACGATCGGCTCGGTGGTCATCAGACCGCCCGCCGTGTGCTCCTCGTACGACATCAGGCGCCGCATCTCGGCGGCGTCCGCCGGCTCCATCAGGCTCAGCAGCCGTTCCTTGTCCTGCTCGGGGAGCTCGGCGAGCAGGTCTGCCGCGTCGTCCGGATCCATGGCCTCCAGGATGTCCGCCGCCCGCTCCTCCTTCAGCTTGCCGAGGATCTCGATCTGGTCGTCCTCGGGGAGTTCTTCGAGTACGTCGGCCAGGCGGTCGTCGTCGAGGGCCGCGGCCACCTCGGCGCGGCGCTTGGCGGAGAGGTGGTGCAGCACGTTGGCCAGGTCGGCGGGGCGCAGCTGCTCGAAGGTGGCGAGCAGGCTCTCGGCGCCCTGGCCGTGCTCCTCCAGGGAGAACCCGGTGACCTGCGACCACTCGACGGTGAGCGTCTCGCCCCTGGTCCGCCGGAAGGTGCCGGTGCGGCCCTTGCGGACGAAGACCCGGTCGATCTCCCAGTCCCGGCGGGCCGGCAGCTGCTGCACGGCCAGGTCCAGGACGGTGACCTCCTCGCCGGTCTCGACCAGCTGGACGCGGCGGTCGAGGAGCTCGCCGAAGACCAGGCGTTCGGTGGGGCGCTGCTCGAAGCGGCGGACGTTGACCACACCGGTGGTGATGACCTGGCCGGACTCGATGCCGGTCACCCGGGTCATGGGCAGGAAGATGCGGCGCCGGGTGGACAGTTCGACGACCAGGCCGAGCAGCCGCGGGGGCTTGCGGCCGACGCGCAGCATGACGACGAGGTCCCGGACGCGGCCCACCTGGTCGCCGTTGGGATCGAAGACGGCGACACCGGCGAGGTGCGAGACGAAGATGCGGGGAGCGCCGGCTGCCATGGGGTTGCTTCCTTTGCCTGCCGAAGTGCTGCTTGCGTTGTTTTCAGTCCCTTTTGCCCGCTCGGTGGGCTTCAGGCTAGCCCGTACCGATCGGATATGCCCTGGTGGGCGGTCCGGACGGACTGGCTCCGCCGGGCGAGTGGGGCACCGGTACGCTGCGGTACGCCGTGCCGGACCCCTCAGAAAGGTGGCCCTGTCTGTGACCGCGATTGCTCCGGGCCGAACTCGCCACGCCGCACTGGTCACCGCCGTGTGCGCACTGGCCGTCCTCACCGGGTGCAGCGGGGATCCGGACGCGGGGACGAACGGGGTGGGCAAGCTGTCGCCGGCCGTGATCCAGTCGAAGACACGGGCGGCGGCCTCGTCGGTGGCGACGGTACGGATGGCGGGGACGGTGGTGACGAGCGGGCGTACGTACCAGCTGGACATGCGCCTGAACAAGGACGGCGGGACCGGGTCGGTCACGTCGAAGGGGTCGACCTTTCAGCTCCTCCGGGTCGGCGGCACGCTGTATCTGCAGGCCGACTCGGGGTTCTGGAACCACGCCGACGGCAGCGACACGACCGCCGCGACCAAGCTCGACGGCAAGTACGTCAAGGTGCCGCGGACGGACCCCGCGTACAAGAAGTTCAGCGGCTTCACGGACAAGGACCTCCTCCTCTCGGGCCTCCTGACCCTGCACGGCTCGCTCTCGACGGCCGGTCACCACGAGCAGTCCGGTACCCGCACGATCCGCATCGCCGGTGACAAAGGCTCCGGCGGCACCCTGGACGTCTCCCTCGAAGGCAAGCCGTATCCCCTCCGCCTGGAACGCGGCGGCGGCGCCGGCACCCTCACCTTCTCGGACTGGGGCAAGGGCTTCAGCGTGCTCGAACCGGAGAAGGGCGAGACGGTCGACTACGGGAAGCAGCTGCCGACGTCGTAGGGGGGCGGCGGCGCGGGGGCGCGGGGGCGCGGGGGCGCAGGAGCTTCGGCGGGTTCGGCACTGCCGACCAGCGCCGCGGGGGCTGAGCGCCGTTGCGGTGGGTTCAGAGGACCGGCGGATCCGTGGGAGCGGTAGGTCTGTGGGGTCTGTCGGACTGGCGGGGACGTGGTCGGCAGGTCTGTCGGGCTGGTGGAGCTGTGTGGCCGGTGGTTTCGCGGGTTGGGTCAGTGGGCCTGTGGAACGGGCGGTTCGAGACGATGGCCGGCGGTCCCCCGAATCCCGCCGCAACGGTGATGCGCCACGGCGGTCCTGTTCGGTGGTGCCGAACTTGGCTCAGGTGTCCGTTACTTGCGTTTCCGGCGGCTCGAAAGCAGCCGGGGCAGGGCGGCCGGGATCGGGCGCCGGGTCGTTGCCGGGGAGGGGAGCGGGGCCGCTGCCAGGTTCTCCTCCGGCAGTGGCGATGTCGCTCCCGTCGGGGTCAGGCGCAGCACCCTGCACTCCCTCGCCCAGCGGCCGGTCATCGCCTCGCCGTCAGGGGCGTTGAGGCGCTTGCCCTTCAGTTCCGCGACCGCCGCGTCCCACTCCGGGGTGCCGGCGGGCAGTTCCGTGACCGTCGCCGTCCAGGTGACCAGCCGGCCGCCCTTGTCCTTGCTGCGGACGGTCACCTCCGCCGACCCCCCGTCGGCCAGCTCACCCAGCGGCTGCTCGGCCCCGTCGCCGACCAGGCACACGCCCCCGTCGGCCCACGCGTGCCACACCGCACGCGCGGCCGATGCCCCGGCGCCCCGCACCCAGATGAGGCCGGACTTCTTCGTGGCCTCCTCGACGAGGGCCTGGTCGAGCAGCTCGCTTGTCATGACGCCAGCCTATCCAGGGCCGCTCAGAGCCAGCCGTTGCGCTTCAGCGTCCGGTGGATGCCGAGGCAGATGCAGACCGTGATGCCCATGATCACCGGGTAGCCGTACTTCCAGTGCAGCTCGGGCATGTACTTGAAGTTCATGCCGTACACCCCGCACACCATCGTCGGCACGGCGATGATCGCGGCCCAGGCCGTGATCTTCCGCATGTCCTCGTTCTGCGCCACGGACGCCTGCGCGAGGTTGGCCTGGAGGATCGAGTTGAGGAGTTCGTCGAAGCCGACGACCTGCTCCTGGACGCGGGCGAGGTGGTCGGCGACGTCCCGGAAGTACTTCTGGATGTCGGGGTCGACCAGCCGCATCGGCCGCTCGCTCAGCAGCTGCATGGGGCGCAGGAGGGGCGACACGGCGCGCTTGAACTCCAGGACCTCACGCTTGAGTTGGTAGATGCGTGCCGAGTCGACGCCTCGGGAGACCCCACCCCTGCGGCCCGGCGTGAAGACCTCGGTCTCCACCTCGTCGATGTCGTCCTGGACGGCGTCGGCGACCGCGACATAGCCGTCGACGACGTGGTCGGCGATGGCGTGCAGCACGGCCGAGGGGCCCTTGGCGAGCAGTTCGGGGTCGTCCTGGAGCCGGTGCCGCAGCGCCCGCAGCGAGCCCTGCCCGCCGTGCCGGACGGTGATGAAGAAGTCCCGGCCGGTGAAGCACATGACCTCACCGGTCTCCACGACCTCGCTGTTGGCGGTGAGCTGGTCGTGCTCGACGTAGTGGATGGTCTTGAAGACGGTGAAGAGGGAGTCGTCGTACCGCTCCAGCTTCGGGCGCTGGTGGGCCTGGACGGCGTCCTCCACGGCCAGCGGGTGGAGCCCGAACTCGCCGGCGATACCGGCGAATTCGGCCTCGGTCGGCTCGTGCAGGCCGATCCACACGAACCCGCCGTCACGCCGCACCAGCCGCATCGCCTCGTGCGGGGTGAGCGGCTTGCCCGTCTCGACACGGGCGCCGTCGCGGTAGACGGCACAGTCGACGACGGCCGATGGCGTACCGGGGTCGCGGGTGGTGTCGTACGCGCCGTTGTCCGGACGCAGGCTCTTGCGCAGTGAGGGGCGGGAAGGGCGGACCACGGCACGGAGGTCGCGGATCATCGACATGGGCAGGCTCCTTCGCGACAGGCAGCGGAAGATCGCATGCGAACGGGTGGAACTACCCGGAATGAGGACGTCCTGACTGCGGATGTTTGGCACGTCCACAAAGCGGGGAGCACCGCACCGTTGCGGTGGCGACTTCGCTACTGGTTCAGATCAGACGAACGGATCCAGACAGATCCGGAACGGACCGGTCTAAGGGATCAGGCAAGCGAAACGAAGTGCTCTTCCGAACGACAACGCGCACGAGAAGGCGGCAGCCAGCCAGAGAAGAAATCAGAGGCCGGAAGAGCGAGTGGTACTGCACGGGTGACTTCGATCCATGACAGCCCCACCTCCTCCAGCCGGTCCCTCGTAAGGGAGTCCTGTCGGCGTCGGGTCCGGCCGCGACGTGCTGCGTGCTGCCCCGAACCGCCGCGGCCAGAGTAGCAGCAGCCCTCAGTGTCAAGGCGCCGCTTTGCCCGGTACTGACGAGTTCTATGCTCACGACATGGCTGAAGTTCTTCCTCTGGTCGAGGCCCGGTTGACCACCACGCTGGGCGAACCGGACGCGCGCGCGGCGGTCACCTTCCTCGGTACGGACCGCATCGAGGTGCTCCGTTTCCACGAGGACCTCCAGGGCGAGGACGTCGTCCGCTACGCCACGCTCGGCATGTCCGCGCACCCCATGGCCGACCCCACCGCGATGGTCGCGGACCCCGTCAAGGGACCGCGTGCCGAGCTGGTCCTGTCGGTCCGGGCCGGGCTCGCCGAGACCGACAAGGTGCTTCGCGCGCTCGCCGTACTTGCCGCGTCTCCGCAGGTGGAGGGCCTGGTCGTGACGCCGGGTGCGTCACTGGACGTCGGCGGTCCACTGTGGCCGGGCGCGCCCTTCACCTCCGTCCTGGTCGGCGAACCGGGCGGTCTCGTCGAGGATCTGGAGCTGGACGAGCCCCTCGACCCCGTACGGTTCCTGCCGTTGCTGCCGATGACGCCGAACGAGGCCGCCTGGAAGCGCGTGCACGGTGCCGGGGCCCTCCAGGAGCGCTGGCTCGCGAACGGGACGGACCTCCGGGACCCGCACCGGAAATCCGCCCCGCTGGACTGAACGGGCGGGGTGAGCAACCTCACCAAGCTCCGCTCGGCGAGAGTCAGTTGGCAAAGACCGTGACGCCGTCCTCGGTGGCGTGCCGCGGTTCCAGTTCCTCGGCGTCGTACGCGAGCGCGTTGCGTCGTACGAGCACCACCACCGCGCCCAGGACCGCCGTGACCGCCGCCACCACGAACGGGATGTGGATGTCGCTCCACTCCTCGATCTTCGGCGCGAAGTAGGGGGCCGCCGCCGCGGCGAACCAGCGGACGAAGTTGTAGCCCGCGCTCGCCACCGGGCGCGGCGCGTCCGACACGCCGAGGGCCAGTTCGGTGTAGACGGTGTTGTTCACGCCGATGAACGCGCCGGACAGGATCGTGCAGACGACGGCGGTGGTGTGGCTGCCGTAGCCGAGGACGAGGACGTCGGCGGCGAGCAGGACGAGCGAGCCGCCGAGCACCTGCAGGGAGCCGAACCGCCGCTGCAGGCGCGGGGCGACCACCACCGAGAAGAGCGCGAGCAGCACGCCCCAGGCGAAGAACACCGCGCCCGAGCGGTACGGGGTCATGTCCAGCACGAACGGGGTGAAGGCCAGCACCGTGAAGAACGTGTAGTTGTAGAAGAAGGCGGAGGCCGCCGCGGAGGCGAGGCCGCCGTGGCCCAGCGCCCGGATCGGGTCCAGGACCGACGTCCTGCGGGCCGGCTTCGGCTGCTCCTTCAGGAACGCCGTGATGCACAGGAAGCCGACCGCCATCAGGGTCGCGGTGCCGAAGAAGGGATAGCGCCAGCTGATGTTGCCGAGCACCGCGCCCAGCAGCGGGCCGCACGCCATGCCGAGGCCGAGCGCGGACTCGTAGAGCAGGATCGCGGCGGCGCTGCCGCCGGCCGCCGCGCCGACGATGACGGCGAGGGCGGTGGAGACGAAGAGGGCGTTGCCGAGGCCCCAGCCGGCCCGGAAGCCGACCAGCTGGCCGACCGTGTCCGAGGTGCCGGCGAGTCCGGCGAAGACCACGACGAACGCGAGGCCGAGCAGCAGCGTCCGGCGGCCGCCGATGCGGCTGGAGACGAAGCCGGTGAACAGCATCGCCACGGCGGTGATCAGGAAGTACGAGGTGAAGAGCAGGGAGACCTGGCCGGCCGTGGCGTCCAGGCCCTTGGCTATGGAGGGCAGGATCGGGTCGACGAGTCCGATGCCCATGAAGGCGACGACGGATGCGCCGGCGGTCGCCCACACGGCCTTCGGCTGCCGCAGGATGCTGCCCGCTCCCGCGTCGAATGGGTCGTCCATGCGCGTCCTCCGCTCAGACGGATTTAGTTGGTGTATACACATAGTAAGTTAGGGCAGCTAATTAATGCAAGGCGCATCTAGTTCTCTCCGGTGAACCGGTCCGTCCGGACGGGTGATCGTCCTTGACGTGGGCGATTCCGGGTAGGACCGTGGGGCCCTATGAGGGGCGAACCCAGTTGCCCGAAGTGTGGTGGCCGGGTCAGGGCTCCCGGACTCTTCGCCGACACCTGGCAGTGCGATGTGCACGGGACCGTGCATCCGGTGCAGCCCGTGATCCCGCCCAGCGTGGAGGCCCTCGGTGTGGTGGTGCACCGCACCCAGGTTCCGGTGTGGATGCCCTGGCCGCTGCCGGTCGGCTGGCTGTTCACGGGTGTGGCGTGCGCCGGTGACGACCGCAGTGGGGGGCGAGCGACCGCCGTCGCCTGCTCCGGACCCGCGCCGCTCGGCGGCATAGGGGAGATGATCCTGGTCGCCGAGGAGCTGGGGGTCGGCCTCGGAGCCCGGTACGCGGGGATCGACGGGCCGGATCCCGGGCCGTCGATGAACGTGGAGAAGCCACCGCAGGCGAAGGTGCTGGCCGCGGGGCGGCCGACGCCGCTGTGGCATGTCTCCGGGGCGCCGGACGACAGGGCCGTCTTCGCGGGCGAGGCGCGGGGGCTGTGGCTCTGGATCGTGGTGTGGCCCGAGCAGACGGGTCTGCTGATGTACGACGAGTTGGTGCTGACGGACCTGCGGGACGCGGGGGCGGAGGTGGACCTGGTGCCGTGCGGGGCGTTGTCGCCGCGGTTGCTGGAGCCGTAGGGGGGTGCCGTACGTGGGTGGCTGCGGCGCCGTCGGGGCTTGTCGCGCCCACGCGGCGGAGCCCGCATATCGATACAACCCCGCGCCCCTTTGGGGCGCGTTGTGCTGTGTGTTGGCTGTATAGGGGCGCCCGCAGGCATTGAGTGTGACAGGGGCACCCCCTGTCGGCCGTTATCCTTGACGCGTTCCCTTCCGTTCCGTCCCGCTGGAGTCCGTGTCGTGCGTATCGATCTGCACTGCCACTCCACCGCGTCCGACGGTACGGACACCCCGGCCGAGCTGGTGCGCAACGCCGCCGCTGCCGGTCTTGACGTCGTCGCGCTGACCGATCACGACACGACCCGTGGGTACACCGAGGCCGTCGCCGCGCTGCCCGAAGGGCTCACCCTGGTCACCGGGGCCGAGCTGTCCTGCCGTGTCGACGGCGTCTCCATGCACATGCTCGCCTACCTCTTCGACCCCGAGGAGCCCGGTCTGCTCGCCGAGCGCGAGCTGGTCCGGGACGACCGGGTGCCGCGCGCCCAGGGCATGATCGCCAAGCTGAACGGGCTGGGGGTGCCGGTCACCTGGGAGCAGGTGAAGCGGATCGCCGGGGACGGTTCGGTCGGGCGGCCGCATGTCGCCTCCGCGCTCGTCGAGCTCGGTGTCGTACCGACCGTGAGCGACGCCTTCACGGAGGAGTGGCTGGCCGATGGCGGCCGGGCCTTCGTGGAGAAGCACGAGACCGACCCCTTCGAGGCGATCCGGCTGGTCAAGGGTGCCGGCGGAGTGTGCGTGTTCGCGCACCCCGCGGCCGCCAAGCGCGGGCGTACGGTGCCCGAGTCGACGATCGCCGAGTTGGCCGCGGCCGGCCTCGACGGCATCGAGGTCGACCACATGGACCACGACGAGGACACGCGCACCCGGCTGCGGGGGCTCGCCGGGGAACTGGGGCTGCTGGTCACGGGGTCGTCCGACTACCACGGCAGCCGCAAGACGGTGACGCTGGGCGAGTACACCACCCACCCCGAGGTGTACGGCGAGATCACGCGCCGGGCGACCGGTGCGTTTCCCGTCCCGGGGACCGGCGGACTCTGAGGCTCGGCCCTCGCCCGTCCAAGTCCCTCACTCCCGCAAGGCCTGTGCACCACCATGTTCGATCTCGCCGTCTTCGGCTCTCTCTTCCTGACCCTGTTCGTCATCATGGATCCCCCCGGGATCACCCCGATCTTCCTCGCCCTCACCGCCGGCCGGCCCGGCAAGGTGCAGAAGCGGATGGCCTTCCAGGCCGTGTGCGTGGCCGGCGGTGTGATCACGGTCTTCGGGCTGCTGGGGCACCAGATCCTGGACTACCTGCATGTCTCCGTGCCCGCGCTGATGATCGCGGGCGGGCTGCTGCTCCTGCTCATCGCCCTGGACCTGCTCACCGGCAAGAACGACGAGCCCAAGCAGACCAAGGACGTCAACGTGGCGCTGGTGCCGCTGGGCATGCCGCTGCTGGCCGGTCCCGGCGCGATCGTGTCGGTCATCCTCGCCGTGCAGAAGGCCGACAGCGTCGCCATGCAGGTGTCCGTGTGGACCGCGATCCTCGCCATCCATGTCGTGCTGTGGCTGGTGATGCGCTACTCGCTGCTGATCATCCGGCTCATCAAGGACGGCGGCGTGGTCCTGGTGACGCGGCTCGCGGGCATGATGCTCTCCGCGATCGCCGTGCAGCAGATCATCAACGGCGTCACCCAGGTGATCAAGGGCGCATAGGGGCGGGCGCGGGGCTCCGAACGCAGAACCCCCGCACGGCATCGGTGCCGTACGGGGGTTCTGAAGACTGTGCGGTGCTCCGCGTGTCGTCGGTGTGGCTGCTGTTCGTCTCTCGTGTCGCGTCGTCTTGTTGCGAAGCCTCGTTACGAGGCCTGGGTCTCGGCCGGTCGGATCCACAGGCGCTGCCCCACGGCGGCGGCCTGCTGGACGATCCTGCTGACGGAGGCGGCGTCCACGACAGTGCTGTCCACGGTGGTGCCGTCGACCTCGTCGAGTCGCATGATTTCGAAGCGCATGGCCTCTCCCTTCGTCGTCTTGTTCCGTAGTAGTCAACGGCTTGCGTGTTACAAACATTCCCTACGCTAAAGAAATTTTTCGAACGCCTAATTACCGACCGGTACGAGTCTCAAGGAGACTGACCGGGACCGGTTGTGTTCGCAGCGTGACCGCCGGGACAATGGAGGCGATGAACGACGACCTCGCTGCCCTCCAGGCCCGTATCGACCGCACGAACGAGCTGCTCACCCGCATGCTCGCCGAAGTGGCCAAGACGCCCTCGACGCACGCCATCTTCGTGGACGCGGGCTACCTCTACGCGGCCACGGGCCGGCTCGTGGCCGGGACGGAGGACCGCCGCGCCTTCGACCTCGACGCCGAGGGGCTGATCGAGGCTCTCATCGACAAGGCGCGCCAGATCTTCGCCGACAGCCGGCTGCTGCGCGTCTACTGGTACGACGGTGCCCGCCGCCGTATCCACACCGCCGAGCAGCAGACCATCGCCGAGCTGCCCGACGTCAAGGTGCGCCTCGGCAACCTCAACGCCAACAACCAGCAGAAGGGCGTCGACTCCCTGATCCGCACGGACCTGGAGTCACTCGCCCGGCACCGCGCCATCAGCGACGCGGCCCTGCTGGGCGGCGACGAGGACCTGGTCTCCGCCGTCGAGGCCGCCCAGGGGTACGGCGCCCGCGTCCACCTGTGGGGCATCGAGGCTCCCGAGGGCCGCAACCAGGCCGAGCCGCTGCTCTGGGAGGTCGACAGCCAGCGCACCCTCGACCTCGAGTTCTTCAAGTCGTACGTCTCCAGACGCACAGCCCCCGCCTACGAGGCCGGCACCACCAGACCCACCCGCGAGGACGTCCGTTTCGTCGGTGCGCAGATCGCCGCGAAGTGGCTGTCCTCGCGGGGGCGCGAGGCGCTCGTCGAGCTGCTGCCCGGCCACCCCTACCTGCCGGGATCCGTCGACCAGGACCTCCTCGTCGAGGCCGAGGGGATGCTCCAGTACTCCCTGCGCGGCCAGGCCGACCTGCGCCGCGCCTTGCGGGACGGCTTCTGGGAACACCTCCAGACGCAGTACTAGCCCTGGTTCTGGTCCCGTCCTGGTCCCGGTTCTGGTCCTACTTCTGTTCCTGTTCCTGATTCTGGTTCTGGTCCGTGGGGTCGGTGCTGTCCCAGAAGGCGGCTATCGCCTCGGCGGTGGCGGCCGGCCGGTCGGTGTTGGGCGAGTGCTCCGCCCCCTCGATGACCGTCCGGTGCGCGCGCAGCCGCAGCGCCATCTCGTCCAGCAGCGGCACCGGCCAGGTGTCGTCCCGGGCACCCGACAGGACGTGGAACCGCAGCGGTACGGCGGCGAGTTCCGCGACGCGGTCCGGCTCGGTGCACAACTGGCGGCCGGTGGCGATGAGTTGGGCAGGCTTGTTGCCCAGCCAGCGGCGCCGCAGATCCTCGCCGTCCTCCAGGCCCTCCGCCGGCGCGTCCGGTTCCTCCAGCTCCTCCGGTGCCTCCATGGCCTGCATGGCGTCCCACACCTCGGTCATCGACATCACGGCGAGCGCGTCCCGCAGCAGCTTCACGCGCTGCTGCTGGGAGGAGGAGATCTGTGCCGGGCCCGAGGACATCAGGGTCAGCGAGCGGAACGGTGTGCGGTCGAGGAGCACGGCAGCACGCGCGATCTGACCGCCGAAGGAGTGCCCCAGCAGATGTACCGGCCGGCCCCCGCCGACCGCCGCCGCCTGCGCGAGCACGTCCCGCGCCAACTCCTCCTGGGCGTAAGCCGATTCGTCGTCCTCGGGCCCGTCCGACTCGAACTGCCCGCGCCCGTCCACGGCGACCGTCCGGTAACCGCGCCGGCCCAGTGGCTCGTGCAACCGGTTGAAGTCCTCCTTGCTCCCGGTGAACCCGGGCAGCAGCAGCGCGACCCCCATCGGCTCGACCCCGGCGGCCACGGGCGCGTCGACGACGGCGAACTCACCCCGGTCGGTGGCGAGCGCATACGCACGGGCACCGGCGGGCGGGACGAAGGTACGAGGCCTGCTCATGGGGGAGAGGGTATCCGGAGCGGGGTGACCGACCGGGAGCCGGTGGGTGAATCCCGGCACCGGGGCGCGCGAGCGCCGCGGAGGGGGTGGCGACCCGGGTCGTGTGAGGTCGGGCGGGGTGGGGTGGGGTGAAGCGGGGAGGGGCGGGGTGAAGGGGGGAGCGTTGCGGAAATGCCGACGGCCCGGACCACACGGGGTGGTCCGGGCCGTCGTGACGGGCTCAGGCCTCGGGGGCCGCGGCGGTCGCCTTCCGGGTCCGGCGGGCCTTCGGCTTCGCCTCCGCGTCGGCCGCCTCGGCGGATGCGACGGTCTCGGCGGCCTCGGTGGCCTTGCGGGTGGTGCGTCGCCTCGGCTCGGCCGCCGGCTCCTCGGTGGCCTGCGCCGGGATCTCCGCGGTGACGGCGGCTGCCGTCGCCTTGCGGGTGCGGCGGGGCTTGGCCTCGGTGCCTTCGGCGGTGTCCACCGCTGCCTCGGCAGTGGCGGCCGTCTTCCGGGTCCGGCGCGGCTTGGGCGCGGCCTCGGCTTCGGCCTCGGCGGTCTTCTCCGGGGCGGCCGCGGCCGTCTTCCGGGTCCGGCGGGGCTTAACCTCGGCGACTGCCTCGGCCGTCTCCGTGTCC
>NZ_JBHXLU010000015.1:80012-159460 GCF_042720695.1 Streptomyces sp. NPDC058457 | reverse complement strand
CCTCCTCACCGAGGGGGCCCGGTCCGGGCCGCCGCGCCGTACCGCCCTCGCCGAGCTGACCGACGAATGGCTGACCGGGCTGTTCGCGGCGGCCACCGAGGGCATCAGGGGCGGCGTCTCCCTGGTCGCCGTCGGCGGTTACGGCCGCAGCGAGCTCTCCCCACGCAGCGACCTGGACCTCCTGCTCCTGCACGACGGCGGCGACTCCGGCGCGGTGGCCGCCGTCGCCGACCGGCTCTGGTACCCCGTCTGGGACCTGGGCCTGGCCCTCGACCACTCCGTGCGCACCCCCGCCGAGGCCCGCAAGACCGCCGGCGAGGACCTCAAGGTCCAGCTCGGCCTCCTCGACGCCCGCCACATCGCCGGCGACCTGGGCCTGACCTCCGGACTGCGCACCGCGATCCTCGCCGACTGGCGCAACCAGGCGCCCAAACGCCTCCCCGAACTCCAGGAACTCTGCGCCGAGCGCGCCGAACGCCAGGGCGAGCTGCAGTACCTCCTGGAACCGGACCTGAAGGAGGCCCGCGGCGGCCTCCGGGACGCCACCGCCCTGCGCGCCGTCGCCGCCTCCTGGCTGGCCGACGCCCCGCGCGAGGGCCTCGCCGACGCCCGCCGGCGTCTCCTCGACGTCCGTGACGCCCTGCACCTGACCACAGGGCGTGCCACCGACCGCCTCGCGCTCCAGGAGCAGGACCAGGTCGCCGCCGAACTCGACCTCCTCGACGCCGACACCCTGCTGCGCCAGGTCTACGAGTCCGCGCGCGTCATCTCCTACGCCAGTGACGTCACCTGGCGCGAGGTGGGGCGGGTGCTGCGGTCGCGCGCCGTCCGGCCCCGGCTGCGCGCCATGCTGGGCGGCGGCAAGCCCGTCGCCGAGCGCTCCCCGCTCGCCGAAGGCGTGGTGGAACAGGACGGCGAGGTGGTGCTCGCCCGCGCCGCCCGCCCCGAACGCGACCCCGTGCTCCCGCTGCGCGCCGCGGCCGCCGCCGCCCAGGCCGGCCTCCCGCTCTCCCTGCACGCCGTACGGCGCATGGCCGCCACCGCACGCCCGCTGCCCACGCCCTGGCCCGCCGAGGCCCGTGAGCAACTGGTCACCCTGCTCGGCTCCGGCCGCCCGACCGTCGAGGTCTGGGAGGCGCTGGAGGCCGAGGGCCTGATCACCCGCCTGCTCCCCGACTGGGAGCGGGTCCGCTGCCGGCCGCAGCGCAACGCCGTGCACATCTGGACCGTCGACCGGCACCTCATCGAGACCGCCGTCCGCGCCTCCGAGTTCGCCCGCCGCGTCCACCGCCCCGACCTGCTCCTGGTCGCCGCCCTGCTGCACGACATCGGCAAGGGCTGGCCCGGCGACCACTCGGTGGCCGGCGAGATCATCGTCAAGGACGTGGCCGCGCGGATCGGCTTCGACCGCGCCGAGGTGGCGGTCCTGTCGACGCTCGTACGACACCACCTGCTGCTCATCGAGACCGCCACCCGGCGCGACCTGGAGGACCCGGCCACGGTCCGCCTCGTCGCCGAGGCGGTCGGCACCCAGGGCACCCTGGAGCTGCTGCACGCCCTCACCGAGGCCGACGCGCTGGCCACCGGCCCCGCGGCCTGGTCGTCCTGGCGCGGCTCACTCGTCGCCGACCTGGTGAAGCGGGTCTCGGCGGTCCTCGCCGGGGACTCCGCGGACGAGCCCGAACCGGGCGCGCCCACGGCCGAGCAGGAGCGGCTGGCCATCGAGGCCTTCCGCACCGGCGCCCCGGTCCTGGCCCTGCGCGCCCAGACCGAGCCGGCGGCCACGGACGAGGAGCCCGCCCGCGACCCGGAACCGCTCGGCGTCGAGCTGCTCATCGCCGTACCGGACCAGGCGGGCGTCCTCCCCGCCGTCTCCGGCGTGCTGGCCATGCACCGCCTCACGGTCCGCACGGCCGAACTGCGCTCCCTCCAGCTCCCCAGCGACGTCGACGACGGCACCGTCCTGCTCCTCGACTGGCGGGTCGCGGCCGAGTACGGCTCCCTGCCGCAGGCGGCCCGGCTCCGTGCCGACCTGGTCCGCGCCCTGGACGGCTCCCTGGACATCGCCGGCCGCCTCGCGGAGCGCGACGCGGCCTACCCGAGGCGCCGGGGCTGGGTGGCCCCGCCCCCGCGCGTGACGGTGGCGTCCGCGGCCTCCCGGCACGCGACGGTGTTCGAGGTACGGGCCCAGGACGCGCCGGGCCTGCTGTTCCGGATCGGGCGGGCCCTGGAGGACGCCGAGGTACGGGTGCGCAGCGCGCATGTGAGCACGCTCGGGTCCAACGCCGTCGACGCCTTCTACGTGACCGGCACCGACAGAGCGCCCCTGCCCCCCGAGGAGGCGGCCTCCGTGGCGCGCAAGCTGGAGGAGACGCTCAGGGCCTGACCGCGCACGGTCATGCAAGGCGGGGGCGACATCCTTGCGCGGCCGGATACCCTGGAAGACGCTCACCGACCCCGACTCCGAGGACCGACGCCGCCGTGTTCGACACTCTCTCCGATCGCCTTTCAGCGACCTTCAAGAATCTGCGCGGAAAAGGGCGTCTGAGCGAAGCCGACATCGACGCCACGGCCCGGGAGATCCGGATCGCGCTGCTCGAGGCCGACGTCGCTCTCCCGGTCGTCCGCACGTTCATCAAGAACGTCAAGGAGCGGTCCCTCGGCGCCGACGTCTCCAAGGCGCTGAACCCGGCGCAGCAGGTCCTGAAGATCGTCAACGACGAGCTGGTCACGATCCTCGGCGGCGAGACGCGCCGGCTGCGGTTCGCCAAGCAGCCGCCCACCGTGATCATGCTGGCCGGTCTCCAGGGTGCCGGTAAGACCACCCTTGCGGGCAAGCTCGCCCACTGGCTGAAGGAGCAGGGTCACTCCCCGCTGCTTGTCGCCGCCGACCTCCAGCGCCCCAACGCCGTCAACCAGCTGAGCGTGGTCGCCGAGCGTGCCGGTGTCGCCGTCTACGCGCCCGAGCCGGGCAACGGCGTCGGCGACCCGGTCAAGGTCGCCAGGGACTCCATCGAGTTCGCCAAGCAGAAGGTCCACGACATCGTGATCGTGGACACCGCCGGCCGCCTGGGCATCGACCAGGAGATGATGCAGCAGGCCGCGGACATCCGGGACGCGGTCAGCCCCGACGAGATCCTCTTCGTCGTCGACGCCATGATCGGTCAGGACGCCGTCACCACCGCCGAGGCCTTCCGGGACGGCGTCGGCTTCGACGGTGTCGTCCTGTCCAAGCTCGACGGCGACGCCCGCGGTGGTGCCGCGCTCTCCATCCGCCAGGTCACCGGCAAGCCCATCATGTTCGCGTCGAACGGCGAGAAGCTGGAGGACTTCGACGCCTTCCATCCGGACCGGATGGCCTCCCGCATCCTCGACATGGGTGACCTGCTCACCCTCATCGAGCAGGCGGAGAAGACGTTCAGCCAGGAAGAGGCCCAGAAGATGGCCTCCAAGCTGGCGTCCAAGAAGGGCCAGGACTTCACCCTGGACGACTTCCTGGCCCAGATGGAACAGGTCAGGAAGATGGGCAGCATCAGCAAGCTGCTCGGGATGCTGCCCGGCATGGGGCAGATCAAGGACCAGATCAACAACCTCGACGAGCGGGACGTCGACCGCACCGCCGCGATCATCAAGTCGATGACCCCGGGCGAGCGCCAGGACCCGACGATCATCAACGGCTCGCGCCGCGCGCGTATCGCCAAGGGTTCCGGTGTCGAGGTCAGCGCGGTGAAGGGGCTCGTCGAGCGGTTCTTCGAGGCCCGCAAGATGATGTCCCGCATGGCCCAGGGCGGCGGTATGCCGGGCATGCCGGGGATCCCGGGCATGGGCGGCGGCCCCGGCCGTAGCAAGAAGCAGCCGAAGCAGGCCAAGGGCAAGCAGCGCTCCGGCAACCCGATGAAGCGCAAGCAGCAGGAGCTGGAGGAGGCCCAGCGCCGCGAGGCCGCCGCACAGGGCGGAGGCGCCTTCGGGCTGCCGCAGCAGGGCGGTCAGGACTTCGAGCTGCCGGACGAGTTCAAGAAGTTCATGGGCTGAGTTCACCTGCGCGGGTGCCAGGGGTTGCAAGGGCCACTCGATGAGCGCACCAGGCGACGGTTTAGCTCGATCGTGTGATGGTCGGCCTTCAGGCTTGCTGTGTCCGGTGAGGTCCGGAGTAGCGTGGTCAGCGCGATCTGGGACGCCGGGTGTGGTGCCTGGGGGCACCCCCAGCGGTAGCTGGGGGAGTGCGGGGCCCCTGCTCCACCGGAGTGATGGTTCAGGGCCTCCCCGTCGCCTCTGGCCACTTCCACAGGCCAGGTCGTGAGGGACTCCGCCCTTCTGGATCGGACCACGGACAGGATCCGTGTCGCCGCCCGGTTGCGAAAGCGGACGACCAGTGCGCCCAACACCGTTCGGGGCGTGCCAGTGCGCAGACTCACCTCCGCTCACTGCAAAGGAACGGTTGGTCATATCCGGATCGCTACTGACCAACCCTGCGCCGCCACGCAGGTCGCCCGACCAGCCCTGGCGCACCGAGGGCGCCCCCGAGGAGCCGTAGCAGCCGCCTGAAAGGCGGGAGATGCGCACACCACGGCGGCGCCCTCGGCATACCGGGCCGCAAGGCGCCGCCCAAGCCGGTCGAACTGGAGCCCGGACAGCAGCGGACCACCTTCGAGGACGTGGCCGGCATCGACGAGGTCGAGGGCGAGCTCAACGACGTCGTCGACTTCCTGGAGAACCCCGACGCCTACCGCAGGATGGGCGCCAAGATGCCGAGGGGCGTGCTCCTCGCCGGCCCGCCCGGCACCGGCAAGACGCTGCTCGCGCGGGCCGTCGCCGGCGAGGCGGGGGTGCCGTTCTTCTCGGCCTCGGCCTCCGAGTTCATCGAGATGATCGTGGACGTCGGCGCCTCACGCGTGCGCGAACTGTTCGCGGAGGCCCGCAAGGTCGCCCCTTCCATCATCTTCATCGACGAGATCGACACCATCGGGCGGGCCCGCGGCGGCGGCGCCTCCATGGGCGGGCACGACGAGCGCGAGCAGACCCTCAACCAGATCCTCACCGAGATGGACGGCTTCTCCGGCTCCGAGGGCGTCATCGTCATCGCGGCCACCAACCGCGCCGACATCCTGGACCCCGCGCTCACCCGTCCCGGCCGCTTCGACCGGGTCGTCCAGGTCTCGCCCCCCGACCGCACCGGCCGCGAGGCGATCCTCCAGATCCACACCCGCCAGATCCCGCTCGCCGAGGGCGTCGACCTCGCCCAGGTCGCCCGCACCACCCCGGGCATGACCGGTGCCGAACTGGCCAACCTCGCCAACGAGGCCGCCCTGCTCGCCGTCAAGCGCAAGCAGCAGAAGGTCACCCAGTCCGACCTGTCGGAGGCACTGGAGAAGGTCCAGCTGGGCGCCGAACGGCCGCTGGTGATGCCCGAGGAGGAGCGCAGGCGCACGGCCTACCACGAGAGCGGGCACGCCCTGCTCGGCATGCTCCAGCCCGGTGCCGACCCGGTCCGCAAGATCACCATCGTCCCGCGCGGCCGTGCCCTCGGCGTCACGCTCTCCACGCCGGACGCCGACAAGTACGCGTACACCGAGGAGTACCTGCGCGGCCGGATCATCGGCGCCCTCGGCGGCATGGCCGCCGAGCACGTCGTGTACGACGTGATCACCACCGGCTCCGAGAGCGATCTCGAACAGGTCACCAACATCGCGCGCGGGATGGTGTCCCGCTGGGGCATGAGCGAGGAGGTCGGCCGCCTCTCCGCGCTCCCGAACGACGCCCAGCAGGCATACGGACTCGCCGCCGCGCCCCAGACCCTCGACGTCATCGACACCGAGATGCGCCGGATCGTCGACGAGTGCTCCGAGGAGGCCTGCCGCAAACTCCGCGACCACCGCGACCAGTTGGACGCACTGGCCCAGGCACTGCTGGAGAACGAGACCCTGGAGGAGGCGGACGCGTACCGCATCGCGGGGATCACCCGCGTGACAAAGGACTTGGACGAGGTCTGAGGCACCCCGAATCCGACCGCCCCGACTTGTAGCGCCCCGACTTGTAGCGCCCCGGCTTTGAGCGCCCCGAAAGGGGCGCGGGGAACTGCGCGACCAGCCACAACGGCGCCGCACCCGAAATTTCGGCCGAGACCCAGCGTCAGCGAAGCCGCGCTATCAGGTACCGGAAGACATTCGGCATCCACACCGTGCCGTTCGCACGCTGGTACGGGTGAAGCGCCTCGGCGAGCTCCTTGCCGACCTGCTCCTGATCGGCCGCCGCGATCCCCGCGTCGAACAGGCCGGTCGACAGCAGCCCGCGCACCGCGCTGTCCGCGTCGGCGTACCCGAACGGGCAGGAGACCCGCCCGGAACCGTCGATCCGCAGACCGGCCCGCTGGGCGACCTCCTCCAGATCGTCCCGACAGGCCGGGCGCCAACTGCTCGCACTGCGCAAAGGATCGGCCATTTTCGCGGCCACCCGCAGCACGGACGAGGTCGCGCAGCGCTCCGGCGGCCCCCAGCCGGCCAGCACCACGGCCGCCCCGCGCTCCGCCAGAGGCGTCGCCTCGGCGAGCAGGTCACCGAGTCCCTCGGCGTCGCCGGCCAGGCAGCCGATCGGGTCGAAGGCGGTGATCAGGTTGTACGCCGGTGCCTGCGCGCCCGCCGCGTGCCTGGGCGAGCCCTGGACGATCCGGGCGGCACGGCCACGCGCGCGTGCGCTCGGGGCCGGGTCGGGCAGCAGACGCTCGCGGGCGAGGGCGAGCCGTTCGGGGGAGGAGTCGACACCGGTGACCGCGGCGCCTCTGGTCGCCGCCATCAGCAGGGCGAGACCGGAACCGCAGCGCAGGCCGAGCAGCCGGGTGGCGGGGCCCACTTCGAGTCGCTCGTGGACGGTCTCGTAGAGCGGTACCAGCATCCGCTCCTGGATCTCGGACCAGTCACGCGCGCGTGCCCACAGGTTCACGCGGGGGGTGGAATCCGCGTGAGACCGGTGCTGCCGCACGAGCGTAGGTGTCATAGGTAAGCGCCCCAATCCGCCGAGAGTTACGCACTGACCGATTCCGTGGCCCCCGTGCCGTGCGCTCGCACTTCCCACCTATGCCACATAACTCCGGGCTCGCGGTGGCGTCCAGAGGTCGCGGGTCCCTGCTTGTACGTGGGCTGTGACTGTGGCGAGATTTCACATCCCGGCAACTTGGGGCTCTACCATCGGACCCACGGCACGGCGGTTCTGGCCATGGTCGGCCGGCACCGTGACCGCGCGGTGTCCGGTCGCCGGAGACGGGCCGGCGCCGGATGACGACGGGTTGCGGGTAACGTCGGGGCCGCCGCGCACGCTGACCGGGATGGGACTCCCGCCACGAGAGCGACCGAAACGCCTCTTGCGCATCCGCCGACCTTCGCCGTCCAGGCGTCCGGGCCAGGGATACGTGGCGGGTCGTACGTCAGGCTACGCACCGGCTTGGTATGAGCTGTGAGGCTTCTCCGCAGATCAGCGCACCCGTACTCGTCTCCACGCATCAGCGGCAACTGACGGGTACGTGCAAATTATTTGGGATGCCCCGGAATAGGAACACAGAGGCACTCCCGCTCGTTCTCATTACGTGAGCACGACACAGACACCACCTGTTCTCGCCGCAGAGCTGGCGCAGGCGTGGGCCGACATTCAGCGGTACCACCCCGAGCTGCCGGACCTTGCCGCGCCAGAGTCCCTGATCGGGGAGTCGTCGTCCGCGTGCGGTCACGAACTCTCCTTCGAACGGCTGCTCCATGAGGCAGTCCACGGCATCGCCGCCTCCCGCGGAGTCCGCGACACCTCCCGGGCCGGCCGCTACCACAACCGACGATTCCTCGCGATCGCCGAGGAGCTGGGCCTGGACCACCCCGACGAGCCGCATCCCAGCAGCGGCTTCTCGCTGGTCACGCTCAACCCCGAGGCGAAGCGACGCTACCGCCCGACCATCGAGAGACTGCAGCGCGCACTCAAGGCGCACACGGTGGCCACGTCCGCCGACACCTCCCGCACCTTCCGCGGCCCTGCCGCCCGCCATGGCTCCTCCGGCGGCGGCGTCCGGGTCAAGGCGGTGTGCGACTGCGGTCGCAACGTCCGGGTGGTCCCGTCGGTCCTGGCTCAGGCCCCCATCGTCTGCGGCGGCTGCGGCAAGCCGTTCCGCATCCCGGAGGTCGTGGGAGCGGCATAGGCCACGGCTGCTCGTGGCAGCCGCAGCCATTGCTCATCGCCACGCCCTCGGCCCCCTGTGGGCGCGGACGGCAGCTCATCGGCGCCGGGCAGCGCACCCGACGTGACCTCACCTCCACGCCGGGTGCCTTTCCGGCATGCCCGCGCACCCACCCGACCGTCGGCCAAAAGCGGCCCGCAGGGTATGGCACAATGGCTAGCTGTACTCGACAGCCGCACAGGACCCCTCTCTCCTCCGGCTGACGCGTCCGTCGGGCACTCGGGTACCGCAACCCCACGCGGCAGTCTCGCCGTGCCCAACCACGTCAAAACCAGGAGAACCCACTCCCGTGGCAGTCAAGATCAAGCTGAAGCGTCTGGGCAAGATCCGTTCGCCTCACTACCGCATCGTCATCGCCGACTCCCGCACCCGCCGTGACGGCCGTGCGATCGAGGAGATCGGCAAGTACCACCCGACCTACAACCCGTCGGTCATCGAGGTGGACGCCGACCGCGTGGCCTACTGGCTCGGCGTCGGCGCCCAGCCGACCGAGCCCGTGCTCGCCATCCTGAAGAAGACCGGCGACTGGCAGAAGTTCAAGGGCGAGCCCGCCCCGGCGCCGCTGCTCGTGGCCGCTCCGAAGGCCACGCGTCCGTCGTTCGAGGCGCTCGGCGGTGACGACGAGGGCAAGGGTGAGGCGATCACCCAGAAGAAGAAGGCTGAGAAGAAGGACGAGGCCGCGGCTGAGTCCGAGTCGACCGAGGCCTGAGCAGCATGCTCGAAGAGGCGCTTGAGCACCTCGTGAAGGGCATCGTCGACAACCCTGACGATGTGCAGGTCGCCTCGCGCAACCTGCGTCGCGGGCGCGTGCTGGAGGTCCGGGTGCACCCCGACGACCTCGGCAAGGTGATCGGCCGCAACGGCCGCACCGCGCGTGCCCTGCGCACCGTCGTGGGCGCCATCGGCGGCCGCGGAGTCCGCGTCGACCTAGTCGACGTCGACCACGTCCGCTGACGCTTTCACAGCACCGGCTCGGGCCGGGGAGGGCCACTGGCCGTCCCCGGCCCGCAGTCGTATGAGCAGGTCGAGCAGGAGATGACAGGAGAACAGGCACAGTGCAGCTGGTAGTCGCACGGATCGGCCGCGCCCACGGCATCAAGGGCGAGGTCACCGTCGAGGTACGTACCGACGAGCCGGAGCTCAGGCTCGCGCCCGGCGCCGTACTCGCCACCGATCCCGCGTCGGCGGGACCGCTCACCATCGAGACCGGGCGGGTGCACAGCGGCCGTCTGCTCCTGCGCTTCGAGGGCGTCAAGGACCGCACCGGCGCCGAGACCCTGCGCAACACCCTCCTGATCGCCGAGATCGACCCGGAGGAGCTGCCCGAGGGCGAGGACGAGTACTACGACCACCAGCTCATCGACCTGGACGTGGTCACCGAGGACGGCACCGAGGTCGGCCGGATCACCGAGATCTCGCACCTGCCCTCCCAGGACCTCTTCATCGTGGAGCGGCCCGACGGCAGCGAGGTCATGATCCCCTTCGTCGAGGAGATCGTCGTCGAGATCGACCTGGAGGAGCAGAAGGCGGTCGTCGCGCCCCCGCCGGGTCTGATCGACGACCAGGCCGAGGTCGCGTCTTCGCGGGAAGAGCCGTCCTTGCGGGAAGAGCCGTCCGCACGGGAAGAGTCGTAAGAGATGCGCCTCGACGTCGTCACGATCTTTCCCGAGTACCTCGAACCCCTGAACGTCTCGCTCGTCGGCAAGGCACGCGCGCGTGGGCAGCTCGGCGTCCATGTCCACGATCTGCGTGCCTGGACGTACGACCGGCACAACACGGTCGACGACACGCCGTACGGCGGCGGTCCCGGCATGGTCATGAAGACCGAGCCCTGGGGCGACGCCCTCGACTCCGCGCTCGCCGACGGCTACGAGACCGGCTCGCACGCACCCGCACTGATCGTGCCCACCCCGAGCGGCCGCCCGTTCACCCAGGAACTCGCCGTCGAACTCTCCGAGCGGCCCTGGCTGATCTTCACGCCGGCCCGCTACGAGGGCATCGACCGGCGCGTCATGGACGAGTACGCCACCCGGATGCCGGTCTACGAGGTGTCCATCGGCGACTACGTCCTTGCCGGCGGCGAGGCGGCCGTACTGGTCATCACGGAGGCCGTGGCCCGGCTCCTGCCCGGGGTCCTCGGCAACGCCGAGTCGCACCGGGACGACTCCTTCGCACCCGGCGCGATGGCGAACCTCCTGGAGGGCCCGGTCTACACCAAGCCGCCGGTGTGGCGCGGCCGGGACATCCCGGAGGTGCTGCTCAGCGGCCACCACGGCAAGATCGCCCGCTGGCGCCGTGACGAGGCCCTGAAGCGGACCACCGCCCACCGGCCCGACCTGATCGAGCGCTGCGACCCCAAGGCCTTCGACAAGAAGGACCGCGAGATGCTCTCCATCCTGGGCTGGGCCCCGGACCCGGAGGGCGAACCCCACGGCCGATTTTGGCGCAGGCCAGAGGGCGTGGAAGAATAGGCCGCTGTTGTGCGTCCGTCCGGCGTGCGCCCCTGCCACAGGGGGACACGACGCCCGCCCCGACCCGCACGGCAGTCCTCATGACACACCTAGTTTCCGCTGATGACCTGTGGCATTCGCGAGGAAAGCAGACGAAATGTCTCACCTGCTCGACACCGTCGACTCCGCGTCGCTGCGCAGCGACGTCCCGGCCTTCCGCCCGGGTGACACCGTCAACGTCCACGTCCGCGTCATCGAGGGCAACCGCTCCCGTGTGCAGCAGTTCAAGGGCGTTGTGATCCGCCGCCAGGGCAGCGGTGTCCGCGAGACCTTCACGGTCCGCAAGGTCTCCTTCTCCGTCGGCGTCGAGCGCACCTTCCCGGTGCACACCCCGATCGTCGAGAAGATCGAGCTCGTCACCCGCGGTGACGTGCGTCGCGCCAAGCTGTACTACCTGCGCGAGCTGCGCGGCAAGGCCGCGAAGATCAAGGAGAAGCGCGACAAGTGATGTCGCGTGCCGGCACCCGGAAGCCGTAGGCGAACGAGCCGGTAAGAGGGAGTCTCAGCGAGGCCGGATAGCATCTGGCCCCGATGGACACCGAACAGCAGACGGAGCGCGACCGCTCCTCCCGCCCCGAACCAGAGGCCGCGGAGGACCGGTCGCGTTTCGCGTTGGTGGCGCGGGTCACCGACTGGCTGCCGGGTGGCTGGTTCACCCTCACCCTCTTCGCCTGCCTGGCGTTTTTGCTCGTCCTCAACACTTTCGTGGCGCAACCATTCCAGATTCCCAGCGGATCCATGGAACAGGGATTGAGGATCGGGGACCGCGTTCTCGTAAATAAGTTGGCGTACCGTTTCGGTGCCGGGCCGCGCCGGGGAGATGTCGTGGTGTTCGACGGCTCCGGATATTTCGGGGACGCCGACTACATCAAACGCGTCGTCGGTGTGGGAGGAGACCATGTGGTCTGCTGCGACAAGAAGGGGAGGATCGAAGTGAACGGCCGGCCGGTCGACGAGACCGCGTTCCTCTATCCCGGGGACACCCCCTCCACGGTGCCCTTCAACGTCGACGTCCCGGACGGCACGCTCTTCCTTCTCGGCGACCATCGCGGCGACTCCAGCGACTCCCGCGACCACCTCGGCTCACCCGGCGGCGGGATGGTCCCCGTCACGAGGGTCATCGGCCGGGCCGACTGGATCGTCTGGCCGTACGCCCACTGGACGCATCTCACCCGTCCCGCCGCCTACGCGCGCGTGCCGTCGGCCGGAGCGTCCCATGGGTAACCGGGGCAAACGGCGCGGCGTGCCGGTCGACGCCGCCGCCAACCTGCTGCCCACCGGGGCCCGGCGCACCTCCGGCTCGTCCGGCGGGCGTTCCCGCGCGGAGCGGCGCAAGCTGCAGCGCAAGGTCAAGCGCCGGCGCCGGCGCGGTGCGGTGCGGGAGATACCGCTGCTGGTCGGCGTGGCCGTCCTGATAGCGCTCGTGCTGAAGACGTTCCTCGTCCAGGCCTTCGTGATCCCGTCGGGCTCCATGGAGCAGACGATCCGGATCGGCGACCGCGTCCTGGTCGACAAGTTCACCCCGTGGTTCGGGTGGAAGCCGCACCGCGGGGACGTCGTCGTCTTCCACGACCCGGGCGGCTGGCTGAACGACGAGGAGACCACCCAGGCGAACGACCCGGTCGTGGTCAAGCAGGTCAAGGAAGGGCTCACCTTCATCGGCCTGTTGCCCTCCGCCAACGAGAAGGACCTCATCAAGCGGGTCATCGGCGTCGGCGGCGACCACGTCAAGTGCTGTGACGCACAGGGCCGCGTGACCGTCAACGGCGTACCGCTGACCGAGGGCGACTACCTGTACCCCGGTAACGCCCCCTCCACCCAGGAGTTCGACATCACCGTGCCGGAGGGGCGGCTGTGGGTGATGGGCGACCACCGGGGCAACTCGGCCGACTCCCGGGCGCACCAGGACACCGACTACGGCGGCACGGTCGCCGTGACCTCGGTGGTGGGCCGGGCCATGATGATCGGCTGGCCCGTCGGCCACTGGACCAAGCTCGACGAACCTAAAACCTTCGCAAGCGTTTCTGACTCCGGGTCGGGGTCGACCGCGGCTCCCCAGCTGTCGCATAGGGTTGCCTCCGACGATCCGAACGGATACATCCAACTCCCGAGCCCTGCGGAACTCCCGCTCGTTATGGGAGTGGTGGGCTTGCGCCGGGGATGGCGTGGGCGGCGGCACGGAGTAAGGAGTTGGCGTGGGGGATGTGGCGGTTGGCGCGCGGTCGGGCTACGACGGCGAGGAGCACAGCGGGCGCCCTGTGGAGAATGTCCCCCCCGCAGACGGCTCCTCGGCCTCGGGGAACGGTACCGGGCCCGGCGGAGACAGCACCCCGGTGGACGGTCCGCACTCCGGCGGTGACGGCGGGGGTACGGACGGGGACCCGGGTGAATCGGCGGCGCCCGCACCGAAGAAGCCACGCTCCTTCTGGAAGGAGCTGCCGATCCTGGTCGTCATCGCGCTGGTGCTGGCGCTGCTGATCAAGACGTTCCTGGTGCAGGCGTTCTCGATCCCGTCGGACTCGATGCAGAACACCCTCCAGCAGGGTGACCGCGTCCTGGTCGACAAGCTCACCCCGTGGTTCGGCTCCAAGCCGGAGCGCGGCGAGGTCGTCGTCTTCCACGACCCGGACGACTGGCTGGCGGGCGAGCCCACCGCCCAGCCGAACGCGATCCAGACCTTCCTCAGCTGGATCGGCCTGATGCCGTCCGCCGAGGAGAGGGACCTGATCAAGCGGGTCATCGGCGTCGGCGGCGACACCGTCTCCTGCAAGGGCAGCGGCCCGCTCATGGTCAACGGCCACCCGCTGAACGAGCCTTATGTGTACCCGGGCAACACCCCGTGCAGCGTCGACGACCAGGGCGGCCAGTTCACGGTGCACGTGCCCAAGGGCTACATCTGGGTGATGGGCGACCACCGCCAGAACTCCCGCGACTCGCGCTACAACCAGTCCGACACGCACCACGGCATGGTCCCGGTGAAGGACGTCGTCGGCCGCGCCATCGTCAAGGCCTGGCCGATCAACCGCTGGGGCACGCTGCCGATCCCGGACACCTTCGACCAGAGCGGCATCAACACGCAGTCGTCCGCCGCGGCCTCCCTCACGGTGGCACCGCAGGGCGTGGCCGTCGCCGCCGTCCTGCCGGTCGTCGTGTGGCGCCGTCGCCGGGGCGACCGGATCGAGCAGAAGTTCGATAAGCGCGTGGCCGCCGGCAAGCGCTGACCGCATGCCGCCTGACATGGCCGCATCCCGGGTGAGTGCCTTCCCTGTACGTCTGCTGACCTCCCCATGTGAAGCCCTTGGGGAGCTTGTGACCAGGCCCGCCGAAGAAGGGCTGCCCCTGCCCGGTACTGCCGGGTAGGGTGCGGCCTCATGGGCGACAGCACGATACGTACGGCCCCGCGCAGCGGCGGAGGCACCAGCACGAGTGCGGCACAGGCCGGCGGCAGGCTCGGACAGCGGTTGTCCGGGATCGCCGTCGCGCTGGGCATCGTGCTGTTCCTCGGAGGATTCGGCTGGGGAGCGGTGGTCTACCGGCCGTACACCGTGCCCACCACTTCGATGACGCCGACGATCGACGCCGGGGACCGGGTCCTCGGCCAGCGCATCGACGGCAGTGAGGTGCGCCGGGGCGACGTCGTCGTCTTCAAGGACAAGAGCTGGGTCACCAACGCGGACGTCGTCAAGCGCGTGGTCGCGATCGGCGGGGACACGGTCGCCTGCTGCACCGACGGCAAGCTGACCGTCAACGGCAAGCAGATCGACGAGCCGTATCTGCCGGCGGGCAGCGCGGCCGAACTCCAGGGCTTCCCGACCGTCACCGTCCCGAAGGGCCGGCTCTTCCTCCTCGGTGACGAGCGTCAGGGCTCCCTGGACTCCACCGCCCACCTCACGGACGCGGCGCAGGGCACGGTCCCCCGCAGCGCCGTGAGCGCCCGGGTGGACGCCGTGATCTGGCCGATGAAGGGTCTGCTCAAGCGCCCGACCGGCTTCGAGACCCTGGGCGCCCTCTCCGAGCCGGGTCCGCTGCGTGTCATCGAGTTCATGATCGTGGCCGGTGGCGTGCTGGTCCTCGCGGGCGGCGCCTACGGCCCGGTCGCGAACCTGCTGGGCCGCTCCCGCACCCGTGCCGCTACGGAGCCCGCCGGTGCCCGCTGAGGTGCTCTCGGAGGGCGGCCTGCGCAAGGTGGCCCGGGTGGTCCTGCTCGACCCGGAGAACCGCATCCTGCTCCTGCACGGCCACGAGCCCGGCGACCCGGCCGACGACTGGTGGTTCACGCCCGGCGGCGGCCTGGAGGGCGACGAGACCCGGGAGCAGGCCGCTCTGCGGGAACTCGCCGAGGAGACCGGCATCACGGACGTCGAACTCGGCCCGGTGCTGTGGCGGCGGACGTGCTCCTTCCCGTTCGCCGGCCGCCGCTGGGACCAGGACGAGTGGTACTACCTGGCGCGTACGACGCAGACGGTCACCGAGGCCACAGCCCTGACGGAGCTGGAGCGGCGCAGTATGGCCGGAGCACGTTGGTGGACGTGCCGGGAACTGACCCGGGCACATGAGACGGTGTATCCGACCAGACTCGCCGAGCTGTTCCGTAGGCTGCTCGACGAAGGTCCCCCCGCCGGGCCCGTCACCCTTGACACGGAAATCGTCTAGGGGCGCGCGGGACTGGCGCACAATGGTGGGATCGCACGGCTGAAGGGGAACATGCCATGAGCGCCGAGGACCTCGAAAAGTACGAGACCGAGATGGAGCTGAAGCTCTACCGGGAGTACCGCGATGTCGTCGGTCTGTTCAAATACGTGATCGAGACCGAGCGGCGCTTCTACCTCACCAACGACTACGAGATGCAGGTGCACTCGGTCCAGGGCGAGGTGTTCTTCGAGGTGTCCATGGCGGATGCCTGGGTCTGGGACATGTACCGGCCGGCTCGTTTCGTGAAGCAGGTTCGTGTCCTCACGTTCAAGGACGTGAACATCGAGGAGTTGAACAAGACCGACCTGGAACTTCCGGGCGGGTGAGCCCTGGGGTGTGGTGCAGGTGTGGTCGTCGGTGTGGTCGCCCGTGTGGGTGACGGAGTTGTCCACAACCGCTGAGTAGCTCACCAAGATCAACTTCTTGGCGGGGAATGCGTGACGGTTGGCGCCGGAGGTGGTGCCGACATGAACACCAATCGGGCACGCAGTGCACTCGGCAAGTACGGCGAGACGCTGGCCGCACGGCGGCTGGCCGAGGCCGGTCTGACGGTCCTGGAGCGCAACTGGCGCTGCGGCAGGACGGGCGAGATCGACATCGTGGCGCGGGACGGGGACGTCCTGGTCGTCTGCGAGGTCAAGACCCGCCGGGCGGGTGTCTTCGAGCATCCCATGGCCGCGGTCTCCCCGGAGAAGGCGCAGCGCCTGCGCGGCCTCGCCGAACACTGGATCCACGCACACGGCGGGGCACCGCCGGGCGGCGTCCGCATCGACGTGGTCGGTGTGCTCCTGCCGCAGCGCGGGGCGCCCGTGGTCGAGCACGTCCGGGGGGTGGCGTGAGATGGGGTTCGCGCGTACCTGCTCGGTGGCGCTGGTGGGCGTCGAGGGCGTGGTGGTCGAGGTCCAGGCCGACCTGGAGCCCGGGGTGGCGGCCTTCACCCTGGTAGGGCTGCCGGACAAGAGCCTGACGGAGAGCCGGGACCGGGTCCGGGCCGCGGTGGTGAACTCGGGAGCCGCCTGGCCCTCGAAGAAGCTCACCGTCGGGCTGAGCCCGGCGTCCGTGCCGAAGAGCGGCAGCGGCTTCGACCTGGCGGTCGCCGCCGCCGTGCTCGGGGCGGCAGAGCGGATCGATCCCCGGGTGCTCGCCGAGATCGTGATGATCGGCGAGCTGGGCCTGGACGGCCGGGTCCGGCCGGTCCGGGGCATCCTGCCCGCCGTGCTGGCCGCCGCCGACGCCGGGTACGAGCAGGTGGTGGTGCCGGAGAGCGCGGTGCCGGAGGCCTCGCTGGTGCCGGGGGTGTCCGTGCTGGGCGTCCGCAGTCTGCGCCAGCTGATCGCGGTCCTCACCGACGAACCTGTGCCCGACGAGGAGCCCGTCCCCGGCGAGATCCGCCCGGACCCGTTCCTGGCCGGGCTCGCCCTCCCGGGCATGGGACTCGGCACCGGCCTCGCCACCGGCGACCACGCGCCCGACCTCGCGGACGTCGCCGGCCAGCACGTGGCCCGGGCCGCCCTGGAGGTGGCCGCGGCCGGACGCCACCACGTCTTCTTCAAGGGCCCGCCCGGCGCAGGCAAGACCATGCTGGCCGAGCGGCTGCCGGGGCTGCTGCCCGAGCTGGGCCGGCAGGAGTCCCTGGAGGTGACCGCCGTCCACTCGGTCGCCGGGATGCTGCCACCCGGCCACCCCCTGGTCGACAAACCGCCCTACTGCTCGCCGCACCACTCGGCAACCATGGCCTCCCTGGTCGGCGGCGGAACCGGCCTGCCACGCCCCGGAGCGGTGTCCCTGGCCCACAATGGCGTGCTCTTCCTGGACGAGGCCGCCGAGTTCCACAGCAGTGTCCTGGACGCCCTGCGCCAGCCCCTGGAGTCGGGCCACGTCGTCATCGCCCGGGCCGCCGGGATACTGCGGATGCCCGCGAGGTTCCTCATGGTCCTGGCCGCCAACCCCTGCCCCTGCGGACGGCATGGCACCTCCGGCGACGTCTGCGAGTGCCGGCCCTCCTCGATCAAGCGCTACCGGGCCCGGCTCTCCGGCCCCCTGATGGACCGCGTGGACCTCAGGGTGACCGTCGAACCGGTGGCCAGGGACGAGCTGCTGCGGCCCCACACCAGGGCCGAGCCCTCCGCCGCCGTGGCCGACCGGGTGCGCACGGCCCGGGAGCGGGCCGCCCACCGCTACGACGGGCTGCCCTGGCGCACCAACAGCGAGGTCCCCGGCCACGAACTCCGCACCCGCTGGCACGTCCGACCGGGCGCGCTCCTCAAGGCCGAGCTGGACCTCGACCGGGGCCTGCTCACCGCCCGCGGCCTGGACCGGGTACTCCGGGTCGCCTGGACCCTCGCCGACCTGGCGGGCCGCGACCGGCCCTCGGCCAACGACGTCAACCTGGCCCTGGAGCTGCGCACCGGCGTCCGGCGCGGCGCGGTCCTGGAAGGGATCGCCACATGAGCGACGCCGAGCTGCTCGCCCGGGTCTTTCTGGCCCGGGTCGTCGAGCCCGGCGACGAGGCCGCCGGGCGGTGGGTGCGGGAGCGGGGCGTGCACGAGGTGGCGGGCCGGCTGCGCGACGGCGGTCAGGCCCTGCCGGGCGTCGGCGGCAAGCGGTGGACGGGGCTGCTGGCCCGGGCGGCACTGGCCGATCCCCGGGCCGACCTCGCCGTCGCCCGGGAGGCGGGTGCACGGTTCGTGTGCCCCGGCCACACGGAGTGGCCCAGCCAGCTCGACGACCTCGGCGATGCCCGCCCGCTCGGCCTGTGGGTGCGCGGTCGGCCCAGTCTGCGGATGTGGGCGCTCCGGGCCGTCGCCGTCGTCGGGGCCCGGGCCTGCACCGAGTACGGCGCCCACATGGCGACCGTCCTCGCCGCGGGGCTCGCCGAGCGCGGCTGGGTGGTGGTGTCCGGCGGCGCCTACGGCGTCGACGGCGCCGCCCACCGCGGAGCCCTCGGCGCCGGCGGGGCCACCGTCGCCGTGCTGGCCTGCGGGGTCGACCGGCCCTACCCCAGGGGCCACACCGAGTTGATCAACAGAATCGCCGAACAGGGACTGGTGGTGGGGGAGTTGCCGCCCGGCGAGCACCCCACGCCGAGCAGGTTCGTGCTCCGCAACCGGGTCATCGCGGCGCTCACCAGGGGCACTGTCGTCGTGGAGGCCGCCCATCGCAGCGGCTCGCTGGTCACCGCGCGGGCGGCGCAGCGGCTCGGCCGGTTCACCATGGGCGTGCCCGGACCGGCCACCAGTGGTCTCTCGGCCGGGGTGCACGAGCTGCTCCGCGGGGAGGCCGTGCTGGTCACCGACGCCGCGGAGGTCGTCGAACTCGTGGGCGACATGGGCGAGCTGGCCCCGGCCAGACGTGGCCCGGTCCTCCCGCGTGACCTGCTGGAACCCGCCGCCCGGCAGGTCCTGGCCGCCCTGCCCGGGGACCGGCCGGCCTCACCCGAAGAGGTGGCACGCGGCGCGCAGACGTCCGAGGACGAGGCCGTCGTGAGGCTGTACGAACTCCGAGCACTTGGTTACGTCGAACGACACGGCGACGGCTGGAAGTTGACACGCCAGGCGATGATCTCGGTCCGGGCCGGTCGGAGCCGGTGCTGACCGAGCGTGTTCGGCCGTCCGGGGGAACCCCCGACGCCCTTGGGAATTCCCGGAGTTGACACTTCCGGTCGATCACGCAGAGCGACGTGCCGAGCGCGGTGGGGCGCGCCGTACAGGGGGTTCGCGCAGGGGTGGAGCCTCGCTGTTCGCGCACCGCGACTCCTCAGTCACGCTACGCTCACGAAAGGCCTGGCGCAGAACGTGCCAACCGACATGAGACCGACACCTCGCCCAACCATCGCTTTCACTCCCCGCTCACCCCAGTTCGCGGCACATCACGGCACTTCCTGGCACTTCACGGCAGAACGGCACAAGGCGACGAATGCCCCAGCACACCTCCGGGTCCGACCGGGCGGCGGTCCCCCCAGCCGCCCGCGACGGTGGCAGCGTGCGGCCGCCCGCTCCCTCGACGCTCGACGAGCTGTGGCGGTCGTACAAGGCGACGGGGGACGACCGGCTGCGGGAACAGCTGATCCTGCACTACTCGCCGCTGGTCAAGTACGTGGCCGGGCGGGTGAGCGTGGGTCTGCCGCCCAATGTGGAGCAGGCCGACTTCGTCTCCTCCGGAGTGTTCGGGCTCATCGACGCGATCGAGAAGTTCGACGTCGACCGCGAGATCAAGTTCGAGACGTACGCGATCACCCGGATCCGGGGCGCGATGATCGACGAGCTGCGGGCGCTGGACTGGATCCCGCGCTCGGTCCGCCAGAAGGCACGGAACGTGGAGCGGGCCTACGCCACGCTGGAGGCGCGGCTGCGGCGCACGCCCTCGGAGGGCGAGGTGGCCGCCGAACTGGGCATCGAGGTGGACGAACTCCACGCCGTCTTCAGCCAGCTGTCGCTGGCCAACGTGGTGGCGCTGGAGGAGCTGCTGCACGTCGGGGGTGAGGGCGGCGACGGGCTGAGCGTGATGGACACGCTGGAGGACACCGCCGCGGACAACCCCGTGGAGGTGGCCGAGGACCGGGAGCTGCGGCGGTTCCTGGCGCGGGCGATCAACACGCTGCCGGAGCGGGAGAAGACGGTGGTGACCCTCTACTACTACGAGGGGCTCACGCTCGCCGAGATCGGGAACGTGCTCGGGGTCACCGAGAGCCGGGTGAGCCAGATCCACACCAAGTCGGTGCTGCAGCTGCGGGCGAAGCTGGCGAGTTTCGGCCGTTGAGCGCGGGGTTGGCGGGGGTTTTCGGCCATCGGCGGCGGCCGGGCGGGCCGCGTCCTGGTCGTGCTGTCTCCCGTCCGGCCCGGCGCGTCCGTAGAGTGGTTGACGTGCCAAGGATTCGAGCGGCCTCCGTGGCCGAGCACCGGTCGATGCAGCGAGCCGCCCTGCTGGACGCGGCGCGGTCCCTCCTGTCCGAGGGCGGGACGGAGGCGCTGACGTTCCCCGCGCTCGCCGAGCGCACGGGGCTGGCCCGGTCGTCCGTCTACGAGTACTTCCGGTCCCGGGCCGCCGTGGTCGAGGAGCTGTGCAAGGTCGACTTCCCCGTGTGGGCGGCGGAGGTCGAGGCGGCGATGGAGCGGGCGGCTTCCGCCGAGGGCAAGGTCGAGGCGTATGTGCGGCAGCAGCTGGCCCTGGTCGGGGACCGGCGGCACCGTGCGGTGGTCGCGATCTCGGCGAGCGAGCTGGACGCGGGGGCGCGGGAGAAGATCCGGGCCGCGCACGGCGGGCTGGTCGCGATGATCGTGGAGGCGCTGGGGGAGTTGGGGCATGGGCAGCCCCGGCTTGCGGCGATGCTGGTGCAGGGGGTTGTGGATGCCGCGGTGCGGCGGATCGAGCTGGGTGCGGCGGAGGATCCCGCGGTGATCACCGACGCGGCTGTGGCGATGGCGCTGCGGGGTGTGCGGGGCTGAGCGGGGGCTGAGGCCGGGGGAGGGGGGACGCTTACCGGCGCTTGCAGGGTGCCTCCCCCAGCCTTCGGCCGGGGGGACCCCCAGCGCCCACCCGTGCCGCCCCAGCGGCACGACTGCCCGCGGACTACGTGCCCCGTAAGGGGCCCGGGGAACTGCGCGAGTAACCCCCACGCAGCCGCAGTCGCGTGACCGGCCCGCACCGCCCCTATGGCAGCGGAACCCGCAGCACCGGCAGCAGTCTCGACGGCCCCCGGTTCAGCAGCCACGGAGGCAACAGCAGCAACGGGTCCACGTACGCGTCCCCCCTGAGCAGCCCCCAGTGCACACACGCCCGCGCACCGCAGTGCGCACCCCCCGCCTCCACCGTCCCCACGACCGCCCCCGCCGCCACCTCGTCCCCCTTCCGCACCGTCGCCGTCACCGGCTCGTACGTCGTGCGGAAATCCGTGCCCGTCAGCAGCACCGAGACCACGCCCCTCCCCGCAACCCGCCCCGCATAGGAGATCCGGCCCGCCGCCACCGCCCGTACCGGCTCACCGGCGGACGCCCCCAGGTCGACCCCCCGGTGCCCGGGGCCGTACACCGTCGCCGGTGGTTCCCAGCCGCGCAGGACCGGTGGCCGTACCCCCACCGGCCAGGCGCGGGCGATCGCCGGCACGGGCTCCGCAGCGGGCGGCTGCGGATCGGCCGCCCACACCCAGGCCCGGGCCGCGGTCGCCGCCAAGGCCAGCGGCAACACCGTCGCCGCCCCCATCCATCGCATCGCGCGTCGCATGACCAACATGGTCAAACCGTCCCGCAGCCCCGCCGATCATGGCCGGTACCTGTGGATTACTCCCGAGTTGTGGACAGTGGCGTCACCCGGTACCCCGCCGGTCCCGTACACTTCTGTTGGCGATCCGGGTCACCGGGTCGACTTCGCACGCCCCGACACCAGGCCATCAAAAGCAGGTGTCAGCGCTTCTCGGTCCTTCGCGGCACAGCGCACCCGGGCGTCAGGCGCGGGAGCCGTCCGGCCCCCGCGGCACAACCGAGAAATTCAAGGAGATACGGCCATGGCCGTCGTCACGATGCGGGAGCTGCTGGAAAGCGGCGTCCACTTCGGTCACCAGACCCGTCGCTGGAACCCGAAGATGAAGCGCTTCATCTTCACCGAGCGCAACGGCATCTACATCATCGACCTGCTCCAGTCGCTGTCGTACATCGACCGCGCCTACGAGTTCGTCAAGGAGACCGTCGCCCACGGCGGCACGGTCATGTTCGTCGGCACGAAGAAGCAGGCGCAGGAGGCCATCGCCGAGCAGGCCACCCGCGTCGGCATGCCCTTCGTCAACCAGCGCTGGCTGGGCGGCATGCTCACCAACTTCTCGACCGTCTACAAGCGTCTGCAGCGCCTCAAGGAGCTCGAGCAGATCGACTTCGAGGACGTCGCCGCGTCGGGTCTGACCAAGAAGGAGCTTCTCGTGCTCTCGCGCGAGAAGGCCAAGCTGGAGAAGACCCTCGGTGGTATCCGCGAGATGTCCAAGGTGCCCAGCGCCGTCTGGATCGTGGACACCAAGAAGGAGCACATCGCGGTCGGTGAGGCCCGGAAGCTCAACATCCCGGTCGTCGCGATCCTCGACACCAACTGCGACCCCGACGAGGTCGACTACAAGATCCCGGGCAACGACGACGCGATCCGCTCCGTCACCCTGCTCACCCGCGTGATCGCCGACGCGGTCGCCGAGGGCCTCATCTCCCGCTCCCGTGTCGCCACCGGCGACAAGGGCGAGAAGGCCGCCGGCGAGCCGCTCGCCGAGTGGGAGCGCGACCTGCTCGAGGGCGAGAAGAAGGCGGACGACGCCGAGGTCCAGACCTCCGCCGAGACCGAGAAGGTCGCCGACGCCGAGCAGGCCGAGGCTCCGGCTGCCGCTGAGGCCGCTGTCGAGGCTCCGGCCGCCGCCGAGGCCGCCGAGGCCGTTGTCGAGGCTCCGGCTGCTGCCGAGGCCGTTGTCGAGGCTCCGGCCGCGGACGCCGAGCAGGCCTGACCCCTCTGCTGAAGCGTTGACGGTGGGGGCGGCGGCAGGAACTCCGCCCCCACCGTTCATCCGTAGGTCAGCCAACGGTCCGCGATCCACCCCTGCAGGTGGAATCCGCACATGGAATCCATGGAATTCATGTGGATCGCAGACGCGCAGATCTTCGATCTTCCAGACTTCGAGAAAGACTTACAGACTCATGGCGAACTACACCGCCGCTGACGTCAAGAAGCTCCGCGAGCTCACCGGCGCCGGCATGATGGACTGCAAGAAGGCCCTGGACGAGGCCGAGGGCGATGTCGACAAGGCTGTCGAGGCGCTCCGCATCAAGGGCCAGAAGGGCGTCGCCAAGCGCGAGGGCCGCTCCGCCGAGAACGGCGCCGTGGTCTCGATCATCGCCGACGACAACTCCTCCGGCGTCCTCGTCGAGCTGAAGTGCGAGACGGACTTCGTCGCCAAGGGTGACAGGTTCCAGGCCGTCGCCAACACCATCGCCGAGCACGTCGCCAAGACCGCTCCGGCCGACCTGGAGGCGCTGCTCGCCTCCGAGATCGAGCCCGGCAAGACCGTCCAGGCGTTCGTGGACGAGGCCAACGCCAACCTCGGCGAGAAGATCGTCCTGGACCGCTTCGCGCAGTACGCCGACGGCTACGTCACCGCCTACATGCACCGCACGATGCCCGACCTGCCGCCGCAGATCGGTGTCCTCGTCGAGCTGGACAAGCCGAACGCCGAGGTCGCCAAGGGCATCGCCCAGCACATCGCCGCCTTCGCGCCGAAGTACCTGGCCAAGGAGGACGTGCCGGCCGACGTCGTCGAGTCCGAGCGCCACATCGCCGAGGAGACCACCCGCGCCGAGGGCAAGCCCGAGGCCGCGATCGCCAAGATCGTCGAGGGTCGTCTGAACGGCTTCTTCAAGGACGCCACGCTGCTCGGCCAGCCCTACGCGCTCGACAACAAGAAGTCGGTCCAGAAGGTTCTGGACGAGGCCGGTGTCACCCTGAAGCGCTTCGCGCGCATCAAGGTCGGCATCTGAGTCCGTACCGCGATCGACGCGCGACCCACGGGGAAATCCCGATAGGGTCGGTCGACAGCAGTCGTCCGTACACACCGCCACACCCAGGGACGTGACGGACGGCGGCAGATCTGACGAGGAGGCCATTGCCGCGCATGGGCAGCGAAAAGCGACCCCACCGGCAATGGCCTTCTTCGTATGCGTATGTGCAACACGTGAAAGAGGCGGGATCTCCATGACCACCAAGGCCCAGAAGAGCGACGACGGCAAAGTACGCGGCCGGTTTCTGCTGAAGCTGTCCGGAGAGGCCTTCTCCGGTGGCGGGGGCCTGGGCGTGGACCCCGACGTGGTGCACAAGATCGCCCGCGAGATCGCGGCCGTCGTCCGCGACGGAGCGCAGGTCGCCGTCGTCATCGGCGGCGGCAACTTCTTCCGCGGCGCCGAACTCCAGCAGCGCGGCATGGACCGGGCCCGCTCCGACTACATGGGCATGCTCGGCACCGTCATGAACTGCCTCGCCCTCCAGGACTTCCTGGAGAAGGAGGGCATCGACAGCCGGGTGCAGACCGCGATCACCATGGGACAGGTCGCCGAGCCGTACATCCCGCTGCGCGCCGTGCGCCACCTGGAGAAGGGCCGCGTGGTCATCTTCGGCGCCGGTATGGGCATGCCGTACTTCTCCACCGACACCACCGCCGCCCAGCGCGCCCTGGAGATCGACGCCGAGGCGCTGCTCATGGGCAAGAACGGCGTGGACGGGGTCTACGACTCCGACCCCAAGACCAACCCCGACGCCGTCAAGTTCGACTCGCTCGGCTACGGCGAGGTCATCACCCGCGAGCTCAAGGTCGCCGACGCCACCGCGATCACGCTCTGCCGCGACAACAAGCTGCCGATCCTGGTGTTCGAGCTGGTGACGGAGGGCAATATCGCGCGCGCCGTCAAGGGTGAGAAGATCGGCACGCTGGTGGGTGACCAGGGCAGCCGGGCCTGACCGGCAACACCTGACGCACCCTGACCGGGGGATGGACAATGTCCTGCCGGTCGGGAACCGTCAGGGAAAGAAGACGCGACGCAGCCGGCCGCCGCCCCGCAACGGAACCGCAGCCGGGCCTTACTCAAGACACGCAGGAGCAAGTGGTGATCGAAGAGACCCTCCTCGAAGCCGAGGAGAAGATGGAGAAGGCCGTCGTGGTCGCCAAGGAGGACTTCGCCGCGATCCGCACCGGCCGTGCGCACCCGGCGATGTTCAACAAGATCGTGGCCGACTACTACGGCGCGCCGACGCCGATCAACCAGCTGGCCTCGTTCTCCGTGCCGGAACCGCGCATGGCGGTCGTGACCCCGTTCGACAAGACGGCCCTGCGCAACATCGAGCAGGCCATCCGCGACTCGGACCTGGGCGTCAACCCGAGCAACGACGGCAACATCATCCGGGTGGTGTTCCCGGAGCTCACCGAGGAGCGTCGCCGCGACTACATCAAGGTCGCCAAGGGCAAGGCGGAGGACTCCAAGGTCTCCATCCGTTCCGTGCGCCGCAAGGCCAAGGACGCGATCGACAAGCTGATCAAGGACGGCGAGGTCGGCGAGGACGAGGGCCGTCGCGCCGAGAAGGAGCTCGACGACACCACCGCGAAGTACGTCGCGCAGGTGGACGAGCTCCTCAAGCACAAGGAAGCGGAGCTTCTCGAAGTCTGATGAACGACTCATCCTGGGGAGCCCCGCCGCAGGCGGGCTCACCCGCCGGGCAGGCCGGATCACCGGCCGGGTACTGGGGACCGACCGATCAGGGCACCGGCCAGGGCTACGACCAGGGCAACGGGCCGGACTCCGGCCAGGGGTACGGCTCCGGCGAGGGGTACGGATCCGGCCCTGCCCAGGGGTACGTCCACGCTCCCGGTCAGGGGTACGACCTCGGTCGTACCCACGGCTATGACCAGGGGCATGTCCAGGGAGCCGTCCCGGCGGGTCCCGCGTACGATGCGCAGAACGCGCAGCAGACTCGCCCCATGCCCATCGTGCCCGACGACGTACCCGCGTACGGCTCAGACCAGGACGACGACCGGGGGGCCGCTCGGCTGAGCGGCCCCTTGTTCCGCGACGAGACGTTCCGCAACGAAACACCGTCGGCGCAGCCCCTGCCTCACGCGGCGGCGCCGCAGAACCAGAATCCGGAGCCCATGCCCGACGCCCCACAGCCGGCGCCCGCGCCGCAGAAGAAGAGCGCGGGACGCGACCTGGGTGCGGCCATAGGGGTCGGCGTCGGACTGGGCGTCGTGATCGTGGCATCCCTGTTCGTCGTCAAGGCCGTCTTCGTCGGCGTCGTGGCGGTCGCGGTCGTGGTGGGCCTGTGGGAACTGACCAGCCGGCTCCAGGAACGCAAGGGCATCAAGGCGCCCCTAGTCCCGCTGGCGCTCGGCGGCGCCGCGATGGTCGTGGCCGGCTACGCCCGGGGTGCCGAGGGCGCCTGGGTCGCCCTGGCGCTCACCGGGCTCGCGATCCTGGTCTGGCGGATGACGGAACCGCCGGAGGGCTATCTCAAGGACGTCACGGCGGGTCTCTTCGCGGCGTTCTACGTCCCGTTCCTGGCGACGTTCGTCGCGATGATGCTCACCGCCGACGACGGCCCCTTCCGGGTCATGACCTTCCTGCTCCTCACGGTGGTCAGCGACACCGGCGCCTACGCGGTCGGCTGGCGCTTCGGCAGCCACAAGCTGGCCCCGCGCATCAGCCCCGGCAAGACCCGCGAGGGCCTGGTCGGCGCGGTGCTGTTCGCGATGGTCGCGGGCGCGCTGTGCATGCAGTTCCTGATCGACGACGGTACCTGGTGGCAGGGCCTGCTGCTGGGCCTCGCGGTCGCGGCCAGCGCCACGCTCGGCGACCTCGGCGAGTCCATGATCAAGCGGGACCTGGGCATCAAGGACATGGGCACGCTGCTCCCGGGCCACGGCGGCATCATGGACCGCTTGGACTCGCTGCTGCCGACGGCTCCGGTGGTGTGGCTGTTGATGGTGCTGTTCGTCGGCAGCGGCTGATCTGCTTCGCCGGGAGCGGCTGATCTACAGACACGTCGGCAGTGGCTGACGTACAGCTGTCGTAGGCGAGCCCCCGTCCTTCACAGGGCGGGGGCTCGGCGGCATGTCGGCCCCGGATGACGCAGCAGAAATCGCATGGTCAGGCCGGTCAGAGGGAGACTCCCTGTGAGGACGCGGTGTCCTCCGACGTGCGTGCAGGGAGTGTGCCCATGCCCCTCGACCCGGCCCCGGCCTCCACCCCGTCCCCGACCACGCCTCCTCCGCCGGTGCGGTTCTGGCCCGTCGACGATCTGCCCGCGCTCGACCCGGACCCGTTCCTGGACGAGCTGCTGCGCGACGAGCCCGTCACCCGCATCAGACTCGCGCACGGCGAGGGGGACGCCTGGCTGGTCACCCGGTACGAGGACGTCCGCTTCGTCACCTCCGACCCGCGTTTCTCCCGGGAGTCGGTCGTCGGCCGCGACATCACCAGCATGCGCCCGGCGCCCGTGGCCTCCCAGACGGCCGGCCTCCAGTACATCGACCCGCCCCGGCACAACCGGCTGCGCCGGGTCGTCGCCCGGGCCTTCACCGGGCGGGCCATGCAGCGGCTGCGGCCGATGGCGGAGCGCCGGGCCGGCGAACTCCTCGACACCATGGAGGCCGCGGGCCCACCGGCCGACCTCATGGAGTATCTGCACGGCCCCTTCCCCATCGCCGTGATCCGTGACTTCCTCGGCATCGACGAGAAGGACTGGCACCGCTGGGCGGCCACCGGCGAGGCGCTGCTCTCCGCGGGCCCCGACGCGGAAGCGCGCGCCCGGGAGGCCGCCCGGACCACCCGGGCCCGGATCGCCGAGCTGCTGCAGAGCCGCCGCGAGGAGCCCCGCGACGACCTCGCCGGGGTGCTGGCCCAGGCCACCGCGGACGGCGAGATCACCGGCGACGAGGCGATCTCCCTGGCCACCGCCATCCAGGTCAGCGGAGGGCACGCGGTCCGCAACAACAGCGGCTCGATGATGTACGCGCTGCTCACCCACCCCAAGCACCTGGACCGGCTGCGCCGCGAGCCGGAGCTGCTCCCCAAGGCGGTGGACGAGCTGTTCCGCTACGTCCCGCACCGCAACGGCGTCGGCATCCCGCGCGTCGCCGTCGAGGACGTCGAGGTCGGCGGCCAGCTGATCCGGGCCGGCGAGGTCGTCTACAACGCCTACGTCGCCGCCAACCGCGACCCCGCCGTCTTCGACGACCCGGACGACCTGGACTTCGACCGCGCCAACGGCCCCCACCTGGCCTTCGGCCACGGCCCCCACCACTGCATGGCCGCGATCATGGCCCGCATGGAGGCCGAGACCATGATCGGCTCGGTGCTCTCCCGTTTCCCCGGCATCCGCCTGGCCGTACCCCCCGAGGAGGTCGAGTTCCAGCGCCAGGGCCTGATCCGGGGACCGCGTACGCTGCCCGTGACCTGGTGAGCGAAGGCGGCCGCAGACGGCCGAGGAGGACCCCGCAATGCTGACAACCCAGTATGTTCCCGGCGCTCCGAACTGGCTCGACGTGGGCACCCCCGACACTGACGCGAGCGCCGCCTTCTACTCCGCCGTCTTCGGCTGGGAGCACCGGTCGGCCGGACCGGAGGCGGGCGGCTACGGCTTCTTCGAACAGGACGGCGGAACGGTCGCCGGGATCGGCCCGCTCACCGAGGCGGGCGCGAGCGCGTCCTGGCGGGTGTACTTCCACACCCCGGACGCCGACGCCACCGCCAAGGCCGTGGAACAGGCGGGCGGCAGCGTCCGGATCGCCCCGGCGGACGTCTTCGCCTTCGGGCGGGCGGCCGCCTTCGTCGACCCCACCGGAGCGGACTTCGCGGTCTGGCAGCCGGGCGACACAAAGGGCCTGGACCTCGTCGCGGTCCCCGGCAGCCTGGCCAGGACGGAGCTGTACACCACCGACGCCGGCGCGGCGAAATCGTTCTACGAGTCGGTCTTCTCCTGGCAGACCCGCGATGTGCCGATGGGCCCGGAACTGACCTACACGGTCCTCACCCCGGCGGGCGGCGGCCCGGCGGCGGCCCACGGCGGGCTGATGCAACTGCCCCAGGCCAACCTCGACGCCGGATCGACGCCGAAATGGCACCCGTACTTCGAGGTGACCGACTGCGACGCCACGCTCGCCAGGGCCACCGAGGCCGGAGCCACCGTCCTCATCCCGGTCACCGAGGCCCCGGGCATCGGCCGCTTCGCCATGTTCCTCGACCCCTTCGGCGCCCTCCTCGCCATCATCACCACCGCCGTGCGCTGAGCCCCTGGACCCCTGCCGAATCCACGGTCGCGGGCCACCGCAGTTGATCTGCGACACTGGTTGGGTTATGCCTAAGCCCGGAGAACTCACTTTCGTCGCGCCGCGCGGAGCCAAGAAGCCGCCGCGGCATCTCGCTGATCTCTCGCCCGCCGAGCGCAAGGACGCGGTGGCCGAGGTCGGGGAGAAGCCGTTTCGTGCCAAGCAGCTCTCGCAGCACTACTTCGCGCGGTACGCGCACGACCCCGAGCAGTGGACGGACATCCCGGCCGCCTCGCGGGACAAGCTGCGGGAGGCGCTGTTCCCCGAGCTGATGACCGTCGTACGGCATCTGTCGACCGACGAGGGGACGACCCGCAAGACGCTGTGGAAGCTCTTCGACGGGACGCTCGTCGAGTCGGTGCTGATGCGTTACCCGGACCGGGTGACCATGTGCATCAGCTCACAGGCGGGATGCGGGATGAACTGCCCGTTCTGCGCGACCGGGCAGGCGGGGCTGGACCGCAATCTGTCCACCGCGGAGATCGTGCACCAGATCGTCGACGGGATGCGGGCGCTCCGGGACGGTGAGGTGCCCGGCGGGCCCGCGCGGCTGTCCAACATCGTCTTCATGGGGATGGGGGAGCCGCTCGCCAACTACAAGCGGGTGGTCGGAGCCATCCGCGCGCTGACCGACCCCGCCCCGGACGGGCTCGGGCTCTCGCAGCGCGGGATCACCGTCTCGACCGTCGGACTCGTCCCGGCCATCCACCGGTTCGCCGACGAGGGCTTCAAGTGCCGGCTCGCGATCTCGCTGCACGCCCCCGACGACGAACTGCGCGACACCCTCGTCCCCGTGAACACGCGGTGGAAGGTGCGCGAGGTCCTCGACGCCGGGTTCGAGTACGTCGAGAAGAGCGGGCGGCGGTTGTCGATCGAGTACGCGCTCATCCGCGACATCAACGACCAGGCCTGGCGCGGGGACCGGCTGGGCCGGCTGCTCAAGGGCAAGCCCGTGCACGTCAACCTCATCCCGCTGAACCCGACGCCGGGTTCGAAGTGGACCGCGTCGCGGCCCGAGGACGAGAAGGCGTTCGTCGAGGCGATCGAGGCGCATGGTGTGCCCGTCACCGTCCGGGACACCCGGGGTCAGGAGATCGACGGCGCCTGTGGTCAGCTCGCGGCGACCGAGAGGTAACCGCCGTAGGCACCGAGCGGTAGGATCTGGCCAACACATCTTCATAATCCGACAGGGGAGCGCCACAGCGCTGAGAGTGCGGCAACCGGGCCGCAGACCCTCTGAACCTCGCCCAGGTCATTCTGGGTAGGAAGTTCGGTCATCACTCAAGCTGTTGCGCCCTGCCCGCACACCGCGGGCAGGGCCGCGTCTCTTCCTGGTCAACTCCAGGAGGAAGAACACCAGTGCACACCATGCACACCAGAACCTTCGTGGCCGCGGCGGTCGGGCTCGGGCTCGTGACGCTGTCCGCGTGCTCGTCCTCGTCCTCGGGAAGCGGGGCCGAGTCAAAGACCATCACCCTCGTCAGCCACGACTCGTGGGCCGTCTCCAAGAACGTGCTCCAGGACTTCGAGAAGCAGTCCGGCTACCAGGTCAAGGTCCTCAAGGACGGTGACGCCGGGCAGGCCGTCAACAAGGCGATCCTGACCAAGGACAACCCGCAGGGCGACGTCTTCTTCGGCGTCGACAACACCCTGCTCTCCAGGGCCCTCGACAACGGTCTCTTCCAGCCGTACGAGGCGAAGGGGCTCGACACGGTCGGTACGGCGTACCAGCTCGACGCGGCCAGGCACCGGGTCACGCCCATCGACTACGGCGACATCTGCGTCAACTACGACAAGGCGTACTTCAGCAAGCACAAGCTGACCCCGCCGACGTCGTACGCCGACCTCGTCAAGCCCCGGTACAAGAACCTCCTCGTCACCGAGAACGCGTCCACGTCCTCGCCGGGGCTCGGGTTCCTGCTCGGCTCGGCCGCGCAGTACGGGGACAGCGGCTGGCAGGGCTACTGGAAGCAGCTCAAGGCCAACGGCGTGAAGGTCGTCGACGGCTGGGAGCAGGCCTACAACGAGGAGTTCTCCGGCTCGGCCGGCGGGAAGAAGGCCGGCGGCGACCGGCCGCTCGTGGTGTCGTACGCCTCCTCGCCGCCCGCCGAGGTGATCTACGGCGACCCGAAGCCCAGCACCGCGCCCACCGGTGTCGCGACCGGCACCTGCTTCCGGCAGATCGAGTTCGCCGGGCTGCTGAGCAACGCCGGGAACAGCAAGGGCGGCAAGGCGCTCATCGACTTCCTGGTCTCCAGGGAGTTCCAGGAGGACATGCCGCTGAACATGTTCGTGTACCCGGTGGTGAAGGGGGCGAGCGTGCCTGCCGAGTTCACGAAGTACGGGCCCGCCGCCCAGGATCCCGAGACCATGGCGCCCGACAGGATCGCCGCCAGCCGTGACCAGTGGGTCAAGACGTGGACGTCACTCGTACTGAAGTAACCGGAGCAGCCGGCAGGCGCGGGAGCGCGGCGCGGCTCGGGCTGATGGCCGTGCCCGTCGCGTTCTTCGCCGTCTTCTTCGCCTGGCCGGTCGCGGCGATCGTCACGCGCGGCCTGAAGGCCGACGGGGTCTGGCGGTTCGGGCGGATCGCCGACGTCCTCGGCCAGTCCGACATCCGGCACGTGCTCTGGTTCACCACCTGGCAGGCGCTCGCCTCCACCGCGCTGACCCTGCTGGCCGCGCTGCCCGCCGCCCATGTCTTCGCGCGCCTCGACTTCCCCGGCAAGCAGGTGCTGCGGGCCGTGGTGACGGTTCCCTTCGTGCTGCCGACGGTCGTGGTGGGGACCGCCTTCCTCGCGCTCGTCGGTCGGGGCGGGCTGCTGGACGAGTTGTGGGGCGTACGGCTCGACACCACCGTCTGGGCCATCCTGCTGGCGCACGTCTTCTTCAACTACGCGGTCGTCGTACGGACCGTGGGCGGGCTGTGGGCCCAGCTGGACCCGCGGCAGGAGGAGGCCGCCCGGATGCTCGGGGCCTCCCCGCTGGGCGCCTGGCGGAAGGTCACGCTGCCCGCGCTCGTGCCCGCCGTGGCCGCCGCCGCGCTGATGGTGTTCCTGTTCACCTTCACCTCCTTCGGTGTGGTGCAGATCCTCGGCGGGCCGACGTTCTCCACCCTCGAAGTGGAGATCTACCGGCAGACCTCCGAGATCTTCGACCTCTCCACGGCCGCCGTCCTCACGATCGTCCAGTTCGTCGCGGTCGGCGCGATCCTCGCCGTGCACGCGTGGACGGTACGGCGGCGGGAGAGCGCGCTGCGGCTGGTGGACCCGTCGGTGACGGCACGCCGGCCGCGCGGGGCCGGGCAGTGGGCGCTGCTCGCCGGAGTCCTCGCCACCATCGCCGTCCTGCTCGTGCTGCCGCTGGCCGTGCTGGTACGGCGGTCGCTGGACGGGGGGTTCGGGTACTACCGGGCGCTGGGCGACGCCGACGGCGGGACCTTCCTGGTCGCGCCGATCGAGTCGGTGGTCAATTCCCTGGAGTACGCGGTCGCGGCCACCGCCATCGCGGTGGTGATCGGCGGACTCGCCGCCGCCGTACTGGCCCGGCGGGACGCGGGGCGGCTGGTCCGGGGCTTCGACGCGCTGCTGATGCTGCCGCTCGGGGTGTCCGCGGTGACCGTCGGCTTCGGGTTCCTGATCGCGCTCGACAGACCGCCGCTGGATCTGCGCCAGTCCTGGATCCTCGTCCCGCTCGCCCAGGCGCTGGTCGGTGTCCCGTTCGTCGTACGGACCATGCTGCCCGTGCTGCGGGCCGTGGACGAGCGGCTGCGGGAGGCGGCGGCCGTGCTCGGGGCCGCGCCGTGGCGGGTGTGGCGGGAGGTCGATCTGCCGATGGTGCGGCGGGCGCTGCTGATCGCGGCGGGGTTCGCGTTCGCGGTGTCGCTCGGGGAGTTCGGCGCGACGGTGTTCATCGCGCGGCCGGACAACCCGACCCTGCCGGTCGCCGTGGCCCGGCTGCTGTCCCGCCCCGGTGATCTCAACTACGGCCAGGCGATGGCCCTTTCCACGATTCTGATGGTGGTGTGCGCGGTGGCGCTGCTGGTGCTCGAACGGCTGCGGACCGACCGGACGGGGGAGTTCTGATGCTGCTGGCTCTCGACGCGGCCACCGTGCGGTTCGGCGGGCGGGCCGTGCTGGACGCCGTCGATCTCGAGGTCGCCGAGCACGAGGTGGTCTGTGTGCTCGGGCCGAGCGGAAGCGGCAAGTCGACGCTGCTGCGGGTGGTCGCGGGGCTGCAACCCCCGGCTTCCGGGCGGGTGCTGCTCGACGGACACGACCAGACGCGGGTGCCGGCGCATCGGCGGGGGGTCGGGCTGATGTTCCAGGACCACCAGCTGTTCCCGCAGCGGGACGTGGGCGGGAACGTGGCCTTCGGGCTCCGGATGCGCGGTGCGGGGAAAGCACAACAGGCCGAGCGGGTCGGCGAGTTGCTGGAGCTGGTGGGGCTTCCGGGGGCGGCCCGGCGGGCTGTCGCCGGGCTCTCCGGCGGGGAGCAGCAGCGGGTGGCGCTCGCGCGGGCGCTGGCGCCCCGGCCCCGGCTGCTGATGCTCGACGAACCCCTCGGGCAGCTCGACCGCTCGCTGCGGGAGCGGCTCGTGGTCGAACTCCGGGAGCTGTTCGGGCGGTTGGGCACCACCGTGCTCGCCGTGACGCACGACCAGGGCGAGGCGTTCGCACTGGCCGACCGGGTGGTGGTGATGCGGGACGGGCGGATCGCCCAGTCCGGCACGCCCCTCGACGTCTGGCAGCGGCCCGCGGACGAGTTCGTGGCCCGCTTCCTCGGCTTCGACAACGTGGTCCCGGCGACCGTCGAGGGAACGGTCGCGGTGACGCCGTGGGGGAAGGTGCCGGTGCCCGAGGGCTCCGGGCAGGGGACGCGGACCCTGCTCGTACGGCCGGCCGGCGTACGGCTGGTCGCCGCCGACGCGGGGCTGCCCTGCACGGTGGCCGCCCGTACCTTCCAGGGCACCCATGTCACCGTCCACCTCCAGCCCCAGGACGGCGGCGGCCCCCGCCTGGCGGCGGCCTGCGCGCTGCGGGAGGCACCGGAGGCCGGGGACGCGGTGGGCGTCGAGTTCGACGCGGCGGAGACCGTCGTACTGGACTGACCGCGTGCGCGGGTACGGCCGAGGCCCGTCCCCCGGGGATACGGGGACGGGCCTCGACGGTGTACGAGCGTGAGGTGCGTCAGTTACCGCTGTGCGCGCCACGACGGCGCATGCCGAACCAGACCGCGCCACCGCCGACCGCCACGAGCGCGGCCGCGACACCGGCGATCAGGCCGGTGTTGGAGTTGGCACCGGTCTCGGCGAGGTTCGACTCACCGACGGCCGGGGACGGGGCGTTGTCCGACGTGGACGCCGGGGCGGTGCTGCTGCTGTCCGTGGCCGACGGGGTCGGGGAGTCCGACTCGGCCGGGGTGGACTCGGACTCCGACGGCGACGGGGTGGCCGACTCCGAGGGGGAGGGGCTGGTGCTCTCCGCTGCCTTGCAGGCGGTGGAGGGAGTGGTCAGGTTGTCCTTGATGTCCGCATCGACCTTGCCGTTGTCGGTCGTGACGCGGATACGGTACACGGCGTTCGGCGCCCAGTCCTCGGAGAAGCTGACCGTCGCACCTTCCTTGGTGCCCTTGATGGGCTTCGCGTCGCCGACCTGCTTGGCGTCGGCGCCGTTGGTCTCGAGGAAGACACTGATGGTCGCCGGAGTACCTGTGGCGTCCTGGTCGGTGACGGTGATGACACCGTTGGAGCCGTCGCAGGTGGCTTCGGCGGAGAACTCGGAGATGTTGCACGCGAGGGCGGTGCTGGACACGCCCAGGACCAGCGCGGCCGACGCGGAGGCAACACCCAGGATGCGCACGGAACTACGTGCACTGCGGCGGGATATGGACACGTTTGTCCTTACTGAGTGCATAACTGCGGGGGGTAGTGGGGGGAGTTGACGCAACGGTGAGGTGAGGCATCAGCATCCCCGGGAGGCTCACAGGTCTATAAGCGCTCCATAAGTAGTGTCAATGCATATGCGGTCCACGTGCGTTGACTTTGCTCGCTTATTAATCAGCGAGGCGTTTCAGCGCCTGTGAAGCTTGCTCGATCCGGTCAACGAGGGCGATACGGGACGCCATCGCGCGTTCCCCCGCGAGCGAGGTCAGCAGCTGCCAGGCCGGCAGCTTCTCGCTCCAGTGCGCCTCGTTCACGAGCACCATCGGGGTCGGCTTGCCCCGCGACTCGTAATAGTTGGGCGTCGCGTTGTCGAAGATCTCCTGTACGGTCCCGGCGGCACCCGGCAGGAACACCACACCGGCGTTGGAACGGGCCAGCAGGCCGTCCTCGCGGGTGGCGTTGGCGAAGTACTTGGCGATGTGCGCGGCGAAGGCGTTCGGCGGCTCGTGGCCGTAGAACCAGGTGGGGATGCCGACCGAGGGGCCGCCGTCCGGCCAGCGCTCGCGGACCTCGAAGGCGGCGCGCGCCCAGTCGGTGACCGACGGCCGGAACGAGGGCGCCTTGGCGAGGAGTTCCAGGGCCTCGTCGAGCATTCCGTCGTCGAAGGGGGCCGCGTAGGCGCCGAGGTTCGCCGCCTCCATCGCGCCCGGCCCGCCGCCGGTCGCCACGGTGAAGCCGGCCCGTGCCAGCTCCCGGCCGAGCCGGGCGGCACCGGCGTACTCCGCCGTGCAGCGCGCCATCGCGTGGCCGCCCATCACGCCCACCACCCGGGCGCCGACGAGGAGTTCGTCCAGGGCGTCGGAGACCGCGTCGTCGTGGATCGAGCGCAGCATCGAGCCGAAGATGTCGCCGTCCGCCCTGGTCTGCTGGAACCACGCGTACGAGCGGGCGTCCGGGGTCGCCTCGTAGCCCGCGTCGAGCGAGTCGAACAGCTCGCCGGGCGTGTAGACGAAGGCCCGGTAGGGGTCGAAGGGGAGGTCCGGGACCGGCGGGAACACCAGGGCGCCGGACGCGCCGACCCGGGCGGCGGCCTCGGCGGACATCGGGCAGCCGAGGAAGACGGCGCCGGTGGTGTCGGTGGTCAGCAGGACGTCCGTACGGTCCGTCAGATCGACGGCCTGGAGCCGGTACCGGGCGAGCGTCCCGTGCGCGGCGACGACCTCGTCGAACTCGGCGAGGGACTCGATCTCACGGTCACGGGCGGCGCGGTGCGGCTGGGCGGGCCGGGGTCGGGCGGGCTGCGGCTGGGCGGGTGTCGGAGGCACCCGCCCATGCTAGGCGTCAGCCCTGGACCGCCGCTGGCGCTCTCGTGGCGCTCCGGGGTACAACGCCCGCCCCGGCGCGGCCGGAGAATTCAGTCGTCCGGCCGCGCCGGGGCGATCAATGGCGCTGGATCGGCGTCACAGCAGATTTCGGTTCAGTGCGTCGGCCTCCTCAGGGGTGAGGGCGTAGTTCCAGGCTTGGACGTGGCTGACGGCGCCCGGTACGAAGTCGGTGGCTGCGCCGTTGTACTGGCCCCGGCCGACGGTGAAGGCACCGGAGGAACTCCAGGAGGCGGCACCGGTGACGGTGGCGGCGAGGGTGCCGTTGACGTACAGCTTGGCCGTCTGGGTGGTGGCGTCGTACGTGCCGAGGAGTTGTGTCCAGGTACCCGCGGTGGCGCCGGCGGCGTAGGCGTTCCAGAAGCCGGCGCCCGCGGTGTCGCTCTTGCTGAGGCTGAACGACCAGCCCGGGGTGCCGTTGTAAGTGTCGTTGTACTGGAGCATGAAGGGGCTGGTCTGGCTGCCGTCCTGGGCGGCGATGGTGGCGTTGTGGCCGGGCAGGGAGGACATGTCGACCCACGCGGAGACCGAGTAGCTGCCGGTCGTGTTCAGCGCGCTGCTGCCGGAGGCGGCGTAGCCGCTGGTCCCGTCGAGGCTCAGCACCTCGCCACGGGTCGTGTCGTTGGTCCAGGTGGTGCCTCCGCTCAGGGTGAGCGGATTGTTGCCCACGGTGGGATCGGGCATCGCGTAGGCGGTGTCGGTGGGCGCGGTGTCGTTGGCGAAGGTGTAGCCGTCGCCGTCGTCCAGGTTCCAGGTGTTGTGCGGCGAGTCGTAGGCGCCGACGATGGCACCGATGCCCGCCGGCTTCGGATTGACGTGGTCGAAGCTGTCCGCGCCGGGCGCCAGCTTCTCCTCGCCGTTCGTGGTGTCGACTGCGGCCAGGGTCGAGTCGATGTCGGTGACGAAGACGGGCGGAGTGTCCCACCACCCTCCGAGGTTGTAGCTGCGCAGCCAGTCGTTCACCGCTGAGCGGTACTGGTCGACGGTCGAGCTGCAGGGGTCGTTGACGGGGGACGACGCCGAGGTGCCACCGCCGGCATAGCCGTCGCAGGGGGTGAGAGTGCTCACGGTCGTGCCGATGTCCCAGGCGGTGAGCTGCTGGACGAGGGCGGTATAGCCGTTGGTCTCCAGGTCGACGTCCGTGCGGCCGCCTTCCAGCACGTCTTCGAGTCCTTCGTAGATGAGGACGTTGTCCATTCCCGGCTGGTCGAGCACGTCGCGGTCGATACGGGACAGGAGCGAGGGACCGGTCCTGGGCGGAGTGCCGTCGGCGTAGTCGCTCATGATCTGGTTCGCGGAGATGCCTTCGGATATCTCGCCGTAGGCCTGGCTGCCGGAGGCGTCGGAGCGTTGCAGCACGTCGTCGATCTGCGTGCCGCTCGGATAGGCCTTGTCGCGCGGTGAGTCGATCTCGCCGTTCCCGACGATGCCGCGGGTGGGGGCGCCGGCGGTCGTGACATCGACACCGGTGAGCAGGTCCGTGACCGGAGTGCCTCCCCACTTGGAACTGGTGAACGGGGTCCCTGTGGTGTTGGTGGTGTTGTCGCCGGTTCCGGGGTCGGCGAGGTATTCAAGCCCCGCGTAGGCCTCGGAGTGCCCGACGATCTCGGTGACCGAGCTCGTCAGGTAGTAAGAAACGAGCAGGAACCGGTTCCGGGTCACGGTGAAGGACAGCGGATCGCTGTAGATCATGCCGCCTGCCGGCACGGTGACGCTCTGGCTGCCGGAGAAGGTCAGAGAGGTGGGGGTCCCGCTGGGTACCGCTGAGGGCACGTAAGGGTTGGGCGTCGTGTCGGACGACGTGGCGATGGTGGCGTGCCCTATGGACAACTTCGAGGACCCCAGCGCGTTGTCGAGCTTGATCCGCACGGTGTTGCCCGAGGCGGAGGGGCGAAGTGCGAGCCGGAACGTCTGGTTGCCGTACGGCCCCATCCCCCCGGCCTCCCCGTCGAGGGGGCTGGCCCAGGCGCCGGTCCAGGTCTGGCCGTTCGGTGCGGCCACGCTGGTGCCGTTGGACTCCGCCGTACGAGCGGTGGTGTTGCGCGTCGCGAGGGAGAAGACGTGCAGCGAGGGCGTGTGGTTGCCGATGCGGTTGCCGACGTCGGGCAGGGTGACCGACGCGATGGTCCTGGCCGGGTCGAGCGGGACGGAGAACGCGTACAGCCGCCGCTTGCTCGCGGCCTGTCCGCTGGGGTTGTTGCGGTGCGGAAGGACCACCGCGGCGATCGAGTCGTCGGCGACGGTCCAACCGGGCACGGTCAGGGCGTACGAGGCGGAGGTGCCGTCGGTGTAGTTGATGGTGCCGGTCGCGGCACACGGCCCGTCAGGCGTGGTCCCGGTGAAGCAGTAACTGCCGGTCACGGAACTTCCGGCGGGCACGTACGGCGCCGTCGCCTGGCCGTCGATGGCGCCGGGGTCGGTGGCGTTCGAGTACGAGGACGAGGCCAGGAACTCCAGCGCGTTGCCGGAACCGCTGTAGGTGACGGTCTGGTTGGCGGCCAGCACGTTGTCCTTCTGCCCGGACCCGAAGGCGGGCAGCGTGAACGTGGCGCCGTCGACGGTGACCTTGCCGCCGGAGGTCCAGCCGACGTTGTTCAGGTCGGTGGCGGAGTAGCTGCCGCCGGTGCCGTCCATGTCGGCCTGCGACGGGGTGGCGTCGGCGCTGATGCCGGTGTTGTTGTAGCAGGCGGTCAGGCTCGTGCAGGTGGTGGCGGTGTGGCCCATGGCCAGGAAGCGGTACGGGTGGGTGGCGGAGAAGTCACCGGCCGCATCGATGGCGTAGACGTACAGGGTGTGCGGGCCGGGCGCGTACGGAGTGACGGTCACCTTTCCGGTGTTGCTGGTGGCGGGGACGGTCTGGGAGGCCGCCGGGGTGACGGTGGGGTCGAGGCCGACGTCGAGGGAGTAGACGAACTTCGTCGCGCTGGCGCCGCCGCTGGTGGCCACGTCGAAGGTGCCCGCGGTGCCCGCCACCGCGCCCGCCGCACCCCCGTTGTCGGTGTCGGGGTAGAGGCTGTTCTCCGAGGTGACGGTCGGCTCGTCGGGGGCGGTGGGCTGGGCGACGAAGTGGCAGATCGAGGAGTAGGCGGAGGTGTCCTCGCCGTCGGTGACCTTGGCCTGCCAGTCGACGATCTTCCCGTTCGTCAGGGCGCTGGTGAAGCTGGAGGGCAGCGAGAAGGCGGCATAGCTGCCGCTGGCGAGGTTGTCGCCGCTGAGCCCGGTGGCCTTGGTGGTGGAGCCGTCGACCCAGTACTGGAAGGTGGCCCGCAGCTTGTCGCCGTCACCGTCGCTGACCTTGGCCTTGAGCACCGGCGGGGTGGAGGCGACGGTCTTCCCCATGTACGGGTACGGGGAGGCGGTGTCGCAGCCCGCCGAGTGCGCGCCGGACACCGCGGACATGGTGCCGACGGCCGGCACGTTCGGGATGGTGTTGTAGAAGATCTCCAGGCTGGGGTTGTCCGTGAAGCGCGAGAAGCCCGACGCGCTGTGGGAGCTTTCGGCGGAGTCCTCCTTCAGCGTGACGGCGAAGGTGGAGGAGTGCCCGGCCGCGTCGGACCTGATCGGGGTGAGCACGTTCAGCCCGTGGGTGACGTCGCCGTTGGACGGGCAGAAGGTGGGGTTCCAGGCGCGGGCGTACGAGGCCGAGGTGGAGTAGCTGTTGAAGCCGGGCCGGTTCGACCAGTCGGTCCCCTTGCCGAAGCCGCCGGACCAGTGCAGGTCGACGGTGTAGCTGCTGGAGCAGGAGGCGGAGTAGACCTCGGTGGCGTTCACGGTCGCGGTGTTGATGTGCGCCCCGTACAGGGTGGAGGACAGCTTCCACTGGTACAGCGCGTGCTCGCTGCCGGCGGCGCAGTCGCCCTCCGACCAGCCGTTGTAGCCCACGCCCAGCCGGCCGGAGTCGGACAGCGCGTCGGTCTTGTCGTAGAACGAGGTGTTGGGGCAGCCCTGCTTGATCTCGTCGAAGTGCGGGGCGGCCGGGTCGTACGGGTGCCAGTTGAACGTCGGGTCCACGTACACCGGGAACACGGTCTTACCGCCCGTCAGCAGCCGCGCGTCCGGTGTCAGGGTGAGCGCCCCGGCGGATGCGTGCAGGGCGACCGGCGCCTGGCGGGCGGCCAGCCCCGGGTGGGCGGCGTCCGAGGCGTCCGCCGCGACCTTGGCGCCCGCGGTCCGGTGAGCGGCGCTCCCCGCGGGCCGCAGGGTGGTGTCGGAGTCCCACATCTGCGCGGCCGGGGCGTCCATCACATCACGGCCGTGGGTGTCCAGCAGGCTCAGCCCGCCGTCCGGGGCACCGCGCAGCCGGCCTCCCCTGACCGTGGTGCCCAACTTCAGGGCCTTCAGCGCGGGATCGGCGGCCGCCGACCTGTTCCTGACCACCAGGGTGTCGGTGAACCCTCCGGCCCCGGTCGCCGCCACCACCAGGTCCATACCGGGAAGGACCGAGCGGTACGTGGCCGTCGTGCCCCTCACGACCGGGGCGGGCAGCCGCCCGGGCCAGGCGACGGACACCGTCGCGTCCCCGTAACGGGTGCTGACCAGCGGCGCGTTGCCGCCCGCGGAGAACGAGACACTGCCGTACGCGGTCGCGGCCGGTGCCAGGCGTCCGTCGGCGGAGGTGTGCAGCCGCAGGTCGATCGGCACCCAGCGGCCGTGCTGCCTGGTGCGCACCGGCTTGGGGTTGCTGTCCAGCTCGAAGCCGCCCGTGGGCAGCGCCCGCACCCGCTGGACGGGAGTCGTCAGCGCATCGACCGTGACCTTGTCCCCCGTACGCCGCGCGCCGGCGGCGGCCCGCTCCATGGCCCGGCGCTGCGCCGGAGTGGGACCGAACCCGTCCGGCAGCGTGGGGAGGTCGGGGTCCTTCACCGGATGGCTGGCCCGCACGGCTCCGGGCTTGCCCGGGGGAGCGCCGTGCGCGCCCTGACCGGCGGCGACTGCCTGTGCGGGCACGACGCCGACCACCACGGCCAACGCCACAAGTCCGGTCAGTGCGGCCCGTCGTGCGCGGGATGGTCTATGGCGGCCGCCGCGCATGCGGTGAAGGGGCATGAAGAATCCTTTGGTTGCTGATCCCGAGGGACAGCAGACGAACGTAGGAAGTGCCACCCCCTTCCGACCAGTGGAGAAGCGCCCTGGATTGAACGAACTTGACTGCAATGCTGCCCATATTCGATCTCATAGATTTCTCAAAGGAATGACCATGAACAGGTTCTGGTGATCACCCCGGTACCCCCGGCCGGGATACGTTCCCGCTCGTTTCGAACACACAGTGGCAGCACAGGAATTGTGCGGGGGGCGGGACCGTGGCAGGCACCAGAGCGTGGGCGATACGGGCCAAGAGACCAGGACGCGGCGGGCAGTTCGGACGCGGCCGGGTCGTGGCACTCGTGGCCGCCGTACTGGCACTCTCGCTGCCGGGCACCGGCCCGCTGGCGGCGGCAGCCACCCCCAGGCACGCCCCGACACCGCCGCACGCCAAGCCCGTTGACGTGCACCCGGTGCGCTCGCACTACCGCGCACCCCGGCACATGCCGGCCTACCGGACCCCGAAAGTCGGCTGGCCCACCGGCACCGCCACCCTGGCCGTTCCGCGGACGGGCGGCAAGACCGCGGGCGCGGGCTCACTGCCGGTACGGATCGGGCGAGCCGGCCACGCCGGTGCCCCCGCCCGGGTTCAGGTCCGGCTGCTCCCCCACCGTTCCGCCACCGCCGCGGGCGTGCACGGCGTGCTGCTGAACCTCAGGAGCACCGCCCCCACCGCCGGCGCCGTGACCGGCTCGACGGGCGGCAAGGTCGCGGTGAGCCTGGACTACTCGGCGTACGCGGGAGCGTTCGGCGGTGACTTCGCCTCCCGCCTGCACCTGGTGCGGCTGCCCGCCTGCGCGCTGACCACCCCCGAGGTCCGCTCCTGCCGCACCCAGACGCCGCTGGTCTCGCGCGACGACACGAGCGCCCACTCACTGCACGCCGACGTGACGCTGCCGGGCGCGCAGCCGACCGGAGGACGGCAACCCGCCCGGTCCGGCGCCAAGTCGGCCGTGCAGCAGACCCAGGGCGCGGTGCTGGCGGCGACCTCGGACAGCGGCGGCGGTGGCGGCGACTTCTCGGCCACCTCGCTGAGCCCGTCCGGTTCGTGGCAGGCGGGCGGCAGCTCCGACGCCTTCGAGTGGTCGTACCCGATATCCGTCCCCGGGGTGCCCGGCGGCATGGCGCCGAAGCTCGGGCTGAGCTACAACTCCCAGGCGGTCGACGGTCTCATCTCCTCGACGAACAACCAGGCGTCCGTCGTCGGTGACGGATTCGGCCTCCCGGCCAGTTTCGTCGAGCGCTCGTACAAGTCCTGCAACGAGAACCCCGCGGGCAGCACCAAGACCCGGGACTACTGCTGGTCGGACGACAACCAGCTGACGCTCTCGCTCAACGGCCAGACGTCCACGCTCATCAAGGACGACAAGAAGGGCACGTACCACCCCGCCGGCGACTCCGACGAGAAGGTCGAGTACCTCACCGGCGCGAGCAACGGTGCGCAGAACGGCGAGTACTTCCGGGTCACCACCGACGACGGCACCCAGTACACCTTCGGCCTCGACGAGCTGCCCGGCTGGGCCACGGGCGACACGAAGACGAACTCCGTGCTGACCGAGCCCGTCTACGCCACCGCGTCGGGCCAGCCCTGCTACAACGCCACCTTCTCCAGCTCCTGGTGCCAGCAGGCCTACCGCTGGAACCTGGACTACGTGAAGGACACGCACGGCGACGTGATGTCCTCCTTCTACACGGTCGACACCGCCTACTACGCGCGCGATCTCGGCACCACCGCGAACACCCCGTACAGCAGGGACTCCCGGCTCACCCGCATCCAGTACGGCCAGCGCGACAACTCCGTCTACACGACCAGCCCCGCCGCACAGGTCAACCTCACCTACAACGGCCGCTGCAAGACGTCCGCCACCGGCTGTGCGACCTCCACGCTGTCCTCGTCGACGGCCGCGGACTGGCCGGACGTCCCGTACGACCTGAACTGTGCCAGCGGCGCCTCATGCAGCGTCGACTCGCCCACCTTCTGGTCCGAGTACGAGCTGAGCACGGTGCAGACGCAGGCACTGTCCGGCACCACCGAGACCAACGTCGACAAGTGGGACTTCACGTACTCGTTCCCGGCGACGGGTGACTCGACCTCTCCGGCGCTGTGGCTGTCCACCCTGGTGCACACCGGCCAGGACACCACCGGCGGCGGCTCCACCGCGCCGATCGCCATGAAGCCGGTCACCTTCACCGGCACACCGCTCTCGAACCGGGTGAACGTCACCAACGGCTACCCGCCCATCACCCGCCACCGGCTCAACACGATCACCACCGAGACCGGCGCGATCATCAACGTCAACTACTCCGCGCCCGACTGCGCCTCCGGCACCCCGTCCGACCCGAGCACCAACACCAAGCGGTGCTACCCGGAGTACTGGACGCCCACCGGGCAGACCAGCCCGATCATGGACTGGTTCAACAAGTTCATCGTCACCGGCGTCACCCAGCAGGACCCCACCGGTGGCGGCGTCAACGACACCATCGCCACCCACTACGCCCCCATCGGCGGCGGTGCCTGGCACTACGACACCAACCCGCTGACGAAGTCCTCGCAGCGCACCTGGAACCAGTGGCGCGGCTACCAGGGCATGACGGTCACCACGGGCACCGCCCCCGATCCCGTCACGCAGACCGACACCACGTTCTTCCGCGGCATGGACGGCGACACCCTGCCCGGCGGCGCGACCCGCTCGGTGAGCATCACGGACTCCCGCGGCGATGCCCCGGTCAAGGACTCCAACCAGTTCGCCGGCCAGACGTACGAGTCGGTCGCGTACAACGGCAGCGGCAGCGGCAAGGTGGTCAGCGACGCCGTCACCACCCCGTGGACGTCGGCCGCCACCGCCACCCACGTGGTCTCCGGGCTCCCCGACCAGCAGGCGTTCCTCACCGGCGCCGCGGACAGCAAGGTCTACACCCCGCTGGCCGCCGGCGGCACCCAGGTGACCGAGACGGCGTTCACCCATGACGCGTACGGCCGCGTCACCCAGACCGACGACCGCGGCGACGTCTCCACCTCGGCCGACGACCTGTGCACGACGACCGGGTACGCGGACAACACCGCGAAGTGGATCCTGGACACCGCCGACGAGGTCCGCACGGTGTCCGTCGACTGCGGCACCACGCCGACGCTGCCGAAGGACGCGGTCTCCGACACCCTGACCTTCTACGACCTCTCCACCACCCTGGGCGCGACCCCGAGCGTCGGCGACCCGACCTCCACGCAAAAGGCCACCTCCTACACCGGTTCCACCCCCGTCTACACGACGATGGCCAGCAGCACCGTCGACCAGTACGGGCGCCCCGTCACCTCGACCGACGCCGACAAGCGCACGGTCCGCACCACGTACGCCCCGACGACCGGTGCCGAACCGACCTCCGTCACCGAGACCGACCCACTCGGCTACGCCACCGTCAAGACCTACGACCAGGTGCGCAACCTCCCGCTGTCGGTGACCGACCCGGCCGGCTACAAGGCCTCCGGCACCTACGACGCGCTGGGCCGCCTCACCCAGGTCTTCAACCCCGGCATCACCTCGCCGGTCACCAAGTACGTCTACACGCTGAGCAACACCGCCCCGTCGACGATCACCACCCAGTCGCTCAACGACGACGGCACCTACCGCAGCGCGACCATGCTCTACGACGCGCTGCTGCGGGTGCGGGAGACCCAGACCCCCACGCCCGACGGCAGCCGGGAGGTCAGCGACACCGTCTACAACACCATCGGCCAGGTGGCCAAGACGGCCAGCCCGTACAACGCGAGCGGCGTTCCGGACAGCACCCTGGTCCAGGCGCAGGACGGCCAGATCGCCTCGGAGACCGGCTACACCTACGACGGAGCGGGCCGCAGGACGGTCGCCACCGCGTACAAGCTCGGCTCCGAGACCTGGCACACGACCACCGCCTACGGCGGCGACTTCACCACCACGGTCCCGCCGTCCGGTGCCACGGCCCAGAGCCTGCTGACCGACGCCCGCGGCCGTGTCACGGACCTGTACGAGTACCACACCGGTGCGGCCGCCGATCCGGTGAACGACACCGCCTCGGACTACTCGGACACGAAGTACGCCTACTACCCGGACGGGAACCGGGCCTCGGAGACCGACGCCGCCGGCAACACCTGGTCCTGGAAGTACGACCTGCTCGGCCGGCAGACCTCCGCCTCCGACCCCGACAGCGGCACGGGCCACACGGCCTACGACGACGGCGGGCTGGTACTCAACACCACCGACTCGCGCGGCAAGCAGGTCTCGTACAGCTACGACGCCGACGGACGCAAGACCGGGGCGTACGACACCACCGGAGGCGTCGCCCAGTCGACCGCGAACCAGATCGACGCGTGGACGTACGACACCCTCAAGAAGGGCATGCCCACCGCCAGCACCTCCTACCAGATGGGCACCGGCAGCCCCTCGGTCACCACGACGGCCCTGGCGTACAACTCGCTGGGCAAGGTCGCCGCGGAGAAGACCACCCTGGCGAACCTGCCGGCCGACGAGGCGGCGCTGGCCCCCGCCGCCGGCTACACCACCGGCTACACCTACAAGCCGACCGGATCACTGGCCACCGAAGCCGACCCGGCAGAGGGCGGTCTGCCGGCCGAGACACTCACCACCGGCTATGACACGTTGGGGGAGCCGACCAGCCTCAGCAGCAGCGGCACGAACGCCTGGACCTACGTCAGCGCCGTCGGCTACTCGGAGTCGGGCCAGCTGCTGCAGTACACCTTCGGCCCCTCCACCAACTGGGTCGCACTGTCCCTCGGCTACGACGAGCAGACGGGCGCGCTGACGGACGCGCAGACCACGGACTCCACCAGCGGCACGGTGGTGGACCACGCGCGCTACACCTGGGGCGATGCAAGGATCTCCAAGGGCGCGGGCCTGCTCACCGCGGTCAGCGACGCACAGGACGGCGGAGCCGTCACCGACACCCAGTGCTACACCTACGACTACGCCGACCGACTGAGCAGCGCCTGGACGGCCACCGACGACTGCGCCGCGGTCCCCGCCGGGGGCGCGAGCAGCACCGTCGGCGGCCCGAACCCGTACTGGCAGAGCTGGACCTACACCGCGGACGGCCTGCGCAAGACGCAGACCGACCACGCCACCACCGGCACCACCGCCGACGACACCACGACCACCTACAACTACCCGCCCGCCGGCTCGTCGACCGACCAGCCGCACACCCTCACCAGCACCACCGCCACCGGCCCCGGCGCCGCCGCGAACACCGCCTCGTACACGTACGACACGGCGGGCAACACCCAGAGCATCAGCGGCGGTGCGGCAGGGAAGCAGGACCTCACCCTCAACGACCAGGGCAAGGTCGCCACCGACACCACCAGCAGCGGCACGACCAGCTACCTGTACGACGCCGCCGGCGGGCTCATCCTGCGCACCGATCCCGGAAAGGCGACGCTGTTCATCGGCGACGCGCAGATCACCGAGGACACGACGGCCCACACCCTGACGGGCACCCGCTACTACTCACTCGTCGGCCACACCATCGCGCAGCGCAGCAGCTCGGGCGACATCCAGTATCTGATCCCGAACCGGCAGGGCAGCGAGACCCTCGCCATCGACTATCAGACGCAGTCCGTCACCCGCCGCCAGTACCTGCCGTTCGGCCAGGTCCGCAGCGGCTCGGCGAGCACCTTCCCGAACGGCACGGGTTTCGTGGGCGGCACCCCGGACCCGGCGACCTCGCTGGTCAACCTCGGCGCCCGGGAGTACGACCCATACACCGGCCGGTTCCTGTCGGACGACCCGGTGTTCGAGTCCATGGACACCAACGAGCTGCCCGGCTACGACTACGCGGGCAACGACCCCGTGACCCTGTCCGACCCGACCGGCGAGGACAACTGGTGGGCCGATCCCACGATGAACAAGCCGGTCGATCCGGGCGGCACGCCGATCTCGCAGAGCCTCGCCGACGAGCAGGGCTTCGGCAGCCTGTGCAACGCGCACAACTGCTCGAACTACCACCCGCATCCCGTCTTCATCTCGCCCCACTTCGGCTTCAGTGCGAACACCCCGAACATCAAGCAGCTGGCCGCGGCGTTCGCGAAGGAACTGAAGACGCACTACGACAAGATGTTCGACCCCCGTGCGGCGACGTACAAAATGCCCGACAAGCTGCTCTCGTACGGCACCGAGGTCGGCACCTGGGACGACGTGTGCAAGGGGAAACCGGGCCTGTGCTCCAAGTCGTTCGCCGATGAGGTGAGCGGGCTGCACGCGGCACTCGACAAACAGGCCAAGGCGAACGAACGCGGCACCATGTGCATGTTCTTCGGCGAGTGCCACTGGTGGAAGGTGACGGCGGCCGGTGCCATCTACTTCCGCACGATGCGTGCCGGGGCGGACGGGAAACCGATGCTCGGCAACTCCGCCCGTACTCTCGGCGGACGGGAGAGGGATTACGAGGACAACCTCGACGAGGACGGGAACATCGTCGTCGACGAAGACGGTGCCACACCCCCGGGCCTCTCGACCGGCACCAATCTGCCGAAGATGTTCAAGGTGGCACGGCCGAACTGGCTCAAGGGCGGGCAGTCCAAGGACCCGCTGTGGGCCATCAAGGATGACGCACTCGCCGCGCGTGGTCTCAAGGCGCGGCCAGATCCCGACGACGAGTTCCATATCATGCTCGGGCCGGACGAGAACGGCGTCTCACCCGACGAGTACAACGCGCGGATCCAGTCGTCCCAGAACGACTGGATCAACACACAGGCCGAGTCCATGGAGGACGTCCAGGCGTTCCTTGCGGAAGCCGAGGGTGAGGAGCCCTGATGAAAGTGGAAGACGGCATGGAGCTCAAGGAGATCCTGGCCGACTGGCGGGACTACGACGACGCGGCATTCCTGCTCGGGGTGTTCCTTGGCGTCTTTCCGCGCGACCAGAAGTTCTCCCAGGTGAAGCGGATGTTCTGGACGGCCGGATATCCGCTGGGCGACATGCTCGTGGACATTCTTGACCGGATGGCAGAAGCCGGAGTTCTTCTCAAGGACGAGGACGACGCGCGGTACAAGTGGAACCCGGCGCCCATCGATCTGTCGTGAAGGTGCCGTGAGTCAAAGCGAGTGATCGACGGGCGGCGCGAGTTCGTGGCGCCGCCCGTCGCGGCGAGCCGCGGAGGGATTTCGCCCCGCGGGCTCAGCCCTGGACCGCCGCCGGGTCCATCCACACGACCTCCCAGGAGTGGCCGTCGAGGTCCTCGAAGGAGCGGCCGTACATGAAGCCCTGGTCCTGGACGTCGTCGTTCGCCGTGCCGCCGGCCGCGACCGCCTTCTCCACCAGCTCGTCGACCTTCTCGCGGCTCTCCGCGCTCAGGCAGAGCAACACCTCGCTGGTCTTCGTCGAGTCGGCGATCTCCTTCTTCGTGAAGTCGGCGTAGCGCTGCTTGCCGAGCAGCATCGCGATGATCGTGTCGCTGATCACGACACAGGAGCAGTCGTCGCCGCTGAACTGCGGGTTGATCGAGTAGCCAAGCTCCGTGAAGAACTTCCGGGACGCGGCGACGTCGTCGGTGGCCAGGTTCACGAAGATCATCTGCTGGTACATGGGGGTCTCTCCCTCGGGTGTCGTGCCGTTCGCGGGGATAGACCGCGGGACCCGGCGAAAGTCATCGCCGGGTCCGGATTTGTTCGTACGGCCTTTCAGCGTGCGAGCGGGAGTGCGGCGAGCTCGGCGATCAGCACGGTGAGGGGGCCGAAGAAGGTCAGCAGGGCGCCGGTGCGCAGGGCCGCCGCGCTGCGCAGCATGGCCGCCGGGGCGCCCAGGCGGAGCAGGGCCGCGGTGGTGTCGGCGCGGGACTGCCGGGCCTCCACGGCGGCGGTGAGCAGGGTGGCGACCGTGCAGCCGGTCACCAGCAGGCCGCCGAGGGCGGTGAGGGGGCCGAAGGCGGGGGTGCTGCCGTCGTGGCCGTCGAGCGTGGTGGCCGCGAAGGCCGCCGACGCCACGGTGCAGACGACGCCGAGGGGACGGCCGAGGCGGGTGGCCTCCGTCATCAGGACGCGGCCGGCGAGGAGGCGGCGGGCACCGGGTCGGACGGACTGGAGGAGGCGGCCGCAGAGGTGGGTGAGGCCGGGGGCGGCGAGGATCAGGCCGAGGGCGGTGAGGGACCAGCCGGCGAGGACGCCGACGGGGCCTACGGCCAGGCCGCCGGGGAGGGCGGTGCGGGGGGTGGCCTCGGTGACGCCGGCGTAGGACTCCACGGCGAGGCCTGCGGCGAGGACGGCGATGCCCCAGGGGAGGCCGGGCGGGGTGTCGCTTCCCGGCGCTTGCAGGGTGCCTCCCCCGGAGGGGGGACCCCCAGCGCCCACCCGTGCCGCCCCAGCGGCACGACTGCCCGTGGGCTGCAGCGGTGGTTGAGGGTCGTCCGCGGGTTGAGGTGGTGGCTGGGCGCCGTCCGTGGGCTGCAGCGGTGGCTCGGTGTCGTCCGTGGGCTGGGTGGGTTTGGGGGTGCGGAAGATGCGGGCGCCGAAGCGGCCGTAGGTGCCGAAGGTCTCGCGCTTCGCTGTTCTGTCGTAGGCGCCGAAGCGGCCGTAGACGCGGGAGCGGGTGCCGGGGTGGGACAGGTCGCGGGGGCGCAGGGCCAGCGCGACCGTCGTGGATGCCAGGAGCGGGGGGACGGTCAGGAGGGTCAGGGCCGCTGGGACCGGCAGGGACCTGTTCGCCGCCAGGAAGTCCTTCGCCGCGCCGTCGAAGGGCATGCCCGTGAGGTCGCCGCGCAGGTGGAGGAAGACCAGGAGCGCCAGCAGGGAGCCCAGGGTGCAGGCGAGGGCCGTGTTGAGGGCGGCGATCGCCATCAGGCGGGCCGGGCCCAGGCCGAAGGCCGAGAGACCGGTGCGCGGCTTGGCGCCGGGGTCGGTGCGGGCCACCGCGACCGCGAGGTACACCGTGGCGGCGAGCGGGATCGCGCACCAGGAGAGGCGCAGGAGCGCCGCCGTGGAGTGGGTCGGGTGGGTCAGTGCGTAGCCGAGGGCGGAGAGGAGGAGGAAGCCCGTTCCCGCCGCCGCCGTGGCCACCAGGAGGCGGCGCAGGTGGACGGCCGGGTGGGCGGCGCGGGTCAGACGGAGAGCGAGCACTCGGCCCGGCCTTCCGCTTCGGGGACCGGCGGGAGGTGGACCGTGTGCACCCGGCGGCCGTCGAGGAGCGCGATCTTGCGGTCGGCGAGGGCCGCCGTCTCCGCGTCGTGCGTGGCGAGGACCACCGTGATGCCGTGCGAGCGGGCCGCCGTGGTGAGCATGCGCAGCACGTGGGCGCGGTCGGCGCGGTGCAGCGGTGCCGTCGGCTCGTCCGCGAAGAGGACCGTGGGCGCCGGGGCGAGGGCACGGGCGATGGAGACGCGCTGGCGTTCGGCCTGCTGGAGCTCGGCCGGGTGCTTGCGGGCCTTGTCGCCGACGTCGAGGCGCTCCAGCCACTCCAGCGCGGCCACCTTGGCCCGGCGCCTGCTGGTGCCGCGCAGCATCAGGGGCAGCGCGGTGTTCTCCCAGACGTTCAGCTCGGGGACGAGCGTCGGGGCCGGGTCGATCCAGCCGAAGCGGTCGCGGCGCAGCCGTTCGCGGGTGAGCGGGCCCATCCGGTGCACGGCCTTGCTGTTGAACCAGACCTCGCCGCCCTGGGTCGGGACCAGGCCGGCCAGGCATCTCAGCAGCGTCGTCTTGCCGCTGCCGCGCGGACCGCTGACGGCGAGGATCTCGCCCTCCCGCACACCGAGCGAGATCCCCGTGATACCGGGTGAGCCGTCCTGGTGGCGGAAGTGCAGGGAGCGTGCCCACAGCACGTCGTTGTCCGGCGGGGCCTCCATGGGCGTACACCTCGGTTCTGATCCGTTTTGCCGTGCCTTCCCACGTCCGGGGGAACGAAGGCTGGGCCGATCGGTCACGTGCACGCTAGGCAGGTCGGGGACGGAGCCCGCACAGCACACGGCCCCGGGCCGCCGTTCTCACTCGAACGGACGGCACCGGGGCCGGATCAGACCGCTGGTCGGATGATCTGATCTTGATCAGAGTTTGATCAGAGCTTCGTCCACGCCTCCGAGAGGGTGGCGCGCAGGATCTGCTCGATCTCGTCGAAGGTCTCCTGGTTGGAGATCAGCGGCGGGGCGAGCTGGACGACCGGGTCGCCGCGGTCGTCGGCACGGCAGTACAGGCCGTTCTCGAACAGGGCCTTGGAGAGGTAGCCGTACAGGACGCGCTCCGTCTCCTCGTCGTTGAAGGACTCCTTCGTGGCCTTGTCCTTGACGAGCTCGATGCCGTAGAAGAAGCCGTTGCCGCGGACGTCGCCGACGATCGGCAGGTCGTGCAGCTTCTGGAGGGTGGAGAGGAAGGCGCCCTCGTTGTCCAGGACGTGCTGGTTGAGGTTCTCGCGCTCGAACAGGTCGAGGTTGGCGAGGCCGACCGCCGCGGAGACCGGGTGGCCGCCGAAGGTGTAGCCGTGCAGGAACGTGTTGTCGCCCTTGTAGAACGGCTCGGCGAGCCGGTCGGAGACGATGCACGCGCCGATCGGGGAGTAGCCCGAGGTCATGCCCTTGGCGCAGGTGATCATGTCCGGGACGTAGCCGAACTTGTCGCAGGCGAACATCGTGCCCAGACGGCCGAAGGCGCAGATGACCTCGTCGGAGACCAGGAGCACGTCGTACTGGTCGCAGATCTCGCGGACCCGCTGGAAGTAGCCGGGCGGCGGCGGGAAGCAGCCGCCGGCGTTCTGGACCGGCTCCAGGAAGACCGCGGCGACGGTGTCGGGGCCCTCGAAGAGGATCTGCTGCTCGATCTGGTCGGCGGCCCAGCGGCCGAAGGCCTCCGGGTCGTCGCCGTGGATCGGGGCGCGGTAGATGTTGGTGTTCGGGACCTTGTGGGCACCGGGGACGAGGGGCTCGAAGGGAGCCTTCAGCGCCGGGAGGCCGGTGATGGACAGGGCGCCCTGCGGGGTGCCGTGGTAGGCGACCGCGCGGGAGATGACCTTGTACTTGGTCGGCTTGCCGGTGAGCTTGAAGTACTGCTTGGCCAGCTTCCAGGCGGTCTCGACGGCCTCGCCGCCGCCGGTGGTGAAGAAGACCTTGTTCAGGTCTCCCGGGGCGTGGTCGGCGAGGCGCTCGGCCAGCTCGACGGCCTTCGGGTGGGCGTACGACCACACCGGGAAGAACGCCAGCTCCTGGGCCTGCTTGAACGCCGCCTCGGCGAGTTCCACGCGGCCGTGACCGGCCTGGACCACGAACAGCCCCGCGAGACCGTCGAGGTAGCGCTTGCCCTTGTCGTCGTAGATGTAGGTGCCCTCGCCCCGGACGATGGTCGGGACGGGGGAGTTCTCGTACGAGGACATGCGGGTGAAGTGCATCCACAGGTGGTCGTACGCGGTGCGGCTGAGGTCCTTCTGGGTCACGGTTATCGGGTTCCCCACATGTAGGTCTGCTTCTTCAGCTTCAGATAGACGAAGCTTTCGGTGGAGCGCACACCGGGCAGCGCCCGGATGCGTTTGTTGATGACGTCCAGCAGGTGGTCGTCGTCCTCGCAGACGATCTCCGCGAGGATGTCGAACGAGCCCGCGGTCATCACCACGTACTCGACTTCCGACATGGCCGTCAGCGCGTCCGCTATCGACTCGACATCGCCCTCCACGTTGACGCCGACCATCGCCTGCCGGCGGAAGCCCACGGTGAGCGGGTCCGTGACGGCGACGATCTGCATCACGCCCTGGTCGAGCAGCTTCTGGACGCGCTGGCGCACGGCCGCCTCCGACAGGCCCACGGCCTTGCCGATCGCGGCGTACGGACGGCGGCCGTCCTCCTGGAGCTGCTGGATGATGGCGAGGGAAACGGCGTCCAACTGGGGGGTGCCGTTCCTGGACTCGCGGGACGAGTCCCTCTGGTCTGCGCTTCGACTGGCCACGACCTCACTGTGCACGACGTCTCGACGGTTCCGCAAGGCCGCATCGATGAAATTCGTTGTTTGAGGTGTCGTGGATTGCGGATTTCGCAGACGTGACGGCCGTGGGGGTGTTGAAAACGTGGGATCTCGGATTACTGTGGGTGTCTCAGTCAATGGACACCCGAACTTGGAGGGCCGGCAGTGAGCACCGAGCTGCGTCGTCTGCGCAATTACATCGACGGTGAGTTCCGGGACGCCGCCGACGGACGGACCACCGAGGTGGTCAACCCCGCGACCGGCGAGGCGTACGCGACGGCCCCGCTGTCCGGGGCGGCCGACGTCGACGCCGCGATGGCGGCCGCGGCCGCGGCCTTTCCGGGCTGGCGCGACACCACGCCGGCTGAGCGGCAGAAGGCCCTGCTGAAGATCGCGGACGCGTTCGAGGAGCGGGCCGAGGAACTCATCGCGGCGGAGGTGGAGAACACCGGCAAGCCGACCGGGCTCACCCGCTCCGAGGAGATCCCGCCGATGGTCGACCAGATCCGGTTCTTCGCGGGCGCGGCCCGGATGCTGGAGGGCCGGTCGGCCGGCGAGTACATGGAGGGGATGACCTCCATCATCCGCCGCGAGCCGGTCGGCGTCTGCGCGCAGGTCGCGCCGTGGAACTACCCGATGATGATGGCCGTGTGGAAGTTCGCCCCGGCGATCGCCGCGGGCAACACGGTCGTGCTGAAGCCGTCGGACACGACGCCGGCGTCGACCGTCCTGATCGCGGACATCATCGGCGGGATCCTGCCGAAGGGCGTCTTCAACGTCGTCACCGGCGACCGTGACACCGGCCGGCTGATGGTCGAGCACCCGACCCCGGCGATGGCCTCCATCACCGGTTCCGTGCGGGCCGGCATGTCGGTCGCCGAGTCCGCGTCCAAGGACCTCAAGCGGGTCCACCTGGAGCTGGGCGGCAAGGCCCCGGTCGTCGTCTTCGAGGACACGGACATCGCCAAGGCCGTCGAGGACATCTCCGTCGCGGGCTTCTTCAACGCCGGCCAGGACTGTACGGCCGCCACCCGCGTGCTCGTCCAGGAGTCGATCCACGACGAGTTCGTGGCCGCGCTCGCGAAGGCCGCGGCCGAGACGAAGACGGGGCAGCCGGACGACGAGGACGTGCTGTACGGGCCGTTGAACAACCCGAACCAGCTGAAGCAGGTCTCCGGGTTCATCGAGCGGCTCCCGGCCCACGCCAAGGTCGAGGCCGGCGGACAGCGGGTCGGTGACAAGGGGTACTTCTACGCGCCGACCGTCGTCTCCGGGCTCAAGCAGGACGACGAGATCATCCAGAACGAGGTCTTCGGACCGGTCATCACCGTCCAGTCCTTCACGGACGAGGACCAGGCCGTGGAGTGGGCCAACGGAGTCGAGTACGCCCTCGCGTCCTCGGTGTGGACCAAGGACCACGGGCGGGCCATGCGGATGTCCAAGAAGCTGGACTTCGGCTGCGTGTGGATCAACACGCACATTCCGCTGGTCGCGGAGATGCCGCACGGCGGGTTCAAGAAGTCGGGGTACGGCAAGGACCTGTCCGCGTACGGGTTCGACGACTACACGCGGATCAAGCACGTGATGACGTCGCTGGACGCGTAGGTCGTATGTCCGCTGCGGGTGCGTGGGGGCTGGTCGCGCCCCCGCGGCGGAGCCGCATATGGACAAGGCCCCGCGCCCCTTTCAGGGGCGTTGCGCCGCCCGGGGTCGAGAAGTAACGCCGTGTTGACCCAGGTCATCGACAAGGTGTCCGGTCCGCGTCAAGGGGCTCGACGCAGCGTCGATTGCCGGGCGACAGGCGGGCGCGACATCCTTCAGGTGTGCCCCAGACCTCTTCTCAGACGCCCGCGCTCTCCCGTCGCTCCCTGCTGCGCGCGCTCGGCGGCACCGCCGCGCTCGGCGCGCTGGCCGGCTGCGGGGTGCCCGCCGCCTACGTCAAGGCCGGCGACCGCGCCGTGACCGACGTGTCCGCCACGGACCACAGGCTGGTCTTCGCGAACTGGCCGCTGTACATCGACGTGGACGACGACAACCCGAACAAGCGGCCCACCCTCGACGCCTTCGAGAAGCGCACCGGGATCTCCGTCGACTACATCGAGGAGATCAACGACAACGACGAGTTCTTCGGCAAGATCAGCCCCGCGCTGATGAACCACCAGTCCACCGGCCGCGACCTGATCGTCATCAGCGACTGGATGTGCGCGCGGTTCGTCCGCCTGGGCTGGGTCCAGAAGATGGACCGCGCCCACCAGCCGAACGTGGCGAAGTACCTGGACCCGCTGCTCCGCTCGCCCGCCTTCGACCCGGGCCGTCTCCACACCGTGCCGTGGCAGTCGGGCATCACCGGCATCGCGTACAACCGCAGGAAGCTCGGGCGTGAGATCCGGCACGTCAAGGACCTCTGGGCGAGCGACCTCAAGGGCCGGGTGACCCTGCTGTCCGGCCTCGACGAGGCGTTCGCACTGCTCATGCAGGGCAACGGCGTGGACATCACCAAGTGGACGGCCGACGACTTCCACGACGTCTGCGACGAGGTGCAGAAGCAGGTCGACCGGGGCCAGATCCGCCGCTTCACCGGCAACGACTACACCAAGGACCTGGTCAGCGGGGATGTCCTGGCCTGCCAGGCCTACTCCGGCGATGTCATCCAGCTCCAGGCCGACAACCCCGACATCCGCTTCCTCGTCCCCGAGGAGGGCGCGGAGCTCTGGTCGGACTCCCTGATGATCCCGGACCGCGCCGCCCACAAGACCAACGCGGAACGCCTCGTCGACTACTACTACGAGCCGGAGGTCGCCGCCGAGCTGGCCGCCTGGGTCAACTACGTCTGCCCTGTCCCGGCCGCCCAGCAGGTCCTCGCCGACTCCAAGGACAAGGACACCGCGGCCCTCGCCGACAACCCCCTGATCTTCCCGAACACGGCCATGCGCAAGAGCCTCGCCATCGCCCGCGACATCACGTCGAAGGAACGCGTCGAGTTCGCCAAGCGGTGGAACCAGATCGTGGGGCTGTAGGCCTTCTTCCTCCGGTTGTGACGAGGATTCCTGGTTGGCACAAAAGAGGGATGGTTGACACCGGTCAGAGGTTCGATCCGCGAAGAGCGGAACCTGAGGTTTGCTGGTTCTGTTGGTCGCCGGCCTGGGCCGGCGCGGCAGCGCAGCGTTCTGGTAACTCCCATGCCGGGGCCCGGGGTTACGGTGCGACGTGCGTGCGGGGGAGTCGTGAAGAGTTCCCGCATGGTTCTGGGGATCCGGTCACGGGAACGGAAAGATCCGGGGGGCTTTCTCGGCGCCCGCGAACAGGTCGGACGCCGCTCCATGCGATGGGAGACCGATCAACGATGTTCACTCCGGTGCGGAGCAGAATACGGACGGCCGCGCTCGCGCTCTCGGCCATTACGGCCCTCGCCTTAGGCGTGACCGCCACGACCGGCGCGGCGGCGGCCCCCGCTCCCGCGAAACAGGGACCAACCTCGGTGGCGTACGTCGAGGTGAACAACAACAGCATGCTGAACGTCGGCAAGTACACCCTCGCCAACGGTGGCGGCAACGTCTTCGACGTCGCCGTGATCTTCGCGGCGAACATCAACTACGACACGGGCACGAAGGCGGCGACCCTGTACTTCAACGAGAACGTGCAACGCGTCCTCGACAACGCCGCCACGCAGATACGGCCGTTGCAGCAGAAGGGCATCAGGGTCGTCCTCTCGGTGCTCGGCAACCACCAGGGCGCGGGCTTCGCCAACTTCCCGTCCCAGCAGGCGGCTTCGACGTTCGCGAAACAACTGTCGGACACCGTGGCCAAGTACGGGCTCGACGGCATCGACTTCGATGACGAGTACGCCGATTACGGCAACAACGGCACCGGCCAGCCCAACGCCGGCTCGTTCGTGTACCTGGTGTCGGCACTGCGTGCCAACATGCCGGACAAGATCATCAGCCTTTACAACATCGGCCCGGCCGCGTCGCGCCTGTCCTACGGCGGCGTCGACGTCTCGTCCAGGTTCGACTACGCCTGGAACCCGTACTACGGCACCTGGCAGGTCCCCGGCATCGCACTGCCCAAGTCGAAGCTGTCGCCGGCGGCTGTCGAGATCGGCGGAACCTCACAAGGCACGGCCGCCGCCCTCGCCCGCCGCACGGTCAGTGAGGGGTACGGCGTCTATCTGACGTACAACCTCGACGGCGCCGACCGCAGCGCCGATGTCTCCGCGTTCACCAGGGAGCTGTACGGCAGTGACGCCCACTACACGCCGTAGGCCGACCACATTCCCCGGCGTCCGGTGTCCCCTCGGGGCGTGCTGCATCCAGTAGGGCCGCGCCTCGGGCAGGCCGCGCTTTCGACAACGATGTCGGAGGCGCGGTCGCCACAGGTACCGTGACCTGCGCTGTACCAAAGTGCCAACCATCTCCCTGATTCTGTGCTTCCGGCCGCGGAGGATGGTTGGCATCAGTGCAGGTCGCGACTGTAGGCCGTGCCTGGCCCGGCTGGTGTGAAAGCCAACTGACCCGTCGTTCGCGCCTCGAGGATCAGCGCTTCGCGTACGCCGGTCAGAGGAGCCCGGTGAGCCGCCATGAGGCGACTCCTGGGTGCGGCGGCTCACTGCGCGGTGTGGTGGGTGCGGCGGAAGGCGCCCGGTGTCGTGCCGGTGTGGCGGGTGAAGAACTTGCCGAAGTTGGTGGGTTCGGAGAAGCCCAGATGGCGGGCGATGACCGCGACCGGCTCGTCGGTGTGGGCGAGCAGTCGCTGGGCCTGGAGGGCGACCCGGGCGTCGATGACCTGCTTGACGGGCTGTCCGGTGGCGGCCAGGCAGGCGCGGGTGAGGGTTTTGACCGTGTAGCCGAGGAGGTGGGCGTAGTCCTCGGCGCGGCGGGTGGCGGCGTAGGAGTGTTCCAGTTGGGCGCGGAAGCGGGCGTAGACCTCGCCACCGGCGCGCGGGTCGCCGTCCGTCTCCGGCTGCGGCAGCCGGTCGATGTGCAACAGCACCGTGGCGAGCAGCAGTTGGAGGATCTCCCGCGACACGGTGCCGTCCGGGCGGGTGAACTCGGCGCGCACCCTGTCCAGCAGGGCGGACAGGGTGGCGTGGTCGTGGCCGGTGCCCAGCTGCCGGCAGACCGGGCCGTACCACTCGCGTACGAGGCGGTCGGTGCCGGCCAGGTGGGGCGGGAAGGTGGGGGTGAACAGCAGGTGGGTGCCGTTCATGGTGCCGGGGCGGCCGAAGCGCTGGACCTGGCCGGGGCGGATCCACAGCAGTGTGCCGGGGCGGCAGGGGTAGGTGACGAAGTCGACCGTGTGTTCCCCGCGGCCCTCGGTGATCAGGGTGATGGTGTGGAAGTCCACCCGGTGGACGCGCTGGAGGCTGCCGTCGGGCATCCGCTCGTGCAGGGCGGCCAGATCGATCAGCTCGAATCCGGCGACCGGCCCGGTGGGCGGGTTGAACCCGAACCCGGGGATCGGTCCGTCACGGGTGGTGGCGGCGGCTTCGGAGGCCGACATGGGAGACCTCGCTCATGTCCGTCTTTGACCATCAGAGGTCTCCAGCGTATCTCGCCCGACCGTGGTGCGCGGGCGACAGTGGAGGCAATGACGGTTGATCGGATACCGCCTGACCAGGAAGAAGCGCAGCATGAACGGCACTGTGACGGTCATCGACATGGGCACGGTCCGCGTCCACAGCTACATGGCACCGGACGACAGTCTGAATGTCACCACCCAGCTGATCGAGACCCCGGGCCGGATCGTGGCCGTCGACGCGCAGTACGCGCTGGGGTACGCCGACGAGGTCGTCGCCTACGCCAAGGGGCTGGGCAAGCCGATCGACCGGCTGATCGTCACGCACGCCCACCCCGACCACTTCCACGGCGCGGCCCGCTTCGGGGCGCCCGTGCACGCGCTGCCCGCCGTGCGCGACCAGATCGCCGCCCAGGGCGACGCCCAGGACCCGACCGGCATACTCATCCCGGTCACCGACGTCACGCCGACCGTCGAGATCAGCCCCGGTACCGAGGTCATCGACGGCGTGCCGTTCGTCTTCGAGGGCGTGACGGGCGGCGAGGCGGCCGACGAACTCGTGATCAGGCTGCCCGTGCAGGGCGTCCTGGTCGCCCAGGACCTCGTCTACCACGCCACCCACCTGTTCCTGGGCAACAACGACATCGACGGCTGGCAGAAGGCCCTCGACGCCCTGGCCGCCGACACCTCGTACGACACGATCCTGGCCGGGCACGGTCTGCCCGCCACGCCGGCCGTCTACGCCGAACTGCGCGACTACCTCACCGCCGCACGCGAACTGCTCGGCGACGACGGCGAGGCGTACAAGAAGGCCCTCCTGGAGCGCTACCCGACCTACGGCGGCCCGTTCCTGATCGACATCGGCAACCAGTACCTCTTCGGCGCGCAGAGCGCCTGAACCGCCGTACCGGACCCTGTACCGCCGTACCGAACAAGGAAAGAGAACAAGGACGATGAGCAGGATCGTGGTGTTCGGAGCCGCCGGAAAGGCCGGCTCCCGTGTCGTCGCCGAGGCCGCCGCACGCGGTCATGAGGTCACCGCGGTGGCCCGGGACCTCTCCCGGATCGCCTCCGTGCCCGGCGGGGTGCGGCTGGTGTCCGGTGATGTCACCGACCCCGGGACGGTCGCCGACCTGGCCCAGGACGCCGACGCGCTGGTGCTGACCGTCGGCGGACCCGACGCCCGCCTGTACGCCGAGGCCGTGGCGTCCGTCGCCTCGGCCGGGCGTGCCCTGGCCCCGGCCGGGCCTCGCATCCTGCACATGGGCGGCGGGGCGAGCCTCCTCGACGCCGAGGGTGTGCGCTTCTTCGACGCGCCTGGCTTTCCGGAGGAGTTCAAGCCCTACGCCATCGGCCAGATCCAGGCCCTCGATGCCTACCTCGACCTCGGCGACGACGTCACCTGGACCTACCTCTCCCCGCCGCCCGTGCACTTCGCTCCCGGCGAGCGCACCGGCCGTTACCGCACGGGCCTGGATCACCCGGTCACCGGCGCGGACGGCCAGGCCCGCATCTCCTACGAGGACTACGCCGTCGCTCTCGTGGACGAGGTCGAGAACCCCCGGCACCTCAACCGCCGCTTCACCGTCGGCTACTGAATCCGTTACCCGGCGACTTCCCACAGCAGACCGCACCCCGCCCTCACGCCGGCTTCCCCCTGGCCGGTGGCCGCTCCGAAAGGGCTCAGCCGGCCGTTTGCTCAGACGGGAAGTTCGGTGATGCTGAGGGCGAAGTCCAAGTTCCCCACCCCGTGGTTGGCGAGGCCCACTGTGACCACGCCCGCGCCTTCCAGCCAGTGCGCCATTTTCAGGCCGCCGACGTCCAGCGGGCGCAGCCCGAGGCTCTCGGTGAACGCCTCCACGCTTGCCTTGGCCTGCGCATTGTCGCCGGCGATGAAGACGTCGGGCCGACCCTTCTCCAGGACGTGGCGGAAGATGGTGTTGAACGCCTTCACCACGCTGGCGCCGGCCGGGGCCGCCTTGGCGACTTCCTGCGCGATCGAGGTCTCCTCGCGGTGGGCCAGCCCGTCGAACGTGGAGTTGAAGGGATTGCTGATGTCGACGATGACCTTGCCCGCGAGAGCGTCTCCGTACTGGGCGACGACCGGCACGACACCGTCGTACAACAGGGCCACGATGACGATGTCCCCGGCCGGGGCGGTGCCCCATTCTCCCGTCGTGGCGCCGCCGCCGAGAGCCTTGGCCAGGTCAGCGGCCTTGGACTGATCGCGGCCCATGACCTCGACGGTGTTGCCGCCCGCTACCGCCCGCGCGCCGATGGCGCGGGCCATGTTCCCGGTGCCGATGATGCTGATGCTGCTCATGAGATGTCCTGCCCTGGTTGTGCGTTGTCCGGTTCAGATGGCGGTGGTGCCGCCGTCGGCGACGAGTTCCATGCCGTTGACGTAGCTGGAGTCGTCGGAGGCGAGGAAGAGGGCGGCGGTGGCGATCTCGTCGGGGCGGCCCATCCGACCGCGGGGGATGAGGGACTCGAACTGGCGCTTGGTGGCCTCGTCGAAGAGTTCTTCCTGCTTGGCGGTGGCGACCTGGCCGGGGGTCAGGACGTTGACGCGGATGCGGCGGTCCTTGAGCTCGTTGAGCCAGACGCGGGCCCAGGCCTGCTGGACGGCCTTGCTGCCGGCGTAGACGCTCCAGCCGGGGAAGGCGCCGAGGGAGGCGTTGGAGCCGGTCATGAGGATGGAGCCGCCGTCGTTGAAGAGCGGGAGGGCCTTCTGGACGGTGAACAGGGTGCCGCGGGCGTTGAGGTAGAACGCGGCGTCGAAGTGGGCCTCGGTGATCTCGCCGAGCGGGGCGGGCTCGCCCCCGCCTGCGCTGGCCCACAGCACGTCGAGGCTTCCCTTCTCCCGCTTGACGGTGTCGTACAGGCGGTCCAGGTCGTCCAGGTCGGCGGCGTCACCCTGGACGCCGGTGACGTTGCGGCCGATCTGCTTCACGGCCTCGTCCAGGGCGTCCTGGCGACGGCCGGTGATGAAGACGTGCGCTCCCTCGTCGACGAACAGCTTCGCGCCTGCCAGCGCCATGCCGGTGGTGGCGCCGGTGATGACCGCGACCTTGCCGTCGAGCTTTCCCATGGTCATTCCCTTGGGTCGGTGGTGCCGTGCGTACCTGGGGCGACGGTGTTATGTACACCGTCCTGTGTGCTTACGGTATGGGGCGGGCGGCCGGGGCGCAAGCTATGTACACCGGTCGTTACCCGGCTGGGGTAGCATGGAGCCATGACGGAGTTGGAGAAGGGCCCCACGGGCCGCCGCCGCGGCCGGGGCGCCCGCGAGCGCATCCTCGGCGCGTCCCAGCAGCTGTTCCGCGAGCAGGGCATCAACCGCACCGGCATGGACCAGCTCTGCGCGGCGGCCCAGGTGTCCAAGCGCACGGCCTACCAGCACTTCTCCGGCAAGGACGAACTCGTCGCCGAGTACCTGCGCCGGTTCGACCCCTCCGTTCTGTCCGGCGTGTTCGACCGCACCGACCTCACGCCTCGCGAACGGCTCCTCGCCGCCTTCGACATCCCCCCCACCACCCCCCTGTGCCCCTACATCGCCGCCGCCGTCGAACTCCACGACCCCCAGCACCCCGCATCCCGGTACGCACGCGACTACAAGAAAGCCGTCGCCGCGCGGCTCGCCGACACGGCCCGCGAAGCCGGCGCCGCCGACCCTGAACGGCTCGGCGAGCAGCTCGCGCTGCTCATCGACGGCGCCGCGGCCCGTACCCGGGTCCTCGACGCCGATGCCTTCCCCACCGCCGCCGCCATCGCCGCCGTCCTCGTCGACAACGCCATCCCCGCCACGGGCGGCGATGACCGGCGACGGGAGGAAGTGTCAGGTTGACTTGGCGCTCCGCGGCCGGACTGGACGCGCTGCCGGTCGCGCGACTGCACCCGCTGGTGCGCGACACCGGCCGCCCGGCACCTGGCCCGGACCTGCCGGCCTTTACGAAACTGGCCACGCTGAAAATGCTCAGTGTGTGCTGCCGCGTCCCGCGTCCCGCGTCCCGCGTCCCGCGTCCCGCGTCCCGCGTCCCGCGTCCCGCGTCCCGCGTCCCGCGTCCCGCGTCAGGCGGCCTGGCGCCGGGAATCGCTCGGTACATGCCATGCTCGAGTGCGGCAACGTCCCTCCTGACCTGCGCTGTACCAAAGTGCCAACCATCCTTCTGATTCCGTACCTCAGCTGCGGAAACCTAGTTGGCATCAGTGCAGGTCACGAACGTTGCGCAGTGCCAACTATCGAGCCTGGTCACACTGCGTTGTGACTGGTCGAGACAGATGACACCTGGTCGAGGCGGATGACACCGGCGCCTCGTCGGCACGGTCGTCGGGATGCGCGGGGTCGTTGACCGGATGACACCTTGGTCCCGGTGACAGACAGGCCGACCAACGCGAGCGAGTGCCGGCAACGATGACCAAACGGTACTGTCGGGGCCGGCCTGGGCGAGTGCAGTGGCGACGGTGGTGACCATCCATCGGGCCTCGCTCTCGCCCACAGTGTCGGGCTCCAGCAGGGCGCCGGTGTCGGTGTGGTCGACGTACGGGCCGCGGAACTTCGAGGCATTGGTCTGGCGGGCCGAGGCGATCGCGTCGTCCAGCAGCTGCTGCAGGCTTGCGGGGCTGGTACGCGTCCAGGACGGCCTGGGCGCTGGTGAGCAGGGAGCGCGCGTTCTTGAAGGACGCGACCGCGACGCCGATGGCCACGGCCGGCCGGTGAGGAACGAGGAGCCGGAGCAGTTCGCCGGGGTGACCGCACTGATGCCCGGCGCCGCAGGTGACCAACCAGCTTGTCCCGCGTGGCGCAGGGCACGTTCATGACAGGATTGCGATGGGGAAGGTTCAGGGCAGTCATAAGGGCGTCCATGACTGCCGTGAAGGGATCACCCGTGACGTCCACTGCGCCTCCCCCCATACCTCGGGCTGCAGGATCGTTTCCGCTCATCGGCCACGCGCTGAAGATGCGCGACAACCTCGGCTTCATCGACTCGCTGCGCGAGACACGGGAACCACTCGTCGAGATCATCCTGCAACCCGGGACGCGCACGATCGTGGTCCAGGACCCGGCCCTGATCCACCAGATGCTCAAGGGCCTGGCACCCAGCCTCGACAAGGGCCGGCTCTACGACAAGCTGGGCCAGCTGCTGGGCGACAGCGTCGTCACCGCCACCGGCCGCGACCACGTACGCAGACGCCGCCAGCTTCAACCCGCGTTCGCCCACACCGAGATCAGCCGGTACGTCGACCTCATGCGCGGCGAGGTGACGGCCACCGTCGCCGCCTGGGAGCGCGGGCGGCCCCTCGACGTACACGAGGCGATGGTCGGGCTCAGTCTCGACATGCTGGCCAAGACGGTGTTCGCCGGCAGCCTCGACGACGCCGTCTTCCGCCGGCTGCGCAGCAACGTGTCGGTGGTGATGAGCGGCGTCGGTCTGCGCATCATGCTGCCCGACTGGGCCGAGCGCCTGCCGCTGCCCTTCAACCGCCGCTTCGACCGGGCCCGGGCCGAGGTGCGCGCCACCATCAGCACCGCCGTCGACGAACTGCAGGCCTCCGGGCACGACACCGGGGACATGCTCTCCATGCTGCTGCGCACCATCGACGAGGAGACCGGCGAGCCGCTGACCGGGCATCAGATCTGCTCCGAGATCTTCCTCCTGGCCGTGGCGGGCACCGAGACGACCGCGTCCTTGCTGGCCTGGACCCTGTACGAGCTCGCCCGCAACCCCGGCATCGAGGCCCGGGTCCTGGCCGAGCTGGACGAGGTCCTCGGCGAACGGCCGGTCGCCTTCGACGACATGATGCGGCTGCCGTACCTGGACCGGGTGATCACCGAGACCCTGCGGCTGCACCACCCCGGCTGGCTGGTCACCCGCCGCACCACCGAGGAGACCCGGCTCGGCGAGTGGACGCTGCCCGCCGGTACCGAGCTGGCCTACTGCCAGCACGCCCTGCACCGCGACCCCGAGCGCTTCCCCGACCCGCACACCTTCGACCCGGACCGGTGGACCGACGCCGCTCAGGAGCCTCCGCCGGGCGCGTTCGTGCCCTTCGGGGACGGCAAGCACAAGTGCATGGGGGACCGTTTCTCCCTCACCGAAATGGTCACGGCGCTCGCGACGATGCTGCGTTCGGTACGGCTGGAACTCGCCGAGGGCCAGGTCATCCGCCAGGTCGCCCGGCTCACCGTACGGCCGCGCAACCTGCGGATGACCGTCCGCCCCCGAGCCGGGGCCGGCCTCTAGCGCGTATCTCTTGCGGCACCACCGTCAGGGCCGGTGCCGGCGTTGCCATCCCCCTCGCGCGCGATGCTCATCGCCGCGGACAAGGCCCTGAAGGCCGCGGACGCGCTGAGCCACATGCGCTGAACCGGGCACCACCTCACGGGTGCCCTCGGGCCGTGATGGCATTGGACGGCAGAATACGGGCGGGAATGGTCACGTCGGCATGCGACGCGGGTTCGTACGTGCGCGCGACGGGTCGGAGAGGCGGTACTGGGAGACAGCCTGCCGGCCACCTCATGCAGTTTGCTGGTTGCAACAACCACAGCGGGGTCGCTTGGTCCGGCGAGGCGAGAATCAAGTCGATCAACAACAAGACCGGCACGGTGACGCTGAAGTTCCACGCCTGCAACACCTCCGACTGGCAGTCCGCCACGCATGCAGTGCCCCGCTCCTGGAACCCGCGATTCGCGGACACCTACGGGGCGGCAGTGAAGGAGGGCTTCAACTGGGAGGAGAAGTGGCCGCCGGTCAATGAGTCCATCAATACCTCGGACTGGCTGAACTAGCCGGGATCATCCCCAGATACCGCCCCCTTGTTACGGTGGCCGCGTGTACCGTACCGCCCTGAGAACACTCGCCGCCCTGGGGCCGTTTCTGCTGCTCACCGCGTGTGCGGGGAGCCAGCCGACGACCAAGGCCGCGGCAGACCGCATCACCGGGAACTGGGCGGGACCGCACAGCGAGAAGTTCACCTTCGCCGCCGACCGGACGTTTACCGCCAGCGGTCTCGATTCGAAGAACCTCGCCGATGCAATGTGCACCGAAAAACCCTCCAAAGGTGGCTGGGCTTTCTACGTCGCGACCAGCAAGCACACTGAGATCTCGGACGAGACCGCCAAGTCCGGCTCCTGGATCGGTCTTTCATTCGATGGCGCGGCCGAGAACTGCCGTATCGACCTGGCGGTGGTGGATGGCGGCAAGGCACTGTGCGCGACGGACGACCCGGATGCGCCGTGCGGGCTGGACGTGAAGTTCACCAAGGAGTCGTAGCGGGACGGCTCATTTCTTGAGCGAGCATTGCGAACAGGACGCTGATGCGTTGGCGGGCGATGCGGAGGAGGGCATGGGTGTGGGTGTGGGTTTTTCCGCGGCCTCGCTGGCGGTCGTAGCAGGGCGGCGGCGGTCCTGACGCCGACGCCGGGCATCGACGTCAGGACCGGGCCCACCAGTCAAAACGCCTGATCGCCACCAATCATCAGCAAAGTAGGGGCAGTTGGAGTCATCTCGGTGGAGCTGTTGGCGGACGCACCAGCCGCAGCGTCCCGCTTCGGGCGGCCTGACACCGGGAATCGACCAGTACATGCCCTGCTTGAATACGGCGACGCCCCTCCTGACCTGCGCTGTACCAAAGTGCCAACTATCGATCATGGTCACATGCGTGTCGGTGAGGTCCCGAGTTCCGTGAGGTGATCACGTGCGGTCCCGCATGGGCGCGTCGGCTTGTGGGCAGCGGGCGAGAGCCGGGAACCGTGGCCCCGGCTCGGGGTCGGCGGGTGCTGGGCCCGATGCCGGTGCCGGTGTCGGTGTCGGTCAGGCGCAGGTGTTGGTCAATGTCCCCAGTCCTTCGATCGTGGAGCGCAGGACGTTGCCCTTGGTCAGGTAGCGGGCGGGGTCGCGGGAGAACCCGACGCCGGACGGCGTGCCGGTGAAGACCAGGTCCCCGGTGCGCAGTTCCACCACACCGGACAGATGACCGATGAGGGTGGGGATGTCGAAGATCAGGTCCCGTGTGCGGCCGCTCTGCACGGTTTCCTCGTCCAGCGTGCAGGTCAGGGCGAGGTCGGTCGGCTCGTCGAGTTCGTCGGGGGTGGTGATCCACGGGCCGATCGGGCTGAAGGCCCGGTGGCTCTTGGCGAGGCTGAACTGGGGTGGGGTTCCTGCCATTTGGCTGGTGCGTTCGGAGATGTCCTGGCCCACGCAGAAGCCGGCGATGTGGTCGAAGGCCTTGTCGGCGGGGATGTCGCGGCCGCCCAGGGCGAGCACGACCACGAGTTCGATCTCCCAGTCGCAGGTGGCGGTGGGCAGCGGGATGTCCTCGGCCGGTCCTGCGAGGGAGGAGGGGAACTTGGTGAAGACCAGTGGGGAGTCGGGGATTCCCAGGCCGGTCTCGGCGCCGTGTTCCCGGTAGTTGAGGCCTACGGCGAAGATCTGGCCCGGTGCGGTGACCGGAGGCCCGAGCCGGGTCGCGTCTGCCTCCAGGCTTGCGAGCGTGACAGAGGCGTCCACTGCGGGGCGGGCGGTGGCGAGCCAGTCACGGATCTCGGGGATCCGGGTCAGGGCCGCGTCGGGAAGCGCCGGAAAGCGGCCTCGGGACGCGGCTTCGAGGTCGATGACACCGTCGGCCGTGACGACGACGGCACGTCCGTCCAGGTTGGCGAGTTTCATGGTGGCCTTTCCGGAGGGGCCCGCGGTGCGGACGCGGGCCCCTCCCGGGGGTGGTGGCTCAGTCCTCGACCTTCACCGGGGGCTCGGTGTCGCTGAGCAGCTCGCGCAACTGCTCGTCCGAGGCGGTGGCGAGAAACGCGTAGATGTCGTCAGGGAAGTTGATGTGCGGCTTGGCGCGGTCCAGCGCGGGCTGCGGCAGCGCCTCCGGCGGACGCACGTAGTCGGCCGGCCGCCGGTAGCGGGCGAGTGCAGCCTCGTCGATACCGGCCAGGGCGACGACCTCCGGGTCGATCCAGGCCCGGTCGTCGATGGCCTCTCCCGTGGTGATCTCCAGCACCATGCCCTCGGGCCCGCCGAAGTAGACGGACTGGCAGAAGCCGTGGTCTATGGGGCCCAGCGCCATGATGCCCCGGCTTCGGATGCGGTCACGCAGGGTCAGCAGCTCCTCGACACTCGCCACGTCGAAGGCGACGTGCTGCATGGCGCCGGCGGCGACCGGGCTGGTGGGGGTGGCGGCGTGCGTCAGCCCCCACTCGGTCTTGCCGGGGTTCTCGGGGTGGTGGACGAAGGCGATGTAGGACGTCGGATTGAGCTCCAGGAACGCGTGCCAGGCACCCTCGACGCCGTGCATCCAGTACAGGGCCTTGAGTTCGCAGCCCAGCACGTCCGTGAAGAACTCGATCTGGGCCTTGATGTCGCGGGTGGCGATGGCGAGGTGGTTGACGCCGCGGGGGTGGACGGTCATGTCGATCACTCCTTTGTGATCACGCGCCGACGGAGGAACCGGCGCGCAGGGTCTTGTGACACCAGTCGCCGACCACTCGGGCGTAGTCGGCGGTGTGGAAGAGCATCAGCTGGTGGACGCCGTCCGGGTGAACGTGCAGTTCCACCGGACCGCCGGTGGCGCCGGCGACGGCACGGGCGATGTCCGGGGTGAACACCGGGTCCTTCTCTCCGACGGTGAAGAGGATCGGTTTGGTGTTCTCCGCCAGGGGGACTGCGGGCTCGTAGCGCATCAGGGATCCCCAGGACGCCAGGTCGTAGGACCAGGTGTTGAGCGGGTCCTGCCGCTTCTGGCGGTCGGCGCCCGCATAGCCGTAGTCCTCGTCGAAGTCGTAGAAGCGGCCGATGTCGAACTGCAGGGCCTCCCCGAAGCGCGCGATCAGCTGCTCGTAGGCCTCCGTCCGGAACGGGTTGTCGGCCGGGATCATCGGGGAGGACGGGATGGCGTACCCCATGAGCACGGCGCCGGCGAACACATCGGACGCGGCGTAGGCGCAGTAGGCGGCGGCAGCGCCCAGGGACGAGCCCTTCACGAACACGGGAAGCCCGGTCTCGGCGGCGATGTGCTCGCCCATCTCGACGGCCGCGGTCGTCCACTCGTCCAGGGTGAACCGCCCGGCAGGCCGGATCGTCCGGGAGCGGCCGTGGCTCGGCGCGTCCATGGACCACACCTCCGCGCCGAGCCCCGCGTAGTGGGCGGCGAAGGTGTCGTAGATCCCCCCGTGGCCGCCGATGCCGTGCTGTACGAGCAGCACGTGGTCGGCCTCCGGATGGGGGTAGCGGTAGGCGAAGGTCTCGCCGACCACGTGGTCTTCACGTTTCATGACTGCCTCCAGACGGCGGGCGTCGTCCTCGCACCCCGCCAGATGTTGATGAGTATCAACTTTAAATTGATGAGGGTCAACATCTGGCGTTAGCATTGCGACCATGAGCCCTGCCATCTCGCGTACCGGACGACCGCCGGCCGAACTCGCCCCCGCGACCCTCGACGAGATCCTGGGCGGGGCCCTGAGGATGTTCGCGGAGAAGGGCTACGACGGAGCCTCCGTCGCGGCGCTCAACCGCGAGCTCGGGGTCAGCCACAACCTCATCCACCAGCGCTTCGGATCGAAGGAGAAGCTCTGGTACGCCACCGTCGACTGGGCCTTCGCCGGCATCGCGGCCGAGCTGCTGCCGGAGCTGGAGAACACCGAGGGCGGGCCGCTGGAGCAGACGCGCCGGATCATCCGCCGCTTCGTCCTCGTCCACGCCCGTCGCCCCGAGGTGCTCCGCCTCGTCAACATCGAGGGCGTCGCCGAGACGCCCCGGCTTTTCCATGTGTACGAACGGCACATCGAGCCGGTCCTCGGCATGCTCACCGCGCCCCTGCGTGACCTGATGGACAAGGGCGAGATCGCGCCCGTGCCGATCCGTACGCTGCACTTCCTCGTGGCGCACGGCGCCAGCGCCCCGTACAGCCTCCTCGGGCTCGCCCGCCGTCTCGGCCCCGGTGATCCGCTCGATCCCCGGGTGGTCGCAGAGCACGCCGACGTGGTCGCCGACCTCATCGTCGGAGGACTGCAGTACCGTACGCGGCGCGGCGGGGAGCAAGCGTGAAGGTGACGCTGACCTTCGACAACGGCCCGACGGCGGCGGTCACCCATCAGGTGCTCGACACGCTCGCCGCCCATGGGGTGAAGTCCACGTTCTTCCTCGTCGGCGACAACCTCCGTGATCCGGCGAACCGCGCCGCGGCCGAGCGCGCCGCCGGGGCCGGGCACTGGATCGGCAACCACACCCTGACCCACTCGGTGCAGCTCGGCGACAGCCCCGACGCCGACACCGCCCGGCGCGAGATCGGCGAGGCCCAGCGCCTCATCGGTGAACTCGCCACCCCGGGAAGGCTGTTCCGCCCGTACGGGCGTGGCGGCATCCAGGACCGGCTGCTCTTCAGCCGGGCAGGTCTCGCCCGTCTCCGGCGCGACGAGCACACCTGTGTGCTCTGGAACAGCGTCCCCCGCGACTGGGACGACCCGGACGGCTGGGTGGACACCTGCCTGGCCGACATCGCCACCCGCGACTGGAGCCTGGTCGTCCTGCACGACCTCGCCACCGGCGCGATGGATCACCTGCCCGGGTTCCTCGAAGGTCTGAAGGGCGTCGGAGCCGACGTCGTCCAGGACTTCCCGCCTGACTGCGTTCCGATCCGGGACGGTCGTGTCCGGCGTTCGCTGGAGCATCTCGTGGCCGACTGAGGCGTGTGCGGCGCACCGTCCGTGCCCGAACTCCAAGCCCTGCCGGTAAAAATAATGGTTACAGTGTTACCTTTAATTGAACCGGAGCTGGAGAAGGCATACTTTTCGCGTGTCGATGCCACGTGATCAGAAGCAGGGGGGTGGGGCGTCGGTGCGGCGTTCTCCGGGGCGTCCGCCCGTTCCGCTGGAGCGGATCGTCGCCGCGGCGCTGCAGATCGTCGACGAGGAGGGCGCCGAGGCCCTGTCGATGCGGACGCTCGCGCAACGCCTGGGATCCGGGACGGCCACCCTCTACCGGCACTTCGACAACCGCTCCGCTCTCGTGGCGCACGTGGTGGACCGTGTGTTCGGCACGGTCGAGATCAAGGGGGACGAACTGGCCGCGGCCGGCTGGCAGGGGGCCTGCCGTACGGTGGCGCAGGCCATGTTCGACGCCTTGGGCCGGCACCGTGGTGTGGCGCCGTTGCTCGTCGAGCGGATCCCCATCGGCCCCCATGCCATGGCCGTGCGTGAGTCCTGCATCGCGGCGTTGCTCGCTGACGGATTCCCGCCGAAGACCGCGGCGCACGCCTACGCGACGCTGTCGCGCTATGTGCTGGGTTTCGCGATCCAGTTCAGGGGGCCCGGTGGAGCGGCACAGCTCGACGGGGCTGAGGCGTCCGCCGTGTTCCGGGAGGCCGATCCGTCCCGGTATCCCGCCACCGTGGCGGTGGCGGCCTGGATGCCCGTGCCTCTGGAGGACGAGTTCGCCTTCGGGCTCGATCTCGTCCTCGACGGGCTCGGCCGTCTCCGGGGCGGCGACTGACCCGCGCGGACGGGTCGGCCCAGGCGCCGGCTCCGCGGCCCCCGCGTACGGCTGGGCGTCGCCGTGCGCTGGAGGCCGGCCAGGCTTCAGCGGAAGGTGAAGTGCTCGGCGTGAACGTGGTCTCGGGGAAGGCCTTGGCGGTGCAGGGTGCGGCTGAGGTCCTCAACCATGGCGGCAGGGCCGCAGAGGAAGACGTGCAGGTCAGGAGTTATCGGACCGGCTGCCTGCTGGATACGGTCGGCGGTCAGGCGGCCGTGGGTTCGGCTGAAGGTCGGGTGCAGCCGCAGGTGGGGGAGATGTTCGGCGGCTGCCGTGAGTTCCGGCAGGAACGGCGCGGTTTCGGCGTCGGGGGCGCAGTAGAAGAGGTCGGCGGCGGGCAGGGTGCCGCTGGGGTGGGTGAGCCAGCCGAGGAAGGGGGCGATGCCGATGCCGCCGGCGATCCAGATCTGGCGCGTTCCGCCGAGGGTGTGGTCGAACATGCCATAGGGGCCGTTGAGGGTGGCGGGCAGTCCCTCGCGTACGTCGCCGTAGATCCTCCGGGTGCCACGGCCGAGCGCCCGGATCGTGAGGCGCACTGTGCCGTCGGGGTGAACTCCGGCCACGCTGAAGGGGTGTTCGCGCCAGGCGCGGCGGCCTCCGACACGCAGGTACACGAACTGGCCGCCCGTCAGGGGCAGTCCTTCCGTGCCGACGGGGGTGAGGGTGAGGTCGATGACGTCGGAGGTGGGGCGGTGGATGCGGCCGATGGTGTAGTCGGCTCGGGGTTCCCTGCGGCGCAGCGCCAGTTCGTCGTAGACATAGGCGGCCATGCCGGTGAGGCCCATGGTGAGGTAGACGGCCAGGAGAGGTGTGGATCCGTCGATGACGAGGTCGAGGATCCAGCCGTGGACGAGGGCGGTCAGAAGCAGCAGGCCGGTCAGGCGGTGCAGGAGCAGCCAGCGCTCGTACGGCAGCCGCAGGATCCGGCCGACCTGGCCCAGCGAGACGATGACGAGCGCGAGCAGGCCGATGGCCGATCCCGCACCGAGCAGGTGCCCGATCCCCACGAGCTGAGCCGCCTGGTGGGCGTCGACGTCTCTGTACGCGCGCCCGGCGAACAGGAAGTGGAAGAGGATGTGGGGGGTGAGCAGGAGCATGGAGAGCAGGGCGTACTGCCTGTGCCGGAAGTACATGCGGTCCAGGCCGCCGAACCACTGCTCCAGCCATGGCAGCCGGGTGGCCAGTATCAGTGTGCATGACATCAGGTAGGCGGCGGCGACTCCGGCGAACTCCCCGACGAAGTACAGCGTGTTGATGCCGTCGGGGCGCAGCCGGTCCCAGGCCAGGTACAGGACCACGCCACCGGCCGCCACGGCCAACGGGCCGGCGTGACGCTTCTTCAGGCGTACGTCCACGGGGGCCCGGCAAATCCGTACGGCGTAGAGGGCCATGATGATCAGAAAGGGCATGGTCGGTCTCTCGGATGCGGGAGGTGTGTCAGGTGCGGAGCTGTTCATGGGGCGTGCTCTTCGGGGTTCATGCCACTGCCCTGTCCGCGGAGGGCCACCAGGGCGCCTGCGGCCAGGAGCGCCACGCCGAGGCTGAAGCCCGTCCCGGCGGTTCGCAGCCCCACCGCGCCGGCGGCCAGGCCCACACCGATCACCGGCAGCGAGGTCGCCGTGTACATCACCACGAAGAAGGCGGAGGCCACTTCGGCGCGTCGCGCGCTGGGAGCCTTTGAGTTGAGCACGGTCAGGGCGCCCCGGAAGGCCACGCCCTGACCGAGCCCCGCCACCGCCCCGGCGGCCACGAGCAGGAGAAGTGAGGCTGCGGCGAGCCCGGCGGCGAGCAGGGCCATGCCGACGACGATCAGCCCGCACGCGACGGGCAGAGCTCTGTGACCGAGTGGCTTCACGAGGACGATCTGGCCCAGTGCCGATGCCGCGCACAGGGTGCCGGCGACCGCGCCGGCCAGGGCCGGGTCGGGAAGGCCGAGGAGGCGGCTCAGGAAGGACGGTGCGACCGAGGTGTACAGCCCGAGCACGGCGAATCCGGCGAAGCCGGCGGTGGAGGCCCGGACGAAGGTGGCCTGCATCGCGGCGGGCACGCGCGGCCGGGTGACACGCAGGCGTGGGCGCGGCGTGGACGTCGGCACGGGCTCGGGCGTCAGCCAGATGCCCACCACCGCGCAGGTCAGCAGGAGCAGATGAACCAGGAAGGGCAACCGCAGTGGATCGGGGGCGAGTCGGGCCAACGTGCCGGACACCGACGGTCCTGCCCCCAGGCCTCCGATGTTCGCCACGGTGGCCACCAGGGTGGCGCGCTCGGAACCGTTTTGGCCGGCCAGGTCGACCAGGGTGGCCGTCGCGGTGCCGGTGAAGACGCCGGCCGACAGTCCCGACAGCAGCCGTGCCACGAGCAGCAGCGCCAGGTCGTGCGCGGTGAGGAAGACCATCGCGCTGAGCGCCGAACAGGCGAGTCCGGGCAGCAGGGTTCGTCGGCGTCCGATGGCGTCGGAGACCCGCCCGAACAACACCAGGGCGGTGAGGACACCCAGCGCGTAGGCGGCGAAGATCACCGTGGTCGTCAGGGTCGAGAAACCCAGCTGCCGTTGGTAGAGCGGATACAGCGGTGTCGGCAGAGTGGCGCCCAGCATGGTGATGTGGAAAGCCAGAGCCACCAGCCAGAACGCCGTGCCCCGCGACACGGTCCGCCGGAGCGGACGCCCGCCTGCCCGCGGTGACAGGGGAGTTCCGGGCAGGCGGGCGCGCGAGTCGGGAACGGTCATGTGCCGCCCCCGCGACCTGTAGTCACAGCCTCGCCGGGCTGGTGGGTGCTCATGTGGCGTTCTTTCCGGTCAGGCGGCAGAGGAGGAGGCGGAGGGGCCGGTGCGCATCGTGCTCAGCAGCCGCCGTCCCGACCGCAGCAGCCGGTCCTGCACCTCGTCGAGGCCGGTGTGGAGCAGGGTGTGGTCCCGCTTGCGCCAGCGACCGGCGATCATGACCGCCTCGATGTTGACGATGTCGGCGTGCAGGACCGTGGCGACCGGGGCGTGCGCGGGCCAGAGATTGAGCGCCCGGGCGTCGACGGCGACCAGGTCGGCCTGCATGCCCGGCTCGATCCGGCCGACCTGGTCGGCGAGACCGAGCGCCTTGGCTCCTTCGACGGTCGCCCAGGCCAGCGCCTGCCTGCCGGTGACCGACGGCGCGTCGGCGTACGTGCCGGTCGTCCGCCGGTGGTGGGCGTGGTCGAGGCCGCGCTGGTGGGCGAGGGCGATCCGGGCGGCGGTGAGGACCTTCCCCGGTACGACGGTGTCCACGTCGGTGCCCAGGGAGGGGGCGCTGCCCAGGCGCAGCAGCGCGCCGGTGACCAAGGCCCCGTGGCCCTGGCCGAGTTCGTTCTCGGGGGTGCTGGTGAAGGTGACGCCCGCCTCGTCGAGCGTCTTGATCCATTCGTCGGGCAGGTCTGCTCCGTGCACCACGTTCGTACGCGGGCTGAACAGGCCGGCGGCGCGCAGGGCCTCCCAGCCTGGCGCGAGCTCGCCGCCGCTCTGGTGCATCGACACGACGAGTCCGCGTTCGGCGGCCGCGCGGAAGTCGGCGACGGCTGTCTCGGGAGCTGAGTACTGGGGGCCCTGGAGCGCCATGCCGAGGGTGAGCAGGGCGTGGCGGCGGACGGGCCCTTCCAGCAGCCGGTCGATCTCGCCGAGGGGGTGCGGGATGTCCGGGGCACGATAGGGCGTGCCGTGCAGGAAGGCGGCGCGGATCCCGGCCTGGACGAGGCCTTCGACGGCCGCGTCGGCGTGCTCGGGCGTCAGGCTGTTGTGACACCAGTCGCCGAGGGTGGTCGTACCGCAGTTGATCTGGTTCAGCGCGCCGGCGAGGTTGCTGACGTACATGTCGTCGGGGGTGTAGTCGCCGACGCACTCGCCGTGGAGGTGGGTGAGGTACTCCATCAGCGTCCAGTCGGCGCCCACGGAGCGCAGCGCGGTCTGCCAGGTGTGCAGGTGGGCGTTGACCAGGCCGGGGATGACGATACGGCCGGAGAGGTCGACGACCTCCGCGGCGGACGACTCGAGGTCCCTGCCGACGGCGGCGATACGGTCGTTCTCGACCAGGACGTCGACGGGTTCGGCGTCGGGCCGGTCGGACGCCATCGTGACGACCTGCGCACCGCGCAGGAGCGTGCGGCTCATTCGGTGGCCCCGGCACCGGTGCTGGGGCGGCTCTTCTGGGACACGGTGCGGCTCCTTGCCCGAGGCGTCATCGCCTGCGCGGCCGTTTGCGTGGTGGTGAGGAAGTCCCGGGTGGCGATGTGCCCGATGTAGCCGTCGGGACGGATCAGCAGCAGGGCGTCTCCGGTCAGGCCGTAGGCCCGCTTCAGCGTGTTCGCGGAATCGGAGAAGGCGCGGTCGGCGTTCCCGCGGGTATCGATGGTGATCCTCTTCAACTGGGCGCCCGTCGTGGGCCAGTCGAGCTGTTCGACAGCGCGGGCGGCAGGCGAGCCGTAGGCGACGGCGGTGAAGTGCGGCCCCCGGAAGGTGTCGAACAGCCGCAGCCGGGCGCCGTCGGGACCGATCAGCTCGGCGTCCGGGGCGCGGTCTCCCACCCGCAGCGTGCCGGTGCGTTGGCCGTCGGCGGGAGCGAGCGGCCCGCCGTAGTAGGTCAGGGCGAGCTGCTGTTCGTCCTTGCCGCGCTTCATGCTCGACGGGTCGAGCTTGGAGATGCCGGCCCACTTCTCCGTGGACAGCCCGAGGACACCCGCGGCGATGGGTTGGCGCTCCGCCTCGTAGGTGTCCAGCAGGTGCGGGTCGGCCCCGGCGAGGACCTGGCCGAGCTTCCAGCCGAGGTTGTAGGCGTCCTGGACACCGGTGTTCAGCCCCTGGGCGCCGGCCGGGGTGTGCACGTGCGCGGCGTCACCGGCGAGGAAGACACGTCCGCGGCCGTAGTGCTCGGCCAGGCGGATGTTGGGCCGGAACACGGAGGTCCACCGGATGTCGTGCAGCTGGATGCGCCGGTTGCGGGTGTGCGAGCGGATCCGTTCGGCGATCTGGTCCCTGTCCAGGGAGGGTTCTTCATCGGGCGCCAGCCGGATGATCCACTGGAACATGTCGTCGCCGGGCAGCGGGCAGGCGCCGATGAGCCTCCCGCCACGGCCGGGCCACATGTGCCACCGGTTGCGGGACAGGCCGCTGACCGTGGCGTCGACGATGAGGATCCGGTCGGTTTCGTCGGTCGACCCGACGAAGCCGACGCCGAGCTGCTTGCGGACCTGACTCGAACCGCCGTCCGCTCCCACGACGTACCGGGCGGGGATCTCCTCGATGCCGTCCGGGCCCGCCACCTTGGCCACGGCGGTGTCCGTGTGCTGGGCCAGCCCGACCAGTTCCTTGCCGAACTCGGCGCCGTGGTCCAGCTGTTCGAGCCGGGTGTGGAGGGCTCGGTCCGTGCGGAACTGGGGGATCAGCCACGTGTTGGGATAGGGAACATCAGGAGTGGCCTGCTTGTGGGGGAACATGCGCCACGGAACCGCCAGCGGCCCGAGATGGACACCGAGCAGCGGATAGACGCTGCCCCCGGCCAGCACGTCGTCCAGCGCGCCCAGGTCGTGGAGCACCTCAAGACTGCGCGGCTGCACACCCTTGGCCCGGGACCCGCCGAACGCCTGCGGCGCCCTGTCGACGACACGGACGTCCAGGCCGCGCCGGACCAGGTCGATCGCGAGCGCCGTACCGGACGGGCCCGCCCCGACGATCAGGACGTCGATGACGTTGCCGGCCGTCATGCCTCAAGCCTTTCGGAGTGGGTTTCCACGAAGGCGCTGATCCTGTCCGCGACCACGCCCGGGTGTTCGAAGGGGGGCATGTGGCCGCACTCGTCGATGACGTGGGACTCGAGCGGCTTCAGGAGGGTGCGCGCCCGGTCGAACTGCTCGATGGGGGTGACGTGGTCCTCGGCCCCCCACAGCAGCAGCGTGGGCACACCCGACTGGGAGGTGCGCCGGAACAACTCGGCCCGCCGGTGGAGAGGGAAGTGCTGCAACGTGTCGAAGACCGCGTGCAGGGAGCCCTCGTACCTGGAGGCGTCACGCAGCATGACGGCCAGTTCGGCGCCCTTGGCCGGATCGCGGACCTCGCTTCCCATGTGGCCGTCGAGGAGCCGGCGTCCGGACCGCCTGGCCACGAAGGAGGTCAGCAGGTCACTGCCCAGGACCCACTGCGGCAGTGGCGGCCTGTCCCGGAGGCCCGCGGTGTCGACGAGGGTGAGGGTGGAGACGCGCTCCGCGCACCTGGTCGTGTAGGCCATCGCGATCAGCGCGCCCATCGAGGTGCCGACGACGTGCAGGGGGCGCGTGAGACCGAGCCGGTCGGTCAGTTCGGCGAGCTGGCGGACGAACAGCGCCTCGTCGTACCGCGCTTTCGGCCGGTCCGAGTACCCGCGCCCGTACAGGCTGTAGACCAGCGTCCGCAGTCCTTTCGCACGCAGCTCCGACGCCAGGCCGTCCCAGAACGGAAGCGGGACGGTGAGTCCGCCGATGAACACGGCGACATCGCCCTGCTCCGGCCCGCTCAGCTCGTACTGCGTGACGCCGTCGGACAGCTCGACGAAGCTGCCGCGAAGGCTCTTCCGGGAGGCGGTGTCGAGCCCGCGGTCCTCGCCGGGCGCAGTGCAGTACTTCACTGTCGGCCTCCTTGCCGCCACTGTGCGTCGTCGACCCGGGAACCGAGGAAGGTCTCGATGGCGTCGCCGACCCAGCGCGGCTCCTCCTCCGGCAGCAGGTGTCCGCCGTCGGGATGCACCAGTTCCCGGGCCCCGGGGATGTCCCGGGTGAAGTGCTGGCCGTCGATGCACGCGCTGCGCAGAACCAGCGTGGGCGCGGTGATGCGGGGGATCAGACGGCTGCGGTCCGGCTGGTCGGTGTTGACCAGGTCGACGAAGGCCGACCGGTTCCCGCGCCGGCTCATCAGCTGGTACGCCCGGTCCACCATGACGTCGTCGACGATCGTCGAGCGGGGGCCGACGGCTGTACGCAGGTTGCGTTCGATGACGCGGCGCGGCATGGCCCGGCGCAGCAGGGGCCGCAGCAGCGGGTTGCGGGCCATGCGCATCCCCGCGGGCAGCGTCTTCTCCGGGTAGCCGGTGGCGTTCACCAGCACCAGAGCGCTGACCTGCCTCTGGTGGTCCAGCGCGACGTTCCAGGCGATGTTGCCCCCCAGCGAATTCCCGGCCAGCGCGTAGCGGGTCAGGCCCAGGACATCCAGGAAGCGGGCGACCGTCGCGGCGTAGGTCTGCATGCGGTAGTCGCGGTCCCTGCGTGGGCCGGTCAGGCCGAACCCGGGCAGGTCGGGGCGTATGACGTCGAACGACGACGACAACAGGCCCGCGACCTCGGTGAAGTGATGCAGGGACGAACCGCTGCCGTGGAGCAGCACGAGGGCGGGACCTTGTCCGGCGCGTTTGTAGTGGACACGCAGGCCGTCGACGGCGACGAACTGCGAGTCGGGCTGGGGATCGGACCAGAGGCTCATAATGGATACACTGTTGCCGTTATGTTGCCCGTGTCAAGGGCTCGCGGCTTGCGTGTGGCAAGGGAATCCGCCGGCGGTCGGTGGCCGTGCCGGAGCGGAGTCTGGAGGTCGCGCCGGGAAGGGGGCCGCCAGTGCCGCGGTTGGCGGCGCATCCTGCTCCGGGGTGCCCTGATCGAGAAAGAGCGCAGGTGCGGGCGCCCGGTGGGTCACGGCATCGCTCGAATCGTTGCCGAGGCCTCCGCCTCACGCGAAGTGCTGATGGGCCAGGCGGGTCTGCCGGAGGGGTGACCCCGGCCAACGACATCGGCCGACCGCCGCCTGTTCCCGCTGGGTCTCGTTCGTGCCGGGGATTCTCGGTGCGGTGGTTCCTGAGCGGTGGTGCCGTAGGGCGGCGGGCCGGGCGGGAGGCCCCGCCCCCCGGCCGCCCGGACC
>NZ_JBHXLU010000015.1:72964-80002 GCF_042720695.1 Streptomyces sp. NPDC058457 | reverse complement strand
GCCGCCGCCGGTCCCGGGGGGGGGGGGGGGGGCGCGGGGGGGGGGGGGGGGGGGCGGGGGGGGGGGGGGGGGCGGGGGGGGGGGGGGGGCGCCCGCCCCCCCGCCCCCCCGGCCGCCCGGACGGTGTGTCAGAGCATGGTGAGTCGGTCCACCAGCAGCTCCACCCTGCGCTCGGCGTCCTCCGGAGGCAGCCGTCCCGCCCGGGTCAGGGTCGCCGGCCCGTGCAGGGCCGCCCAGAACACCTCGGTGAACAGTGCCGGGTGTACGCCGTCCCCGGCGACCTCGCCGAGGCATTCCAGCAGGGCGGCGAAGGCGTCCTTCAGCGGCTCCGGGGTGTCCTCGTTCGCGAACGCCAGGCCGCCGTCGAGCTGGAACATGGCGTCGTAGACCGCCGGGTTGCACTCGGCGAAGTCGAGGTAGGTGCGGGCGAGGGTGGTGACCCGGGTGCGAGGGCCGTCCGCGGTGGAGGTCGCGGCCCGCAGCGCCGCGGCCATCTCGGCGGCACCCTCGAGGGCGACGGCGCCGATGATCTCGCGCTTGCTGCGGAAATGGCTGTAGAGGACGGGCTGGCTGTATTCGATGCGCTCGGCGAGCCGGCGGGTGGTGACCGCGTCCCAGCCCTGCTGCTCGGCGAGTCTGCGGGCCGTCGCCACGATGAGGCGCTCGCGGTCCGCCCGTTCGCGCTGCTTGCGTTCCTGTACCGACATGGTTGGATTCTAGCGCTGCTAGACAATCGAGCGGTGGTAGTACTAGCGTTGCCTCATCATCTAGCAGCGCTAGATTCCAGGAGGGGTCATCATGCTCGACGCGCTCAAGGTCGTCACCACCGTGGTCGTCGGAGTGATGGTGGGGGTGGAGTTCTCCGTCGCCTTTGTCATCAACCCGATCCTCCACGGACTCCCCGGCGACAACGGCCTGCGCGGCCGCACCCACGGGGCCCGGATGCTCGGCGCCGTGATGCCGTTCTGGTACATCGGCTCGCTCGTCCTGAGTGCGGTCTGGGCCGTCGCCGGACGGCACCGCCACGGCGCCGGCCTCGTCGTCATCGCCGCCGCGCTGCTGATCCTCAGCGTGATCATGTCGGTCCTGCTGCTCGTCCCGATCAACAACCGGACCAAGACGTGGACCACCGGGAACCTGCCCCAGGACTGGAAGGAGCAGATGAACCGCTGGGACCGCTTCCACTACGTCCGCGTCGCCGTCATCATCGCCGCCTTCGCCCTGCTGGCCGCCGCCCTCGCCTGAGCCCGCGAGCCGACACCGCGCAGGCGGCGTGCACTTCTCTGCTCCGCGGGCGGTGGCCGACGGTCTCCGCGGATCTGCACCGCCCCCGGAACCCGGGATCCCTCTACCGGAGGTTCTTCCTCGGACTTCGAGATGCCGAAGAGCGGCGCGAGTCGGCGCATCGTCGAATTCGCGCGCCAGTAGGCCGACATGAGCAGTACCCGGTCCTCCATCCGTGAAGTGCATGCGGCGGAGGACGTGGTTCTTCGGGCCCGTATCGCGTCGCGGTTCGGCGAGGGGTGTCGTCGAAGCGCCGGCGGAACCGTTTCGCCGGATGCCCGTGTCCTCCTTCGCGGGAGGTGGTTCCACACGGCGGAGCCGCCTGTGAAGGGGGATGCCATGGGGGAGATACGCGAGGGGGCACGGTTGGCGGCCTGGGCGGTCGTCGGGGTCGTCGGGCTGGCGGTGCTGTACCTGATCGGGGTGTTCGCCTTCGGCGGCGCGGCGTGGGTCACCGCCCCGTTCCGCGGTGCGGCGGAGCAGCGTGGGAACACCGTCGGCTCGGGCGAGTTCCGGCAGACCACCTACGAGGAGTTCTTCGATCTTTGCGAGGCCGTGCAGAACGCCGAAGGCACGATCAAGGTGCTCCAGGAGGAGCGGAAGACCGCTTCGGAGACCCGCACGGCACAGATCGACCAGTCGATCACCGCGCTGAGGGCCACCCGGATCGAGTCGGTCAACGACTACAACTCGAAGGCCGCCCAGGAACACCGCGCGCCCTTCCGCGACAAGGATCTGCCGTACCGGCTGGACGTCGGCGCCAAGCGCACGAAGTGCACCAACTGATCCCCATCTCACCCGGGAAGAGGGCAGCACCGCATGAAGAAGTTCGCACGTATGGCCCTGGCCGTCGTCGTCGCGCTCGTCGTGGGCCTGGCCCTGGCGTCCTGCACCAGCGACTCCAGCCAGGACAAGGAGAACAAGCGCAAGCAGGAGACCTACGACCACCTCGTGGCCGAGCAGCCGGCGGTCCCGATGCAGTACTCGCCGACCCGCGAATCGATCAACCAGTGGATCAGGACGTGGGGGAAGCGGGGCAAACTCTCGTACGTCTACATCCAGAACGCCAAGGGCGAGTACGGGTACTTCATCATGAAGGGCCTGCCGGTGCCGCGCTGCAAGATGCTCACGCCGACGGAGAGGGTGGAGACCTACTCCGAGGGCGTCGCGGTCCTCGCGCAGCCCGGCATGGACGGCACGTACACGTCGGGTTCCACCTGCAACGCCTACTACGGTTTCGACGCCACGACGGGCGCGTACATGGAGTTCACGGTCGGCACGAACCAGTCGTTCTTCCTGTTCGACCAGCCCATGACGATGCCGGAGTACGCCAGCGCCAAGCAGTTGGGGCCGAGTTCGGTGAAGGACGTCGAGAAGAAACCCTGAGCGGTCGGGGGCCGGTTGGCGGAGTTCCGGTCCCCGGCACGCACCGGCCGCCTCGGCGTGCTCCTCGGTCCGCTCCCCGGCGGCTCGATTCCAGGTGGCTGTCGATGAGTTCCGGTCCGCGGTGCGGGGCGTGGATGCGGTCGGCCAGGAGCTGGGACGGCCCCATGACTCCGGCGTGCGGGGCCGGCGTGCTGCGGACGATCCGGAGGTGTGGTTCTGCGAGCTGGACGAACGGGAACGGAACGCGTCCGCAGGCTCGTCGCCCGCCACGAGGAGTTCGGCAGGCCCCACGACGCCGCCCTCGCCCGGGTCCTGGGCACCGGCCGGCGCAACGCCGACCTCGTCCGCCCCATCGCCCTCACGTGTCGCACCCGATAGTGTTAGCGCTAACACTGCAGGAGCAGCCCGCCCCGCCGTCCGCCAGGAGTCCCAGCATGCAGCAGCCCGCCCCGGCCCCGCACGGCGGGGAACCCCCCGGGCACGGTGCCGACCGGCACCGCTCGGTCAGCATCTTCGACGTGGCCAAGGCGGCCGGGGTCTCCCACCAGACCGTCTCCCGCGTGGTCAACGGCAGCCCCAAGGTACGCAAGGCCACCCGGGACCGGGTGCTTGAGGTCATCGACGAGCTGGGCTACAAGCCCAACCGGCTCGCACGGGCACTGGCCGGCGGACTGGTGCGCTCGGTGACCGTGCTCACCTCGGACACCACCCTGTACGGGGCGTCCCTGGCACTGCGCGGCATCGAGGAGGCCGCACGGGCGGCCGAGTTCACGGTGGCGATCAGCGTCCTGGACGAGCGTGCGCCGCTGACGCCGGAGGACGTGGCGAGCCGGCTTGCCAGGCCGGGTGAGCCGGTGCTCGTCATCGCCTTCAACGCGCCGGGGGAGCGCGCCTGGCGTGCGCTGCCCGCGGAGTTCCCGGCGGCCGCGGTCGTGGAGCGGCCCCGGGACGGGTACGGCGGCAACCGGCCCGAGGCCTGGCTGGACGACCGTGCCGCGGCGGCCCAGGCCACCCGGTATCTGATCGGCCTGGGCCATCGCACCGTCCACCACGTGGCGATCCCCTCGTCCACCACCAGGGTCGGCCAGCGCGCCGAGGGGTGGCGGGAGGCCCTCGCCGACGCCGGGCGGCCCGTCCCCGAGCCGCTGGAAGGCGGCTGGAGCCCGCGATCCGGGTATCTGGCGGCCCGTGCCCTGGTCGCCGACCCGCAGGTGACCGCCGTGCTGTGCGGCAACGACGAACTGGCGCTCGGCGTGCTGCGCGCGGCCCGCGAGGCCGGCCGCGAGGTGCCGGGCGATCTGAGCGTGGCCGGCTTCGACGACGCGGCGTACGCGGGCTACACCCACCCGGCCCTGACCACCGTGCGACTGGACTTCGAGGGGCTCGGCCGCGGTGCCTTCGGGATGCTGCACCGGCTGCTCGACCCGGAGAACGCCCCGCCGCCGCCCCTGTGGCGGGAGCCCGAGCTGATCGTCCGCGAGAGCACCGGCCCGGCGCCGGGCCGCTGACAAACAGGCATCGCGTACGGCACACTGCTCCATCCGCGGGGGATGTGAGCGCTAACACAGCTCGGTTCCGGCCCCAACCTCGTCCTCCCGCAGCGTGGCGGGAGGGGAAAGCCAGGTACCCATGCCTTTCCGTACCCGCACCCCGGAGGCGGCCCCGCCGTCCCGCCGTCGTACGAGATCGCGCCTGTCCGCGACCCTGCTGGCCGCCGCCGCGCTCGTCGGCGCCGGCCTCGCCGTACCGCCGCCGGCCGCGGCGGCCGGCCAGACCTTCACCGTGGACCTCGGCACCACCACCGGCGCCGTCCTGCGCGGCTCGAACGGCGCGCTCTACGGCCAGAGCGACGACGGAGTCCCCGGTGACAACCTGCTGGCGCCCCTGAAGCTGACCACCGGCTCCCAGAAGCCCCCGAACGGTGCCCAGCACCCGAACGGCGACATCCTGCAGGTCGCCCCCTCGTTCTTCCGCAACGGCGGCGGGACGATGTACACCAACATCCAGGACGAGTACTCGGACTGGCCGTACCAGAACAACGGCATCGACGACTACCTGACCAAGGTCGACACCGCCGTGAACGCGGTGAAGGCGACCTCGTACGCGGCCAACGTGGTCTTCGTCCCGTTCAACGAACCGGACGGCAACTGGTACACCGGGCTGACCAGTTCGAACTCCAGCACCTACGCCTCGGCGCTCAGCAGCTTCGAGTCCGACTGGAGCACGGTGTACGCGCGGATCAAGGCCGACTACCCGGCCGCGAAGATAGCCGGCCCCAACACCGCCAACTTCAACAGCAGGTTCTTCGGCGACTTCCTCACCTACACCAAGGCCAACGGTCAGTTGCCCGACGTGTTCACCTGGCACGAGCTGGGCCCGAGCTCGCTGGCCGACTACCGCTCCCACTACACCGCGTACCGCGCGCTGGAGACCGCGCGCGGTATCAGCGCCATCCCGATCAACATCGACGAGTACGCCAACCGGCGCGACCTGTCGGTGCCCGGGCAGATGATCCAGTGGGCCTCGATGTTCGAGGACACCAAGGTCTACGCGCAGCAGCCGTACTGGGACATCGCCGGCAACATGTCCGGCAACACCGTGCACACCAACGTCCCCAACGGGTCATGGTGGTTCTGGCACTGGTACGCCGGGATGACCGGGCAGACCGTCAAGAGCACCCCGCCGCAGCTCAACGTCCAGGACACCCTGCAGGGCATCGCCTCCCTCGACACCGGCCGCAAGCAGGCCCAGGTGATCGTGGGCGGATCCTCGACCGACACCAACGTCGTGATCAACAACATCCCGGGCGGCACCTTCGGCAGCAAGGTCGAGGTCACGGTCCAGGCCCTGGACTGGAGCGGCTACGAAGGCGCCTCCGCGCCACCGCAGACCGTGTCCCGCGCCGCCTACACCCCTTCCGGCGGCTCCATCACGGTGCCGCTGACCGGCCTGAACCCGATGTCCGCCTACCGCATCACGGTCACCCCGAACGGCGGCGGCACCGCCACCGCGCCCAGCGTCCCGTCGTACTCCTCCTACGAGGCCGAGAACGCGGCCATCACCGACGGCACCGTCGTCACCCAGGCCACCGGCGACAGCTATGCCACCGCCCAGCTGTACGCCACCTCCGGCACCAAGGACGTCGGCTACCTGGTCAACAGCGACAGCAAGGTCGTCTTCACGGTCAGCGTCCCCTCCGCCGGCACCTACAACCTGCGCGTCTTCTACGGCAACGAGAACGGCTCCCCGTCCCAGCAGGTCCTGCGGATCGACGGAGCCAACCCGCAGTTCGTGACCTACCCGTCCACACTGAACTGGCAGTACCGCTCCACCGTCACCGTGCCGGTCACCCTGAGCGCCGGCAGCCACACCGTCTCGCTCGCCGTGGCCGACTCGACGCTCGGCACCTCCGCCGGGCAGGTCACCCTGGACAAGATCGACCTGACCGCCGTACCGAGCACCCCCGAGACGGTGTACGAGGCCACGCTCGCCGACGTCAGCGGCAGCCCGTCGTACTCGTACAGCGACGTCGGCGAGACCGGCACCGGCCGGCTCGTCATGGCCGCCGGCGACAAGGCCACCTTCGACGCCTACGCACCCACCGACGGCTACTACACCGTCAGGACCGACTACTCCTCGGCCGGCGGCAGCACCGCCCTCGCCCTGAACGGCGCCACCGCCGCCACCTACGGCTCGTCCGGCGGCTCGGCCACCACCTCCAGCAGCAGGCTGTACCTGACGGCGGGCATCAACCGGATCGCCGTCGCCCCGAACAGCGGCGCCACGCTCACCCTCCGCGATCTGAAGGTGGACGGTGCCGGTGACACCACCGGCGTCACCAAGTACGAGGCGGAGAGCGCCACTCTGGCCGGCGCGGCCAAGGCGCAGTCCGACGGCTGGGCCTCGGGCGGCAAGAACGTCGGCTATGTCGGCGACGGCAGCGCCAACACGCTCACCTTCGGCAGCGTGAGCGCGTCCGCGGCCGGCCGGTACACGGTCGTGATCCACTACGCGCAGAACGACCGGGCGGGTTCGGACAGCTACAACACCAACGTCGAGTCCCGCACCGCCCAGTTGTCGGTCAACGGCTCCACCGCCACCACACTGACCTTCCGCAACACCTACAGCTGGAACGACTACTGGACACTGCCGACCACCGTCAGCCTCACCGCCGGCACCAACACGCTGAAGTTCTCCAACTCCTCCTCCTGGGCGCCCGACATCGACTACGTCGAAGTCGCCCCCGTCAACGGCTGACCGCCGAACCCCGACCAGAGCCGCGGGGGGGGGGGGCCCCCCGCCCCCCGCGGCCCCGGGGGGGGGGGCGGGGGGGGTATCAACACCACAGCCGGCCTCGCCCACGGAAGG
>NZ_JBHXLU010000015.1:0-72954 GCF_042720695.1 Streptomyces sp. NPDC058457 | reverse complement strand
AACCCCTCCCCGCCCCCCCCCCCCCACCCCCGGGCTGGACCGCCACCCCCGGCCCGCCGCGGCCCGTGGCGCGGATCAGCCAGAGGGTCGCCGTCAGGCAGAGCAGGGAGACGCCGCCGAGCAGGAGGGGGACGGTGCGGGTGCCGGACCATTCGATGACCTTGCCCAGCGCCGGGCCCGCCGCGACGCCCCCGGCCATGGAGGCGGCGATCACCAGGGCGCCGGCCCGACGGGCCTGCGGCGCGACCCTGCTCAGCCAGGGCAGGCCGGTGGGGAAGATCGGGGCGATGAAGAGGCCGACGCCGGCGTAGGCGTAGGGGGCGAGGGCCGGGACCGTGGCGAGGAGCAGGCACACCGTCATGCCGGCGCACGAGACGGTGACGATGGCGGGCGCGGAGAACCGCAGGGTGAGCGGGGCCACCAGGAAACGGCCGGCGGTCATCATCAGCCAGTACACGGAGGTGGCGGTGGCGGCGAGCCCCGCGCCGTAGCCGACCGACTCCAGGTGGGTGGGCTCCCAGCCGCCGACGCCGGCCTCGATGCCGACGTGCAGGACGTACAGGGTGACGAAGACGGTGAGGATTGAGGCGAGGCTGCGGGCGAGGGGCCGGGGGGCCGTGGTGCCGGGCGTCCCGGTGGCGCCGGACGGCTGCGGCGTCTCGTCGCGTACGCCCTTCAGGCACAGCAGCAGCGGCAGGTCGACCAGCGCGAAGGCGAGGAAGAGGGCGGGATAGCGGTCGGAGCCGACGGCACCGACCAGGGCCGGGCCGAGGATCGCGCCGATGCCGAAGTGGGCGTTGAGGATGTTGAGCATCGCGGTGGAGCGGTGGCCGAACCCGACGGCGAACAGCTGGTTGAGGCCGTAGTCGATGCCGCCGAAGCCGAGACCGGCCAGCAGGGCCGCGGCCAGCGCGAGCGGCCAGTTCGGGGCGACCGCGAAGCCCGCCGCGCCGACGGCCATGAGCAGGTACGACGTGCCGAGGATCCGCCGGTTGCCGATCCGGCCGAAGAGCCGGTCGAACAGCAGCACACCGACGACCCCGCCGACGAAGTGCGCGCTCAGCCCCAGCCCCGCGGCCGAGGGCGAGAGCGCGAACTTCTCCCGGAAGGCCGGGATGGCCGGCCCGTACAGGGCCTGGAGCGCGCCGATGAGTACGAAACCCGCGCAGGACGCCACCACGGCGGCCGGGCCGAACAGCGGAACGTCCGGTGCTTCGCTGCTCGGCGGGGCATGCCGCACGGTCGGCTGGTCGGTCACGCGGTCTCCAGATGACGGCCCACGATCTCGTGGGCGAAGGACATGAGCGTGCCCTGCGGACTGACGCCGGGGGAACCCGGCAGCACGCCCGCGTCACACACGTACAGGTTGGAGAAGCCGTGCGGCCTGCCGAACTCGTCGCAGACACCGCCGCGTTCGGGCAGCGCCATCGGGCAGCTCGCCATGCCGTGGACGGAGACCAGCTCCCAGTCGCGCTGCCGGACGCGCGCGCAGAAGCCGGCCACCGCGGCCTCCGAGCGCAGCGGGCCCGCCGAGCCGGCCGGCGGCAGCACCTCCACCGCACCCGCCGCGAACAGCAGCCGCGCGGTCCTGCGGAACGCCAGGCACAGGACGTGGTGGTCGGCGCGGGTCATGGCGTGGCGCAGCAACGGCGTGCCGCCCGCGACGGCCGCGATCCGGGCGGGTGACTCCATCCGCACCTGCGTGGTGAACACGGCCAGGTGGTCCTGGGCGGCCAGGTAGGCGTCCAGCAGACGGGGGTCGCGGCCGGCGAGCGCGGCGCCGAGCCCGCCGGGGGTCAGGTTGGACGCCATGACGAGGATGCCGAGCGGGGCGTGCTCGACGATCCGCACGCGCCGTCCCTGCGAGGCGAGTTCCAGCCCGGCCGCCAGACCCGTGAATCCGGCCCCGACGACGACCACGTCCACGGGGCCGTCGGGTGTGGTCGGTCGGTTGTGGTCGAGAACGCGTATGTTCCGCACCGCGGCATACCTTCATTCGTAAACCGGAGAGTGAAATCGAAGCGGTTTCTCGGTTCTTGAACGTTCTCACCCGACGGGCCGGGATTTCAAGCGGGGCCCTGCTCCGGTGCGGATGGGAGGCAGGCGTAATCAGACATTCTCCGGGCCGTACGCGGAAACCCCGCATGCCCGGTGCGGGGCGAAAAAGCCCGCCGTACCCGCCGGAAAAGCGATGGGAAAGGTGACCAGAGCGCGCCCTGTGGCGGCATCTTTTCACAGGTGACTTCCACCGAATTCCCAGCGGTTTCGTGTGGCCGTGTCACCGCGAAATACGGGCGATGATCGCTCTCGTCGGAAATCCCTTCAGCTGGAGGTGGGGAAGGTGAAGCCGGCGGCGACCTGCTGCCTGGGTTCGGGCCAGCGGGTGGTGACGACCTTGGGGCGGGTGTAGAAGCGGATGCCTTCGGGGCCGTGGACGGGGGAGTCGCCGATGAGGGAGTCCTTCCAGCCGCCGAAGGAGTAGTACGACATGGGCACCGGGACCGGGACGTTGATGCCGATCATGCCGACCTTGATGCGGCGCTGGAAGCGGCGGGCTGCTTCGCCGGAGGCGGTGAACAGCGCGGTGCCGTTGCCGTAGGGGTTGGCGTTGATGAGGTCGATGGCCTGGTCGAGGCTCTCGGCGCGGACGACCGCGAGGACCGGCCCGAACAGCTCCTCCTGGTAGGCGTCCATCTCGGTGGTGACGTGGTCGAGGAGGGAGGGGCCGGTGAAGAAGCCGTCCTCGTGGCCGTCGACCTTCAGTCCGCGGCCGTCGACGACGACGGTGGCGCCCTGCGTGGCGGCCGTGCCGACCGCGTTCTCCACCCGCTCCTGGGCGGCCTTGGTGACGAGCGGGCCCATGTCGGTACCGGGGGCGTCGCCGGGGCCGACCTTCACCTCGTTCGCCTTGCGTTCCAGCACCGCGACCAGCGCGTCCGCCGCGTCACCCACGGCGACGGCGACGGAGACGGCCATGCAGCGTTCGCCGGCGGAGCCGTAGGCGCCGGCGGTGATGTGGTTGGCGGCGAACTCCAGGTCGGCGTCGGGGAGGACGACGGCGTGGTTCTTGGCGCCGCCGAGGGCCTGGACCCGCTTGCCGTGCGAAGTCGCCTGCTCGTGGACGTACTTGGCGATCGGCGTGGAGCCGACGAAGGAGACGGCCTCGATGCCCGGGTGGGTGAGAAGGGCGTCGACGGCGTCCTTGCCGCCGTGCACGACGTTGAACACGCCGTCGGGCAGGCCGGCCTTCTGGTAGAGCTCGGCGACGAAGTTGGCGGCGGAGGGGTCGCGCTCACTGGGCTTGAGGATGAACGTGTTGCCGGTGGCGATGGCGACCGGGTGCATCCACAGGGGGACCATCGCCGGGAAGTTGAACGGGGTGATGCCGGCGACGACACCGAGGGGCTGGCGGAAGTTGTGGACGTCGATGCCGCGGGAGACCTGGTCGGAGAAGGAGCCCTTGAGGACGTCGCCGAGGCCGCAGACGTACTCGACGACCTCGCGGCCGCGGGTGATCTCGCCGCGGGCGTCGTCGACGGTCTTGCCGTGCTCGGCGGAGATGATCCGGCCGAGTTCCTCCTCGTGGTCGACGAGCAGCTGGCGGAAGGCGAACATGACCTGGACGCGCTGCGAGAGCGAGGAGTCCTGCCAGGTCTCGAAGGCGGCGGCCGCGGCCTGCACGGCGGCGTCCACCTCTGCGGCGCCGCCGAGGACGACCCGGGCCTGCTCGGTGCCGGTCGCCGGGTTGAACACCGGTGCGGTGCTGCTGCCCGGGAGCGGCGAGCCGTTGATCCAGTGCGGGATGGTGGTCACGGGATGTGTGTCCTTACAGGTAGTGACGCTGGGCGCGCTTGCGGTCGGCGTAGGTCTCGTAGGCGGCCTGGGTGGAGTCGAGGGCGGAGGTCTGGCTGACGGGGACGTCCCACCAGCCGTGGCCGGGCGGGTTGGGGCCGTACAGGTCGGTCTCGACGTGGACGACGGTGGTGCGGGTGGCGGCCTTCGCCTTCTCCATCGCGGAGCGGAACTCCTCGACGGAGGCGGCGTGCAGGACGTCGGCGCCGAGACTCGACGCGTTGGCGGCGAGGTCGACGGGGAGGACGTGGCCGTCGAGCTGGCCCGAATCGCCGTTGCGGTAGCGGTACCTGGTGCCGAAGCGCTGTGAGCCGAGCGCCTCGGACAGTGAACCGATCGAGGCGAAGCCGTGGTTCTGGACGAGGACGATGATGACCTTCAGGCCCTCGGAGACCATGGTGACGATCTCCTGGGCCATCATCAGATACGAGCCGTCACCGACGAGTACGACCACCTCGCGCGACGGGTCGGCCATCTTGGCGCCGACGCCGGCGGCGACCTCGTAGCCCATGCAGGAGTAGGCGTACTCGACGTGGTAGGCCTTCGGGTCCCGGGCCCGCCACAGTTGCTGGAGGTCGCCGGGCATGGAGCCGGCCGCGTTGATGACCACGGCACGGTCGTCCAGGACGTCGTTGAGGGCGCCCAGGATCTCGGTCTGGGCGGGGAGCGGGCTGTGCCCGACGTGGAAGCACGCGTCCTCGATCTCCCGGGTGCGGGCGATGAGTTCACGGGTACGGCGACGGTAGGCGGCGGAGACCTCCCAGCCGTCGAGGGCTCCGGCCAGGGCCTGGATGCCCAGACGTGCGTCGGCGACCAGCGGCTCCGCCGAGTGCTTGACGGCGTCGAGGCGGGCCACGTTGAGGTTGACGAAGGTGACGTCGGGGTTGCCGAAGACGGTGTGGCTGGCGGTGGTGAAGTCGGAGTAGCGGGTGCCGATGCCGAGCACCACGTCGGCGTCCTTCGCGAGTTCGTCGGCCGCGTAGGAGCCTGTCGAGCCGATGCCGCCGACCGCGTAGGGGTGGTCCCAGGCGACGGCGCCCTTGCCGGCGTGGGTGTCGGCGACCGGGATGCCGGTGGCCTCGGCGAAGGCGCGCAGCGCGGTCTCGGCACCGGAGTAGACGGCACCGCCACCGGCGACGATCAGCGGCTTCTTCGCGCCCCGCAGCAGGCGTGCGGCCCGCTCGACGGCGGCGGGCTCCGGGACCGGGCGGCCCACGCGCCACACCCGGCGGCGGAAGAAGTCGACCGGCCAGTCGTACGCCTCGGCCTGTACGTCCTGCGGCAGGGCGAGGGTCACCGCGCCGGTCTCGACCGGGTCGGTCAGCACCCGCATCGCCGCCAGCGCGGCCGGGATCAACTGCTCCGGGCGCTGGACGCGGTCGAAGTACTTCGACACCGCGCGGAAGGCGTCGTTGACGGTGACGTCGCCGCCGCGGGTGTCCTCCAGCTGCTGCAGGACGGGGTCGGCGGCGCGGGTGGCGAACATGTCGGAGGGCAGGAGGAGGACGGGCAGGCGGTTGGTGGTCGCCAGCGCCGCACCCGTGATCATGTTCGTGGAGCCGGGACCGGTGGAGGCGGTGCAGGCGAAGGCGGCCAGCCGGTCGCGCATCTTCGCGTAGGCCACCGACGCGTGGACCATGCCCTGTTCGTTGCGGGCCAGGTAGTAGGGCAGGTCCGCCTCGCCGGTGGTGGCGGCCTGGAGGAGGGCCTGGCCGATGCCCGCGACGTTGCCGTGGCCGAAGATGCCCCACACGCCGGGGATCAGACGCTGTTCCTGGCCGTCGCGCTCGCTGTACTGGGCGGCCAGGAAGCGGACCAGGGCCTGGGCGGTGGTCAGTCGTACGGTGTTCATCGGTTCTCTCCGAAGGGCAGCCGGTCGTCCACGTCCTGGGCGTCCCAGGTGGCGCGGACCCAGCCGTGGGCGGGGTCGTCGCAGATCAGCCAGGCGCGGTCCTGGCCGGGCCCGGCCATGACGTTGAGGTAGTAGAGGTCGTAGCCCGGCGCGGCGATCGAGGGGCCGTGCCAGCCGTGCGGGATCAGCACGGTGTCGCCGGAGCGGACCTCGGCGAGCACGTCGATGGGGCGGTCCGGGGTGCCGTAGACCCGCTGGTAGCCGAAGCCGTTGCCGTCGCCGGAGACCTGGAAGTAGTAGATCTCCTCCAGCTCCGACTCCTGACCGGGCCGGGTCTCGTCATGCTTGTGCGGCGGGTAGGAGGACCAGTTGCCGCCGGGGGTGAGGACCTCGCACACCAGCAGCTGCTCGGCGTCGAAGGTGCCCGGCAGGCAGTAGTTGTTGACCTGCCGCGAGCAGGCCCCGGCACCCCGCAGTTCGACGGGGACGTCCTCCCTGCGCCCGTACCGGGCGGGCAGCGAGCTCCGCTCGGTACGGGCGCAGGGCAGCGCGAACCGTCCTCCCGCCGCGCTGCCGATCACGGCCGCCGACTCGCGCGGGAGGTAGGCGAAGTCGGTGGCCGAGGTGAACACGCCCGTCCGGCCGGTGAGTTCGAAGGTGCTGCCGTCCGTGGTGACGGTGCACGAGCCCGTCAGCGGCAGTACCAGGAACTCGGAGTCACCGGTGGACAGGGCGTGCGTCTCGCCCGGCGCCAGGGTCAGGATCCTGAGGCCGGAGTATCCCCAGCCCGCCGACTCGGGCGTGACCAGGAGGTCGTAGGGGCCGTCGGCCGAAGTACCGGCCGGGAGGTGGTACTTGCTGTTCACAGCAGGCTCACCGCCTTGTCGACGGCGCCGGCGACATCGCCGCCCGCCGGGTAGAGCAGGGAGCGGCCGACGACCAGGCCCTGCGCGGTCGGCTGCCTGAGGGCCCTGCCCCACGACGCGAACGCCGCCTCCGCGTCCTTCACCTCGCCGCCCAGCAGCAGCGCGGGCAGGGTGGAGGCGGCGAGTACCCGCTCCATGTCCTGGACCACCGGCAGCTTCAGCCAGGTGTAGGCGCTGCGGCGGCCGAGACCCGACGCGATGGTGACCGACTTGATCACGGCGTCGGTGGCGAGGTCGTTGCGGATCCTGCCGTCCCGCCACTCGGAGATGAACGGTTCGACCATGGCGATGAGTTGCCGGTCGTTGAGTTCGTTGACCGCGCGGGCGGTGTCCTGCAGGACGGAGGGGGTGGCGGGGTCGGAGAGGGCGATGCGGGTGAGCATCTTGCCGCCGTCGAAGCCCATCGCGGCAATCGTCTCGGCGTCGTAGCCGGTGAACCGGTCGTCGATCTCGAAGACCGACCCGGCAAGACCCGCCCGGTTCATCGAACCGAAGACGCTCTTGCCGTCGAGAACGCCGAGCAGGAGCAGGTCTTCGAGGATGTCGGCGGTGGCCAGGACACCCGTCACACCCGGCCGCTCCAGGGCGGTGCAGAGGCGGTCGAGGAGTTCGAAGCGGTCCGCCATGGCATGGGGGTCCGCGCCGACGCCGTTGGCGCCGCGGGCGGGGTGGTCGGCGGCGATGATCATCGCCTTGCCGTGCTCGCCCAGCAGCGAGGTCGCCTTCACCCGGCGGGCCGCCGCGGCAGCGACGGCGCCGGGGTCGTGCACCCGGGCGGCCACGATCCGGCTCACGTTGTCGGACAGCACGTCGTCACACCTCTCGCTCGAAGGCATCGTTCGCCCCGCGCAGCTTCGCCTCGACCTCGGCCTGGGTCGGCATGGCGTCGGAGCAGGACAGGCGGCCCGCCACCAGGGCGCCGGCCGCGTTGGCGAAGGCCACCGTGCGCGGGGTGTCCCAGCCGGACAGCAGGCCGTGGCACAGCGCCCCGCCGAAGGCGTCACCGGCACCGAGCCCGTTGACCACGTCCACGGGCACGGGCGGGATCTCGGTGACCGAGCCGTCCCGGTCCATGGCCAGGACTCCCTTGGGGCCCTGCTTGACGACGGCCAGTTCCACCCCGGCCGCCAGCAGCGCCTTGGCCGCGGCGTGCGGGTCGCGTTCGCCGGTGGCGACCTCGCACTCGTCGAGGTTGCCGACCGCGACGGTGGTGTGCCGCAGGGCTTCCGTGTAGTACGGCCGCGCCTCGGCGGGGTCGGTCCAGAACATCGGCCGCCAGTCGAGGTCGAAGACGGTGGTCCCGGCCTCGGCCCGGTGCTGAAGGGCGGCCAGGGTCGCCGAGCGGCTCGGCTCCTCGCTCAGCCCGGTCCCGGTCATCCAGAACACGGCCGCCTCGCGCACCGCGGCCAGGTCCAGCTCATCCGGCCGGATGTCCAGGTCGGGGGCCTTGGGCAGACGGTAGAAGTACAGCGGGAAGTCGTCCGGAGGGAAGATCTCGCAGAACGTCACCGGAGTCGGCGCGATCTCCGACGTCCCCACGAAACCGCTGTCCACGCCATAGCCGTCGAGGGCCGTGCGGACGAAGTCGCCGAAGGGGTCCCGGCCGGTCTTGGTGATCACCGCCGCGCTGCGGCCGTACCGGGCCGCCGCGACCGCGACGTTGGTCGGGCTGCCGCCCAGGTACTTGCCGAACGAGGTGACCTCCGCCAGCCCCACGCCCGTCTGGAGCGGATACACGTCCACTCCGACCCGGCCCATGGTCAGCACGTCGTACGGCATCACGCTGGTTCCCTTCGCTCCGGAGATCCCGGCCTGGCGGCGCGGTACGGGACCGCGATGGTTTTAGAGCGCTTTAGCAGCGTCCTCTGCCTCAGTACGATGCCGCCACTCAAATGTCATGTCAATAGGATGTCGTGATGATGTTCCCGACGTGACGCGTCACGTCCAGGCGGCCACGTACTCGCCGATCCGCTCCCGCATGAACAGGGAGGACTCCCTCGCCTTCTCCTCCCAGGCGAACACGCAGGCGGTGAGGGTGCCGTCGAAGCCGTTCGCGCGCAGCTCGCGGAAGAGCTCGTCGAAGTCGACCTCGCCCTCGCCCATGTTCAGGTGCTGGTGGATGCGGGCCGCGGTGCCGGGCGGGTTGAGGATGTAGCGGTTGCCGGAGGACGCGGTGTGGTCGAAGGCGTCGGCGAGGTGGACGTGGGTGAGGAGGTCGCCCGCGTGCTTGATGATGCCGGGGGCGTCGTCGCCGATGTGGAAGGTGTGCGGGGCGCAGTACAGGAAGCTGACGTTGGGGTGGTTGATGCCCCGGATCAGGTTGACCGCGTCGTGGCCGTTCTCGATGAAGTCGTCCGGGTGGGGCTCCAGGGTGAGCCTGATGCCCTCGCGCTCGAAGAGCGGGAGCAGCTCGTCCAGCGTCCTCCAGAACTGGGCCTCGCTGCGGTCCGGGTCCTCGGGGCGGCCGTTGAACTCGGAGATCATGCTGTCGACGCCGAGGTCCGCGCAGATCCGGATGGAGCGCTTCCAGTACCGTACGGCGGCCTGCCGGGCGTCCTCGTCCGGGCCCGACCAGCGGAACAGCGGGAGCAGGGAGGAGATGCCGACGCCCGCCGAGTCCAGCGCCTTGCGGAACTTCCGCACGGTGGCGTCGTCGACACGGGGATGACGGAAGAAGGGGATGAAGTCCTCCCGGGGCGAGAGCTCGATCCACTCGTATCCCAACTCGGCTACCACCGACGGGAGTTCGAGCAGTGGCACGTCACGGATCATGTACGGGTCGAGGGCGATCCTCATGGTGGGTCTCCTGCTCATCGGTGTCATGTCATCGGCTCCGGCGGTGCGGGACCGCCGGAGCCACTCCCCGTTCCGACGGGGGCGGGAGGGGGCGGGCCGGGCCCGGGCGGTCACGGCCGCAGGGACTCCCGGAGTGCCGTGTCGGCCGCCTTGAGGACCTCGGCGGCCACCGCGACGCCCTCGACGGGGCCGAGTTCGGTGTCCTCGTGCTCGATGTTGACCAGCATCTCCGGGTCGACCTCGTGCAGGGCGCGCAGGAACTCGGTCCAGTAGGCGACGTCATGGCCCTTGCCGAGCGCGACGAAGTCCCAGGCGGACTCCTTCGGCCACTCGTTGGCCCATTCGTCACCGCCGAGGTTGGTGCGCGGCTCGTCGGGCGCGAGGCGGCGGAAGCTGTTGTCGAGGACGCCGTTGAGGGCGGCGTGCCCGGGGTTGATGCGGACGTCCTTGGCGGCGGCGTGGAAGACGAGTTCGCCGAGGTGGCGGACGACCGCGACGGGGTCCATCTGCTGCCAGAACAGGTGGGAGGCGTCGAGTTCGACGCCCACGTGGGTGGCGCCGGTGAGGTCGATGAGCTTGTGCACGCTCGCGGAGTTGAACACGACGTTCTGCGGGTGCAGCTCCAGGGCGACCTTGACGTCATGGTCGCGGGCGAGCCGGTCGGTCTCGCGCCAGAAGTCCGCGACGATCTTCCACTGGTGGTCCAGGACGTCCAGGGCCGCGGAGTTCCAGGCGTTGACGATCCAGTTGGGGCGGGTGGCGCCCGGTTCGCCGCCGGGCAGCCCGGACATCGTCACCAGGCGGTGCTGGCCGAGCCGTTCGGCCAGCCGGATGGAGCGCCGGATGTCCTCGGCGTGCTTCTCCCCGATGGCGGGATCGGGGTGCAGCGGGTTGCCGTTGGCGTTGAGGCCGGCGATGGCGACGCCGGTGCCCTCGAAGAGGCCGAGGAAGTCGTCCCGGGCGGTGTCGCTGACCAGGATGTCGTCGAAGGCCGGCACGTGTACGGCGGGGAGGAAGCCGCCGGTGTTGAGCTCGATGCCGGTCAGGCCGAGATCGGCGATGACCTTGATCGCCTCGGGCAGTGGCCGGTCGTGCAGGATCGCGTTGTAGAGGCCCAGCTTCATGGCGTGTCTCTCCTCAGTCCTTCCGGGGGGTGGCGGCGGTGCGGTGCGGGCCGGGCCGGGTCACTGGACGGTGACCGCCTTGCCGCCGGCGTCGGCGGAGGCGACGATCGCGTCGATGACGCGCAGGTTGTGCAGCCCGTCGGAGAGGCTGGGGCAGGGCGGCAGCCGGTCCAGACCGGCGATCTGCTCCAGGAAGGCGCGGGCCTGCCAGACGAAGAACTCGTGCTGGCCGTGGCCGACGCTGGGGAAGTCCATCGGCAGGCCGCCGGCGATGTAGGGGTGGCCGGGGCCGACCACCACCCGCCGGTAGCCGTCCAGCGGGTCGGCGGTGACCTGGTCGGCGATGGTGAACTCGGCCGGACGCGACAGCTCGAAGGTCGCCGCGCCGCCCTTCGAGAACACCTCGAAGCCCAGGGAGTTGGCCAGGCCCCGGGCGATGCGCGACACCGAGAAGGTGCCCACGGCGCCGGAGGCGAACGTCGCGGTGAACGTGGCGATGTCGTCGTTCTCGACCCGGGCCCGTTCCCGGCTCACCTCGACGTCGGCCGAGTGCCCCACCGCAGCGCCCAGCGGCACGGGGCGGTCGGGCACCTGGGTGGAGAGCACGGCGCCCTGCACACTCTGCACCGGGCCGCAGAAGTACTCGCCCAGGTCGATGAGGTGGCTGCCGATGTCCGACAGCGCGCCCGAGCCGAGCGGCCCCTGGTAGCGCCAGCTGATGGGGGCGTCGGGGTTGTGGCCGTAGTCGCACCAGTAGTGCCCGTTGAAGTGCTGGACCGGTCCGAGCGAGCCGTCCAGCACCTGCTGCCTTACGGCGTTGATCGCGGGGGAGCGGCGGAAGGTGAAGCCGGTCGCCGCGACCAGGCCGGTGCCCTCGGCCGCGTCCACCATGGCCTGGGCGTCGGCCACGGACGGGGCGAGCGGCTTCTCGCACAGCACGTGCTTGCCGGCCGCCAGCAGGGCCTCGACGATCTCGCGGTGCAGGTGGTTGGCGACCACGACGCTGACCGCGTCGACGTCGTCGGCCTCGGCGATCGCCCGCCAGTCGGTGACGGCCCGCTCGAAGCCGTACCGGCGGGCCGCGTCCTGTGCGAACGGCTCGTGCGCGTCGGCGACGGCGACCCGGCGCACCTCGGGCAGCCCGGCACCGTACAGCGTCGCGGCCTGCCGGTACCCGTTGAGGTGGGCCCGGCCCGCCATCCCGGCTCCGATGACCGCCACACCGATCGGCCTCGTACTCATCATGCTTCCTCTCCGGCGCGTCGCTGTGCCGTGGGTCAGGGGGGTGATGGAACCGACCAGAACCGCTCTCCACCCGACGGGGCGGACACCCGGGGCCCGGGGCTGGGGTGCGGGCCGCGGTCCCGGGTGCGGGTCGTGGTCCCGGACACCCGCGGGCTCGGCCGCCCGCCCCGGATCCGAGGCGGGCGCGGCTGCGGGCACCCGAAATCCCGGCCCGGTGAGGACCCGGTCCTGGATTTCGCAGGTTAGAGCGCTTTAAAAGATCGGCTTAGAACGCTTTAGATCTTTGCTTCGGAAGCGTTCTGGGTGCTCGTACTCTCAGCGGCGTCGCGGGCTTGTGTCAAGGGTGTCACCGCAAACGACGGGAGATGTGGCGGGCGATCTCGGCTCCATCGTCCCTGCGGGTGTCGGCGGCTCGGGGTTGACACCCGGCGGTAGGTCCTGAAGTCGCCGCCTGGCTCGGTCGCCGCCCCGACCGTGCCGTCGATGCCCTGGCCGGCGGGTGCGGCAGGCCGACCGTGGCCCCGCCGTGCTGATCCCGTCAGGTCCGGTGCGAGGCCGGTGCCCCGACGTGAATGTGTGGCTGTTGCAGCTTTTTGCCGCCGGGTCGCGGCACTGTACGCATTCGTGAGAGGACCCTTGACACGTTCCCGAAACACAAGCATGCTCTGGCCACCTCTTAAAGCGATTTAAGAGATCGCGGAATAACCACCCACCCACCCCGCGTCTCCGGCGTCGCCGTGATCAGTTCCGGGACACCCCGGGACGAGCCGTTCCGCTGATCCCGACGCCTCCGGGCGAGCCCGAGCGAACACCCGGTGCAGCGGACGTACCGGTGTCCCCCCGCACCCGCGTGACCCGGTCCGCGCGCACCGGCCGCCGCACCACCACACCCCGAGACATGCCTGGTACCCCTCACGCCCCCGCCCGGCATCACCAGAAGGAGCACCACAGCACATGGAACGCACCCAGACCCGGCGGCACTCCGGCCGTCGTCTCTCCAGAAGCGGCCTGACCCTGGTGAGCCTGCTCGCCATGGCGGCGGCCACGTTGACCGGGTGTGCCAGCGGCAAGGCCACCGGCGACGACGCGGGACAGGCGACGGCGACGGCCGGCGGCGGATCGACATCCGGTACGACATCCGGTACGACGACCGGCGGCAAGGTCTCCATCGTCGTCATCGGCGGCAAGGCCGACGACCCGTTCTGGTCCACGATCAAGCGCGGCGGCGAGGACGCGGCGAAGCTGGTGAAGGCGAACGGCGGCACGGTGACCTTCCTGGGCCCGCAGAACTACGACAACCTCGGCCCCGACGCGGCCAAGCTGACCCAGACCGCGCTCTCCCAGAACCCCTCGGCCATCCTGGTGCCGGACTGGGTGCCCGACAGTCAGGACGCGGCGATCAAGCAGGCGGTGGCCAAGGGCGTCAAGGTGTTCGTCTACAACTCGGGCGGTGTCGCGGCGGCCGACAAGGTCGGCGGCATCAAGTACATCGGCTCGGACGACTACCAGGCCGGCAAGGCAGGCGGCGTCAAGTTCGCCGAGGCCGGTGCCAAGAACATCCTGTGCGTCAACACCGTTCCCGGCGCGGCCAACTCGGAGGCGCGCTGCAAGGGCATAGCGGACGGCGCCAAGAGCAAGGGCGCCAAGTCCAAGCAACTGGCCCTGCCGTCCTCCAGCTTCGGCAACCCCTCCGCCGTCACCCAGGCGATCAAGGGCGCGCTGCTGAAGGACAGCAGTGTCGACGCCCTGGTGACGATCGGCGTCCAGGACGCGGACAGCGCCGCCTCGGCGATCGACCAGGCCAAGGCCGCAGGCAAGGTCCAGCTGGGCACCTTCGACCTCTCGCAGTCCCAGCTCGACCGGATCAAGTCCGGCAAGCAGCTGTTCGCCATCGACCAGCAGCCCTACCTCCAGGGCTTCTACGCGGTGTCGATCGCCGACCAGTACCTGTCCTACGGCGTGCTCCCGCCGCAGAACCCGCTGCTGACCGGCCCGCTCCTGGTCACCAAGGACAACGTCGACGCGGCGCTCTCCGGCACCAAGGCCGGCGTCCGCTGATCCACCCGCGGGTGCCGGGCCCGCCTCCCCTCAGGGCCCGGCACTCCTTCCCCGCACACCGCACACCGCACACCCCATCCGAGCCATGAAGGTGACCCCGAGCCGATGACAACCTCACTTCCCGACACGACGGCCGAGAAAGAGGCCGCCGTCGCACCCCCGAAGCAGTCCGAGAGCCCGCTGGGGCAGTTGCGGCACCGTCCCGAGGTCGGTGCGCTCATCGGGACGCTCGGTGTGTTCGTCTTCTTCGCGATCTTCGGAGGCGAGAAGTTCCTGGCCCCGGCGGGCGCGGCGAGCTGGCTGAACATCGCCTCCGAGCTCGGCATCATCGCCATCCCGGTCGGCCTGCTGATGATCGCGGGTGAACTCGACGTGTCCGTGGGCTCGGTGCTCGCCGGCAGCTCGATGACCCTGGCGATCGTCTCCGGTCACTGGGGCGCCCCGATGGTCGTCGGCATCCTCTGCGCCCTCGGGCTCGGGCTGCTGACCGGCCTGCTCAACGGGTTCCTGGTCACCCGCACCAACGTCCCCTCGCTGGTCATCACGCTGGCCACCCTGTCCGGCCTGGCCGGTCTCACCCTCGGCCTGTCCCGCGTCACCACCGGCACCACCAGCGTCCCGCTCAGCCCCGACCCGTTGTCCAAAGCGGTCTTCGGGCAGCTGATCGGCGGCCAGTTCGAGGTCGCGATCTTCTGGTGGCTGGGTAGCGCGGCCGTGGTGGCCGTGGTGCTGCAGATGATGAAGTACGGCAACTGGATCTTCGCGATCGGCGGCGACACGGAGAGCGCCCGCGCCACCGGCATCCCCGTCAACAGGGTGAAGATCGCCCTCTACATGGCCAGCGGCTTCGGGGCCGCCCTGGTCGGCGTGATCCAGACGATCCTCTACAACGGCGCCCAGGTCGCCAACGGCCAGTCCTTCGTCTTCAACTCCATCATCGCCGTGGTCGTCGGCGGCGTGCTGCTGACCGGCGGCTACGGCTCCGTCGTCGGCGTCGTCCTGGGAACGCTGACCTTCGCCATCGTCAACCAGGGCATCTACTACACCGGCTGGAACTCCGACTGGGCCAGCCTGATCCTCGGCATCCTCATCCTGACCGCGGTCCTGATGAACAACACGTTCCGCCGGCTCGCCCTGTCCTACAAGCCCCGCACCGCGAAGAAGGCCTGACCATGACCCCACCCGTGCTGCGCCTGGACGGCATCGGCAAGTCGTTCCTCGGCACCCACGCACTCACGGACATCTCCCTCGAAGTGCACGCCGGACAGGTCCTGTGCCTGCTCGGCGACAACGGCGCCGGCAAGTCCACCCTCATCAAGATCATGTCCGGTTTCCATCGGCCGGGCACCGGCACCATCGAGGTCGACGGCGAGCGCGCGGAGTTCGACAGCCCGCGCGACGCCAGTGCCCGGGGCATCGCCACCGTCCACCAGTTCGGCGGCACGTTCCCGCTCATGGGCGTCGGCCGCTGCTTCTTCGTCGGCGCCGAACCCACCAAGGGCCTCGGCCCGTTCAGGCTCTTCGACAAGAAACTCGCCGGCGAGATCGCGGTCCGCGAGATGCAGTCCCTGGGCATCACCCGGGTCACCGACGGCAACCGGCTGGTGGGCAGCCTGTCCGGCGGCGAACGCCAGGCCCTGGCCATCGCCCGCGCCGTCTACTTCGGCGCCAACGTCCTCATCCTCGACGAACCCACCGCCGCCCTCGGCGTCAAGGAGGCCGCCCACGTCCTGCGGATCGTCATGCAGGCCCGCGCCAAGGGCGTCGCGGTCATCCTCGTCACCCACAACGTCCGCCACGCCATGATGGTCGGCGACCACTTCGCCGTCCTCATCCGCGGCCAGAAAGCCGACGACTTCCACAAGGGCGAACGCACCCGCGAGGAGATCACCGACCTCATGGCCGGCGGCGAGGCCATGGCCGACCTGGAAGCCGAACTCGCCCAACTGGAGGCCGGCGCCTGACCGGGACGGGGGGTCGGGGCGGCTTACCGGCGTCGACCGGTCGACGGCCGGCGCACGGCTCGCCGGCGCCCCTGCCGGCGCAGGTCGCCTCCGCGGTCCGCGCGCAGGTCACCGGCGGCGACGACTGGCGGGAGAAGGCCGCCGCGGCCCAGCCGATGGGCAGGCTCGGCCAGGTCGACGAGATCGCCGACTTCGTCGTCTTCCTGCTCTCCGACCGCAGCGGGGTGGTGACCGGCTCGGTCATCGACTGGGACCAGAACGTCTTCGGCGGCCAGGACTGAGCCGCCCCCTCCACCGCCGACCGCTCTGCGACGTGCGGCAGGCAGGGAGAGGGCCGGGGCGGATCGCCCCGGCCCGGACGGTGGTCTGTACGGGGGCAGGCGGCTACGCGACGTTGCGCAGTGCCGAGCGCAGGTGCTCGGCACTGGCCCACACGTCCTCGACCGGGCCCTTCTCCTTGGGTTCGGCGGTGAGGATGGTGTCCTGTTCCAGGACGTACCAGCCGTCGTACCCGTGGGTGCCGAGGTGGGTGACGATCGCCTGGACGTCGACGTCGCCGGCGCCCAGGGGGCGGTACATCCCGGCGCGGACGGCGTCGGTGTAGGTGAGGCGGCCGGACTGGACCTTGGCGGCGAGGGAGGCGTCCACGTCCTTCATGTGGGTGTGGGCGATCCGCTCGGGTGCCTGCCGGGTGAGTTCGGCGGGGTCGGTGCCGCCGATGAGCAGGTGGCCGGTGTCGAGGCAGAGGGAGATCGAGGAGTGCTCCAGGACGCGGCGGACCTCGTCGCCGTTCTCGATCATCGTGCCGACGTGCGGGTGCAGGACCGCGCGCACCCCGCGCTCGGCGGCCAGTGCGGTGAGGCGGTCGAGGTTGGACAGGAGCAGCTTCCAGCCGTCGGCGTCGAGTTCGGGCCGGGAGTCGTAGCCGTCCTGGCCGGTGACGGCGGAGAGGACGAGGACCTCGGCGTTCGAGGCGGCATAGCCCGCCAGGAGCTGTTCCGCCTCGGGCAGCGGGTCGTGGCCGGGCGCGTGCAGCAGCAGCGGGGTGAAGCCGCCGACGGCGTGCAGGTCGTGGTCGGCGAGGACGCGGGCCATCGCCTCCGGGGCGGCGGGCAGGAAGCCGTCGGGGCCGAACTCGGTGGCGGCCAGGCCGACCTCGCGCATCTCCTTCAGTACCCGCTCGGGCGTCAACTGGTAGCCCCAGCCGGGCACTTCGCACACGCCCCAGGAGATGGGCGCGCCGGCGATCCGGTTCAGCTGTGGGGTGGTCATGCCGTGGCCTTTCGGTGGTTCCAGTGGGGGTCGGCGCCCGCGGCCGTCGGGCGGCGGGTGAGAAGTGCGTCGGGGAGGGGCGGGCCGCCCCGGCCGCGGTACGGCGCCACACCGCGGCTCCGGCGAGCGCCACCGTGCCCGCCGTCGGACCGCGGGACCGCCGAACGGGGACGTGACCTCGCGGGCCTGCCCGGCTCCCGGGCCGTCTGCCACCGACCGCCGATCAGCAAGTCCACGGGCGTCATCGCCCTCTCCGTTCGGGAAACCGTCAGAGCGCGGCCGTGGCGAACACGCCGATCGGTCTCGCACGGCCAACGGCCAGGCCGTTCGCGTGCTCGCAACGCTAGGTTCGCGAGGGAATTTGGTGAAGCCCTCGAATCCATCAAATTCCCGTCATCGGGGCCATCATTTTCCCGTGCGTCGTGCGGGTCCCGGCAGCACCGTCCGCCACGTCCGCCGCGGCGGCGGCCCGGGCCTTCTAACTCCAACCTGCGTTGTTCCTAGAATGGTGGGGTGAACGACATCGACGCGATCGCGGCGTTGCAGGATCCGGTGCGCCGCAGGCTGTACGAGTACGTGGCGGCGCAGGGCCGCGAGGTCGGCCGCAACGAGGCCGCCGAGGCGACCGGGGTGGCGCGCACACTCGCCGCGCACCACCTGGACAGGCTGGCCGAGGCCGGACTGCTCGACACCGGCAGCCGCCGCCTGACCGGGCGCTCGGGGCCGGGGGCGGGCCGGCCTGCCAAGGTGTACACGCGGGCGCGGGACGAGCGGATCGTGTCACTGCCCGCCCGCGACTACCGCACCGCCGCCGAGCTGCTCGCCGAAGCCGCCGAGCAGGCCGGGCTGGACGCCGGGCTCTGCGCGACCGCGCGCCGCCGCGGCGAGGCCCTGCGCGGCTCGGCGGCGCCCTGCGGCAGCCTCGACGAGGCCATGGAGGTGCTCGCGGCCCGCGGGTACGAACCGCACCTGGAAGGCGCCGGGGGCACCGACGAGACCGAGGGGGCGACCGGGGTCGCCGCGCCCGTCGTCCGTATGCGCAACTGCCCCTTCCATGCCGTCGCCGAACGTTTCCCGCCGCTCGTCTGCGGCATGAACCTCGCCCTGCTGGAGGGGCTGATCGGCGTCGACGGGCCCGTCCGGGCCCGTATGGACGCCCGGCCGGGGGAGTGCTGTGTGGTGCTGGAGCCTTCTAAAAACAATGGTGATTGACATAGAAGAGGGGGCGTGCTGGTATGAGGCCATGACCGCATCCGGGTACGACGCCCACCTCGCCCAGCTGAACGTCGCCACGCTCCGGTTCCCCCTCGACGACCCGCGCATGGCGCCGTTCGTCGAGATGCTCGACACGGTCAACGCCGCTGCCGACGACGCGCCCGGCTTCGTGTGGCGGCTCGTGGAGCAGGGGGCGGACGACGCCACCGCCCTGCGCCCGGCGGGCGAGGACGTCATCGTCAACCTGACGGTGTGGGAGACCCGGGAGGCGCTGTGGGGCTTCACCTACCGCAGTGACCACCTGGACGTGATGCGGCGGCGGCGCGAATGGTTCGAGCGGCACGTCGAGGCGCATCTGGTGCTCTGGTGGGTCCCCGCCGGTCATCTCCCGACCACCGGCGAGGCCCTGGAACGGCTCGCGGACCTGCGCGCGCACGGACCGTCGGCGCGCGCGTTCACCTTCGCTTCCTCCTACTCCGCCGACGAGGCCGCCGCCGACGGGGCCGCCCTCGGGGCGCACCACGTCGCGGATGTCCGGTGACGTTCGCGCGCCCGGCACGCGCCCGGCACGCGCCCGGCACGCGCCCGGCACGCGGCCGGACGCCGCCCGCCACGGGTCATGACGCCTGGGCGGTCTCCGGCCGGCCGTCGACGGGCAGGTGCGCCGGGGCGTCCGCGCCCGTGCCGGTGGTGAGATCGGTGCGGCCGGTCTCGCCGAGCAGGGCCAGGCACACCACCGTCAGCAGACAGAACCCGGCGATGATCGCGGAGATGAGCAGCGTCGCCCCGGAACCGGCGTCGGCCTGTACCTCGGTGAAGAGCAGCGGGGCGAAGCCGGCCCCCAGTCCCGCGATCTGGTAGCCGAGAGAAGCGCCGGTGTAGCGGCTCCGGGTGGAGAACAGCTCCGTGTACAGCGCGGCGAGCGGGCCGTACATCATCGGGTGGACCAGCGACTGCCCGAGCACCAGCGCCAGCACGAGCAGCCCGGTGCTGCCGGTGTCGACCAGCGGGAACAGTGCGAAGGCGTAGGCGCCCACGGCCACCGCGCCCGCCATGACCACCGGCCGCCGGCCCCGCCGGTCGGACAGCGCCGACCAGCCGATGATGCCGGCCACCGCCAGCGTGGAGGACACCGCGAGGCTGTTGAGCACCGTCTGCCGGGGGAAGCCGCCCTGCACCGCGTAGGAGATGAGGAACGTGGTCACCGTGCCCTGGAAGACGAACGCGGACAGGCCGACCCCGATGCCCAGCAGCAGCACCCGGGGGTGATGGCGCAGCACGTCCCACAGGGGCAGGGACCGGCGCGGCGCCGACGCCCGCGTCTTCTGCTCCCGCTCCGCCCGGGCGAACACCGGTGTCTCGGTCACCCGCACCCGGATGAACAGGCCGATCGCCAGCAGCACCACGCTGAGCAGGAAGGGGATGCGCCAGCCCCAGGAGAGGAAGGCGTCCTCGCCGACCGCGGCGGACGTCGCCGACATGGCCACCGTGGAGACCGCCATGCCGAAGGGGGCCCCGGCGTTGGTGAAGCTCGCCCACAGCCCGCGCCGGCCGGTCGCGTGCTCGGCGGACAGGAGCACGGCGCCGCCCCACTCGCCGCCCACCGCCACGCCCTGGACGATGCGCAGGAGCAGCAGGCAGACCGGTGCCAGGGTGCCGGCCTGGCCGTAGGTGGGCAGGGCGCCGATGAGGAAGCTGGCGACACCCATGAGGGACATCGTCACCACGAGCATCCGCTTGCGGCCGAGCCGGTCCCCGAAGTGCCCGAAGACGATTCCGCCCAGTGGCCTGGCCAGGTAGCCGGTGGCGAAGGTGGTGAAGCTGGCGAGGGTGGCGGCCGTGGGACTGAGGTCGGAGAAGAAGACGTGCGGGAAGACCACCGCCGCGGCGGTGGAGTACAGCAGGAAGTCGTAGTACTCGATGACGCTGCCCAGGAAGCTGGAGGTCACCGCCCGGCGCAGTTGCCGGGGTGCGTGTGCTGTCTGGTGGGGAGAAGCGGCCTGCATGTCGTGAGCTCCCTTGCCGGCGCTGAGGTGAGTCAGCCCGAAGCGGATGTGACATCGGTGGCGGGTGACGGGAGTACCCGTCGTGCGCGGGGGCTCGCAGCGCTGAGCGGCGAGGGACTGGCGTCGGCCCCCGGACGGCCGACCCCGGGATGTGGGGCATCTTTTTTGCCCGCGTCGAGATTCTGACCAACATTGCTCGACTCGTCTACCCTCCGGGCGCGAAGTTCGAAGACGACGACGAACGGACCGCATCCGCCTCGGCCACCCGTGCCCGCCGGCCTCCAGTGGCGCGACCGTGTTCCGTCAGGGCTGGGCCGCGGTGTTCAGGGCGTGGTCCATGAAGCGGCGGGAGGCCGGGGGCAGGGTGCGGGAGGCCGGCCAGGCGATGCCGATGTCACGGACGGCCTGCACATCGGTGAGTCTGAGGTAGCGGACGGGGAGGTCCGGGTTGGTCTCCGGATCCGTGGTGGCGTCCGGCGCGGCCGGGATCAGGGAGACGCCGAGACCCGACGCGACCAGGCCGCGCAGGGTCTCCACCTCCTCGCCCTCGAAACCGACGAGGGGGCTGAACCCGGCCTGGCGGCACAGGGTCTCGGTGACGCTGCGCAGGCCGTAGCCGGGCTTGAGCACGATGAACTGCTCGTCCGCTACCTCGGCCAGCCGGACGCGCCGGCGCTGGGCGAGGCGGTGGCGGGCCGGGACGGCGAGCCAGAGGGGCTCGACCAGGAGCCGGCGCCAGGTGATCAGCGGGTGGCCGGGGTCCCTGCCGGTGATGATCAGGTCCGCGGTGGCGTCCAGGAGGTGCTGGGCCAGACCGTTCTCGTCCGCCTGGTGCAGTTCGAACCGGACGGCGGCGAAGCGCTGCCGGAACCCGGTGACCAGCCTGGGTACGAGCCAGGTGCCCAGGGTGTGCAGGAAGGCCAGCGAGACCACGCCCGCGTCGGGGTCGACGACCTCGGCCACGGCCCGCCGCCCCCGGTCGTAACTGTCGAGCACGGCGTCGACGTACTCCTTGAACACCCGCCCGGCCGGGGTGAGCCGCAGTACCCGGCCGGCCCGCTGGAGGAGTTCCGCGCCGACCTCGCTCTCCAGCCGGTTCAGGGCCCGGGAGAGAGCGGGCTGGGTGATGTGGGCGGCCGCCGCGGCCTCCGTGACCGTCATGCCCTCGGCCACGGCCTGGAAGGAGCGGAGTACCTGGAGATCCATGCTCCTATTCTCGTGCCGCATCGGACGGGCCGTATCAAGGCGCCGGATGCATGGAAGACCCCCGTCGCCGGATGCGTGGAAGTCTCCCGGGGCGGTAACCGGGGCGGCCGGCCGCCCAGGGAGCCGGGCAACCGCCCGACGCCCCGGCCGGTCAGACGGCCTTGACGGGCGGGTACACCGGCTGCCACACGGCGGCCCTGACCTGCTTCTCGACGGAGTCGTCGACGGTCGTGCCGGCCACCCCGTCGGCGGCCGCGGCACGGGCCACCGCCACCGCGACCGCCACCGAGGTCTCGCGCAGCTGGTCGGTGAGGGGCAGGATCGGCGCGCCGGGGCCGTCGGTGTCCGTCTGGCCGGCGACGGCGTGCGCGGCCGCGACCAGCATGCCGTCGGTGACCCGGGTGGCCCGGGCGACGATCGCGCCGAGACCGAGGCCGGGAAAGACCAGTGCGTTGTTGGCCTGCCCGATCAGGTACCGGACCCCGTCCTGCTCGACCGGGCGGAACGGGCTGCCGGTGGCGATCAGGGCCCGGCCGTCGGTCCAGGCCAGCAGGTCGGCGGGGACCGCCTCGGCCAGGTCCGTCGGGTTGGACATCGGCAGGATGATGGGGCGCTCGGCGTGGGCGGCCATGGTGCGGACGATCTCCTCGGTGAAGGAGCCGCCCTGTCCGGAGGTACCGATCAGGACCGTCGGCCGGACCCGCTCCACCACCTCGGCCAGCGCGATGCCGCCGACCTTCTCGTCCCTGCGCCAGTCCGCGACCTCGGCGGCCGGGCGGGCGTAGCGGACCTGGAAGTCGCGCAGGTCCTGCTGGTCCTCGGTGAGCAGGCCGTAGCGGTCGACGCCGAAGATGCGGGCGGTGGCCTCCTCGGCGGTCAGCCCGTCGGCGGCCATGGCGTCCCGCAGCTGGTCGGCGATGCCGATGCCGGCGGTGCCCGCGCCGAAGATCACGACCCGGTGGTCGCGCAGCGGGACCCCGCTGGCCTTCACCCCGGAGAGCACGGCGGCGAGGTTCACGGCACCGGTGCCCTGGACGTCGTCGTTGAAGGTGAACTCGGTCGGGCGGTAACGCTCCAGGATGCGGCGGGCGTTGGCGGGACCGAAGTCCTCCCAGTGCAGCAGGGCGGTCGGGAAGAGCCGGCGGGCGGTGGTGACGTAGGCGTCGATGAAGGCGTCGTACGTCTCCCGGTCCACGCGCGGGTGCCGGTTGCCGAGGTAGAGCGGGTTGTCGAGGAGTTCCTGGCGGTTGGTGCCGACGTCCAGCATCACCGCCAGGGTGCGGTTCGGGTCGATGCCCGCCGCGGCGGTGTAGACGGCGAGCTTGCCCACCGAGATGTCTATGCCGCCCACTCCCCAGTCGCCGATGCCGAGGATCGCCTCGCCGTCCGTGGCGACGATCAGGTCGATGTCGCCCGGGCCCAGACCGGAGGCCGTCAGCGCGCCCTCGATGTCCTCCGGGGCGTGCACCGACAGGTACACGCCGGCCGGGCGCCGGTACTCGTTGCTGTAGTGCTGGATCGCCTTGCCGACGGTGGGGGTGTAGACGATGGGCAGCATCTCGTCGAGGTGGTCGCAGAGCAGGCGGTAGAAGAGCACCTGGTTGCGGTCGTGCAGCCCGGTGAGGTTGACGTTCTTGGCCAGATCGGTCGGCTGCGCGGCGTACTGCCGGTACGCCCGCTCGGCCTGCTGCTCCAGGGTCAGTACCGCCGGCGGCACCAGGCCCACCAGGCCCAGCATCCGCCGCTCCTCGGGGGTGAAGGCGGTGCCCCGGTTGAGGCGGGGCTGGGAGAGCACGGCACGGCCGCGGTCGGTGGTCTCGACGCGCCCCTCTTCGGCATTCCACTGGGTCGTCATGATCGGCTCCTTGCCGTTTCCGTATCGCTTCCAGGATCGCGTCCGGGACGCTCCGAGTCGCTTCCGGGGAACTGGTGATGCCGGCAAGCCTCGGCCGTCGGGCATGCATGCGTCCAATGCCTGGAACGCGGGTGATCCATGAACCTCGCGCATGGGTGGCGCACCACCTGGGTGTTTCACGGATTCCTGACGGCGGACCGGGGTCCCTCTGTGGCGCGCATCGCAGGCGCCACGGGGCGGGGTGGCGGTGCTTCTCGGTCGTCAGCCGCGGCGGGCGGTGGCGTAGGCGCGTTCGAGTTCCGCGACCGTGCTGAGGAAGTCGGCGCCCTTCAGCCGGTGCAGGGTCTCGGTGGCGAGGCGGTCGAGCGTGGTCCAGAGGTCGGCGAGCGGCTCGCGGAGCGCCTCGCCGTCGGCGGTGAGCGAGACGATGAAGGCCCGGCGGTCGTGCTCGGCGCGGGCCCGGGCGACCAGGCCGGCGTCCTCCATACGGCGGATCGACCGGGAGACCGTGGAGTGGTCAAGGCCGACCGCCTGCTGCAACTCGGCCTGGGTCTGGCCGTCCCGGTCGAAGAGCCGCATCAGGATCAGTTCCTGGCCGGGATGCAGGCCGAGCTTCAGGAGGAGTTCGGCGCCGTAGCCGTGCAGTTCGCGGGAGAGCGCGAAGAGCCCGAAGCTGACCGGGGCGCGCTCGACGAGGCTGGGCCGAGGCATCACCGGGTCGGGCTTCGCGGCTGGCATGGCACTCCTCGTCTGGCGGGCGGTGGCGGGCGGTGGCGGGCGACGGCGGGCGGAAACTCGCTGCCCGGCTGCTTCCGGGGCTGGGAATACCTTAGTCGCAGCGGGTGTTGAGGGCCGGTTCTCCGGCGGACTCCCGAGGGTCTCCGCATGTCCGGGGCCGCACCGTACCGGGAGACAAATTGCTTGCTTAGGCAAGCTGTTCGGGGCTACGGTAAGCGCGTTGCGCCGGGCGGGAGCCGATGGGGCGGATCGCCCTGGCCTGCCCGGAACCGTTCCGAAAGGAATCGACATGTCATCCAGCTCCGCATCCGGAACCGACCGCCGTTCGTTCCTCGCCAGAGTCGCCGCGGCCACCGCCGTGCCGGCGGCAGCGGCCCTGGTCGCCGGGGGCACCGCGACGGCGGCCTCGGCGGCCACTCCCTCGGCCGCCGGATCCTCCGGTGCCGGCCTGCCGGACTACGCGCCGGTGCCCGCGGGCTCCCTCGGTCCGGCAGTGAACAGCCAGGGCTACTACATGGGTCGCATCCAGCGCAATCTCTACTGGGTGACCGACGGCGACTACCAGGCCGCCTTCCTCACCACCCGGGACGGGGTCGTGCTGTTCGACGCCCCGCCGACCATCGGCCACAACCTGCAGCGCGCGGTCGACGAGATCGCCGCCGCCAACGGCACCAGCAACAAGGTCACCCACATCGTCCACTCGCACCACCACTCCGACCATGTCGGCGCCTCCGGGCTCTTCGGGCGCCATGTGGTCCGGATCGGGCACGAGGAGAACCGCCGGCTGCTGCTGCGCGACAACAACCCGAACAAGCCCGCGCCCGACGTGACCTTCGCCGACCGCTACACCCTGCACGTCGGCGGCGAGCGGGTCGAACTCGCGCACCACGGCAGCAACCACGCGCCCGACAACATCTACATCCGGTTCCCGCACCACGACACGCTGATGCTGGTCGACATCACCATCCCGGGCTGGGCCCCGTTCGGCGCGCTCAACTACAGCGAGGACATCCAGGGTTACCTCGCCGCCCCGGCCAAGGCGCTGTCGTACCCCTGGAAGCACCACATCGCCGGCCACATGGGCCGGCTCGGCACCCGGGCCGACGTCACCGTGCACCAGCAGTACATCGACGACCTGACCACGTCGATCGAGCAGGCCCTCGGGACCGTCGACTACGGCGTCTACGCGGCGAAGTACGGCAACAACATCTGGACCGTCGTCAAGACCTGGCTCGACGAGGTCTGCAGGCAGGCGGCGGCCCCGGTCGCGGCCAAGTACACCGGCACCCTCGCCGCGGCCGACGTCTTCACCGAGAGCAGCGCCTTCTCGCTGGTGGAGTCCCTCCGGCTGGACCTGGGCCTGGGCAGCGCCATCCACGACTGACGGGATCCCGTCTCCCCATCCCTGAATTATTGCTTACGCGAGCAACAAAGACGGCCGGTGCGGTACGTCGACGGCCGGGGCAGCCGCCGACGTACCGCACCGGCGCATGCGCCGCCCACGCCCTCCCCCCGCCCTACCCTCACCATCGTCAGGAGCACTTGATGCCTGAAACCCCCACCACCCCCGGGGTCGCCGTCGTCGTGGGCGGGGCCGGGGCCATCGGCGGCGCCATCGTGCGCGAGCTGACCGGGCGCGGCCATGTCGTACGGGTCCTGGACCGCGCCGGCGACATCGTCTGCGACCTGGCCGACGCCGAGGACGTACGGGCGGGTGCGCGCCGCGTGCTGGCCGAGAACGGGCGGTGTGACGTGCTGGTGCACGCGGCCGCCGCCACCGACCTGATGGACGTGGAGACCGTAGACCTGGAGGCCTGGCGCCGGGTCCAGGCGGTCAACGTCGAGTCCGCGGTGCTGCTCGCCCAGGCGTTCGTGCCCGGGATGCGGGAGCGCGGCTTCGGCCGGATCGTGCACATCGTCTCCGACACCTTCTGGAAGCCGCCGAGCCCGGACCTGCTGGCGTACGTGACCAGCAAGGGCGCGCTGATCGGCCTCACCCGGTCGCTGGCCGCCTCGCTCGGGCGGCACGGGATCGCGGTGACCGGAGTGGCGCCCGGGCTGACCCGGACCGCGTCCACCGCGTACCAGCCGGACACCGCCTTCGAGGCCTCGCAGGCCGGGCAGGCGCTGCCCCGCGCGCTGACGCCCGAGGACGTGGCGGCGACGGTCGGCTTCCTGGCGAGCGGCGCCGCCGAGGCGCTGACCGGCCAGGTCCTGACCGTTGACGGCGGCGGCCTGTTCACGTGAGCCGCGGATCGCTTGACTTATGTGGCTAGCCAAGTAATTATGTGGCTAGCCACATTAATGTGTGGCCCACTTCGCATCACGATGGGAACGAACCATGAGCGAGACCCTCACCGCCGCCGGACTGGTGCGGCGCAGCCTCGACATCTTTCTCTCCAAGGACATGAAGGCCTGGGCGGACCAGTGCGACGAGAACGTCGTCGTCGAGTTCCCCTTCGCCCCCGAGGGCAGCCCCGCCCGGCTGGAGGGCCGGGAGGCCGTCTACGAGTACCTGAAGGGCTACCCCGACCTCATCGACGTGCACCGGATCACGTCGGCGACCATCCACGCCACCGAGGACCCGGACACGGCCGTCGCCGACTGGAGCGTCACCGGCCGGGTGCTGGCCAACGGGAACCCGTACGAGATGAGTTACGCGACGTTCGTGACGTTCAAGGGCGGCAGGATCGTCAAGTACCGCGAGTACTGGAACCCGTTGGCGTTCATCAAGGCGCTGGGCGGCGAGAGCTTCTGAGCGTTCCGCTGGAAGGGCCGCGATCTGTCGTCTGCTGACTGCGGCGCCGTCGTGGCTGGTCGCGCCCACGCGGCGGAGCCGCATATGGATGCAGCCCCGCGCCCCTTCGGGGGCGCTGCCGCTCAGGCTGCCGGTCGGATCAGTCCCGACTCGTAGGCGAAGGTCACCGCCTGCACCCGGGCCCGGGCGCCGATCTTCGCGAGGACGTTGCTGACGTGGGTCTTCACGGTGGTCGGGGCGATGGACAGCCACTGCGCGATCTCGGCGTTGGTCCAGCCGGCGGCCACGGCGATCAGGACGTCGCGCTCGCGTTCGGTGAGGGTGCCGAGTCCCGAGGTGCGGGGGAGGGGGCGGACGGTGTGCTGCTGGCGGACGGCGTCGATGAGCGCGCGGGTCAGACCGGGCGTGATGACGGCGTCGCCGGCGGCCACCACCCGGATGGCCGCGGTCAGTTCGGCCGGGTCGGCGTCGTCGAGCAGGAAGCCGCCGGCGCCCGCCCGCAGGGCCGCCCAGGCGTCCGCCTCCTGCTCGGCCGCGGTCAGCACCAGGACCCGGGAGGCGGCCGCCGCCTCGCCGGTGAAGCCGGGGGCGCGGGTCCGGGCGGCCGGGCGGGCGATGCGCCGGATGGTGTCGATCGCGTCCGCCCGGGCGAGGTGGCTGTCCATCAGGACGACGTCGGGGCGGAGCGCGGCGCTCGCACGGATCGCCTCGTCCCCGTCCGCCGCCTCCCCGACGACCGTCAGGCCGGGCTCGGCGGCGAGGAGCATACGCAGGGCGAGGCGCTGGAGGGATTGGTCGTTGACGACGAGTACGGAGACCATGCCTGTCTTCTCCATGCGAGGTCCGTTCCCTGAACGAAACAGTTTCGTTCACATGCTACGCCCGGAGCCGCCGTACCGGGAGAGGGGGGTCCGACTGCCCGGCAGGCCGGTGCCGGGAGCGGCGGTCCGCCTACTTGGCGCGGACCAGTCCGGCGTCGTACGCCGTGATCACGGCCTGGATCCGGTCGCGCGCCCCGATCTTGGCGAGGACCCGGCCGACGTGCTTCTTGACGGTCGACTCGGTGAGCACGAGGCGCTCGGCGATCTCCGTGTTGTTCCAGCCCAGGCCGATGGCGACCAGCACCTCGCGCTCGCGGTCGGTCAGCGAGCGCAGCCGGGGGTCCTCGACGGCGGCGGTGGGCGCCAGCACCCGGTGGGCGTAGGCGTCCAGGAGCCGCCGGGTCAGCGAGGGGGCCACCACGGCGTCGCCGCTCGCCACCGCGTGGATGGCCGCGACCAGTTCCTCCGGGCGGGCGTCCTTGAGCAGAAAGCCGCTGGCCCCGGCGCGCAGCCCGTCGTACGCGTACTCGTCGAGGTCGAAGGTGGTCACGATGAGGACGCGGGTGCGGCCGCCGGTGGCGACGATCCGCCGGGTCGCCTCCAGGCCGTCCATGCCGGGCATCCGGATGTCCATGAGGACCACGTCGGGGCGCAGTTCGGCGGCGAGCCGTACGGCCTCCGCGCCGTGCTCCGCCTCACCGACCGGCTCAAGACCGGGCGTGCCCTCCAGCAGCATCCGTACGCCCATCCGCTGCAGGGGCTGGTCGTCGGCGATCAGTACGGTCGTCACAGCTGCTCTCCCGGAACCGGCGGGGCGGATGGTGCGGGTGGTGCGGGCGGTGCGGAGGGCACGTCGAGGACGACGTCGACCAGCCAGCCGGGGCCGCCCGCGCGCGGCCCGGCGACGACCGTGCCGCCGTACATCGCGGCCCGCTGCCGGATGCCGACCAGGCCGTGCCCGGCGGTGTCGCCGGACGGCCGCGGCTGCGGCTGCGGATCCGTGCCGGTGTCCGCGATCCGGATCCGTACCTCGCCCGGCGCGACGGCCACCGTCACCTCGGCGGACGCGCCCGGCCCCGCGTGCTTGAGGGTGTTGGTCAGCGACTCCTGGACGATCCGGTAGACGGTGAGCTGGACCCCGTCGCCCAGCGCGTCCGGGTCGCCCACCGTCCGGTACGTCACCGGCAGCCCCGCCGCCCGGACCCGGGCCAGCAGCGGGTCCAGGTCCCCGATGCCCGGCTGCGGCGCGAGTGACCGCTCCTCGTCGGCGCCCTCGCGCAGCACGCCGAGGACCCGGCGCAGCTCGCTCATCGCCTGCCGGCCGGTGTCGCCCAGGATCCGCAGGGCGTCCGCGGACCGCTCGCCCCGGTTGCCGGCGAGGACCGCCGCGCCGTCGGCGACGCTGACCATCACGGAGAGGTTGTGGCCGACGATGTCGTGCATCTCCCTCGCGACCCGGGAGCGCTCGGCGGCCGCGGTGAGCCGTACCCGCTGCTCCTGTTCGACCTCCAGCTGCCGGGCGCGGTCCTCCAGGGCCGCCAGGTACAGCCCCCGGATCCGGACCGTCAGGCCGACGGCGACCGCCGCGGTCAGCGTGCCCAGCAGGAAGAACGTGCCGAGCAACGGATGCTCGATCGGGGCCAGTGCGTAGACGCCCAGGGCCAGCGCGCCGACGCTGAGCCCGACCGCCCAGCCCAGCACGCGCAGGGAGCCGTTGCGGGCCAGGGTGTACAGGGCGATGAGCGTGGCGGTGCCCGCCCGCAGCCAGATCCCCGCCGACCACTCGACCAGGTTCACCGCGAGGATCGTGAAGTACACGGCGGCCGGGGCCCGCCGGCGCCACCACAGCGGAACGACCAGCGCGGCGACGAAGGCGTACAGGACAGCGGGCCGCAGCGCGTCCCGGGCGGCCTCGCCCCCGAAGGGGGACCCGTGGTCGACCATCAGCAGGTCGGGCAGGCTGATCAGCAGCATGAACAGCACCGTCGCGGTGTCGAGCAGCCACGGATGCCGCCGGTCCAGCTGCCGCCGGCGGCTGCGGTCGCGCAGCATCCGGCCCAGCAGCGGATGTGCCCAGGCCGCGTCGAACCCGGGGGACGGCGTGCTCGCCGTCCCCCGGGCGGTGTCCCCGGCGGCTGCCGCTCGGTGCGGCGTACTCATGTCGGCCATTGTCCTCGGGTCCAGAGGGTGTCTCGTGTGCCGGGCCCGGCTCGGACGTCGGTCCTGGCTCAGACGTCGGTCCTGGCCAGCCGGTACGCCGCCCCGGCCAGGGTCAGGGCCACCCAGCCGGCGAAGACGGCGATGCCCGCCCCGGGCGAGAGGGCGTCGGAGGACTGGTGCAGGGCGTACACCGCCTGGCCGGCGTTGCTCGGGAAGTAGGGGCTGAGGGTGTCGTACCAGGAGTCGGGCAGCAGCGAGGCCAGCCCGGGCAGGATCAGCAGGATGCCGACCAGGGACGCGATGGCCCCGGCGGAGTTGCGCAGCAGCACGCCCAGGGCCACGCCGAAGACGGCGACCAGACCGAGGTAGAGACCGGCCCCGGCCAGGCTGCGCAGCACCCCGTCGTCGCCGAGCGACAGGGAGATCTTCTCGCCGTCCAGACCGGGCGAGCCGAGACCGAACGCGGCCAGCGCACCGAGCGTGGTGAGGACCAGGGCGATCGGGCCGAGCACGGCGGCCTTCGCCCACAGCACCGGGAGGCGGCGCGGGACGGCGGTGAGCGTGGACCGGATCATGCCGGTGCTGTACTCGCCCGCCGACAGCAGCACCCCGAGCACGCCCACGGCCAGCGACGCGAAGGTCACGCCGGTCAGGGCCAGGCTGACCGCGTCGCTCGCGCCGCTGCTCCGGCCGGGCGGGCCGCCCGCCGTGGTGCCCGCGCTGTAGGTGTAGCTGGCGATCGTCCCGAACAGGACCAGCAGGAACACGGCGACCGCGAGGGTGATCCAACTGGAGCGCAGCGACCAGAACTTGGCCCACTCCGAGCGCAGCACCCGGCGGCCGGTCACCTTGTACGGCGCCGGGCGGGCGATGGCGATGCTGGTGACGGTCATCAGGCGGCCTTTCGTGCGGTGCCGGCCGGAGCGCTCTGGTACTCGACCACGTCCCGGGTGAGGTCCATGAACGCCGTCTCCAGGGAGACGGCCTGCGGGGTGAGTTCGTACAGCGGTACGCCGTGCAGGGCGGCGATCGTCCCGATCTCCCGGGCGTCCCGGCCCGCGACCAGCAGTTCCTCGGCGGACGAGGAGGTGATCGTGACGTCCGGTCCGGCCAGCAGCGAGCGCAGCTTCGCGGCCTCGCCGGTGACGACCTTCACGCCACCGCCGCCCGCCTCCCGGGTGAAGTCCTCGACCGTGGTGTCCGCGAGCAGCCTGCCCCGGCCGATGATCACCAGATGGTCGGCGATCAGCGCGGTCTCGCTCATCAGGTGCGAGGAGAGCATCACGGCCCGTCCCTCGTCGGCCAGTTGACGCAGCAGGTTGCGGACCCAGAGCACGCCCTCGGGGTCCAGGCCGTTGACCGGTTCGTCGAGCATCACGATCGCCGGGTCGCCGAGCAGCGCCGAGGCGATGCCGAGCCGCTGGCCCATACCGAGCGAGAAGGCGCCGACCCGTTTGCCGGCCACGCTGGTCAGCCCGGCCAGCTCGATGACCTCGTCGACGCGGCTGCGCGGAATGCCGTGCGTGTACGCGAGCGCCAGGAGGTGGTTGGCCGCGCTGCGCCCCGGGTGCACGGACTTGGCCTCCAGGAGGCTGCCGATCTCGTGCAGGGGCGCGGGGTGCCCGGCGTAGGAACGGCCGTTGACGGTGACCGAGCCGTGGGTGGGGGCGTCCAGGCCGACGATCATCCGCATGGTCGTGGACTTGCCCGCGCCGTTGGGGCCGAGGAAGCCGGTCACCTCGCCGGGTTTCACGGTGAAGCTCAGACGGTCGACGACGGTCTTGTCGCTGTAGCGCTTTGTCAGTTCGCGCGCTTCGATCATGGAGCTGGGCCTTCCTGCCTCGCACTCGGCCGCGGTCGGTCTCGTCGCGGTGTCTGCTGTCGAAGGTAGGAGCGGGCGGCGTCCGGACCCTGGGACCCCGGGGGAATCTTCGGCGGGGGACTGGTACCGGGGTACCAATGGCCGGTCATCCCCAGGGGCGACCCTCACGCCCCGGCTTCCCGGCGCCCCGGCGACCCTCACGCCCCGGCGCCCCGGCACTCGGGCGATCGGGCGATGGGGCGATCGGGGGTTCGGGGGTTCGGGGGTTCGGGGGTTCGGGCAATGGTTCATATCTCGCATGGCCATGACCCGGCGGCCGATTCACAGGGGCGGACCGCTTCTGCCGCTCCCCGGTCGCTGCTTCACTCCCTCCCGCCCCCCTGACGTCGATCGCCCCGTGAACAGCCTTGGGGCACAAGGGAGTTCCGCATGTCCACAGAGACCCGGAGGACCAGGGAACCGGCCGGCGCCGAGCGCGGGGTGCCCCTGCGGGCGCGGGTGCGCGCGCTGCTCGTCGTCGCGGGCGTCACCGCCGCCCCGGCGCTGCTCGCGCCCACGGCGGCGCGGGCGGCGGGACGACGGACCAGGACCGTCGCCTCGGGAGAGACCTGGGAGGTCACCGGGATCACCCGCCTCGACGAACTCGTGGTGGCGGAGGGCGCCGTCCTCACCGCCCCCGACGGCCGGATCCTCTCCCTGACCGTGAACGGCGTGGAGACGGGCTCCGCCCTGGACGGCACCTACGGCTGGACCACCGTGATCGCGGCGGGGACATACCGAGGCGATGTGGTCCTCACGCCCGCCGTGGAGCACCTGGAGTCCTTCGCGGGCGCCACCTTCCACCTCCGCCAGGCCGTCTACGTCGGCGCCTCCGGGGTCGTACCGGAGAGCTCGGTACTGTCCGCCGTACGCGGCGGCCGCCTCACCGACGCCTACGCGCGGGGCGTCGACCTCGTCTCCACCGGCGAGGCGTTCAACGGCTTCTTCGTCGCCGACGGCGCCTCCTACGTCGTGGAGCGTCCCCGCATCGGCTTCGACGGCAACGGCCGTCTGGACTTCGCCAGTTACGGCGCCGCCGTCACCGGAGCCGGCGACGGCACCCGTCTGGTGGTGGACGGCGCGGAGATCGACAACCGGGGTTCGGTCCGCACCGGGGTCATCGCCCGCGACGGCGCCCACGTGATCGTCAAGAACTCCCGCATCCACACCCGCGACGGTGTCCTCCCCGCCGACTACCAGCCCGGGTTCGGCGCCGACATGATGACCGTGCCCTGGATGCTGGGGCTCAGCGGCAACGTCCGCGCCACCAACGTCCTCGGCGAGAACACCAGGGCCACCTACATCGGCTCGCACATCTCGTCCGAGGCCTGGGGCGTGCTCTCCACCGACTCGGTCCGCAACTCCCGCCTCACCGCGATCAACAGCAACGTCACCCTCACCGGCGACTCCGGCTACGGCACCTACGCCGACGGCGGCAGCCAGCAGGACGTCTTCCTCGGTACCCGGTTCGACGTGGCCACTTTCGCCGCCATCTCCACCGGGAGCCCGGTCACGTTCGGGGACAGCACCCGGGAAGCGGTGGCCGCGCTCGACGCGGAACTCGATCTCGGGCTCACCGCACAGGAGCTGGCGACCATCGAGCCGAGGCCCTCGGTGGTCGCCTCACGCGGCTTCGGCGTGATGTGGCACAGCGGCGACGGCGGGTCGGTGACCATCGGCGGCTCCACCCGGTTCAGCACCGCCGAGACCATGTTCCTCGACAAGGCCAAGCAGGTCACCATCACCGTGGACGGCTCGGCGGGCGCGCGCCTGCACGCCGGCAACGGCGTCCTCGTCCAGATCATGGAGACCGACGACCCCGGCTCCATGACCGGCACCTACACCGAGCCCACCGGGGACCCGGCCAGGGACACCACCTTCGACGTCACCGCCGAGCACACCAAGGACGCCACCGCCGTCTTCACCGACATCGCGCTGCGCGGCGACTTCTACAACGCCATGCGCACTGGCAAGAACCTGGTCGTCTCCTTCGGGCGCACCCGCGTCGAGGGCGTGATCTCCGCCTCGGCGTCCCGGCACGCCGTGTCCACCATCACCTCGACGGAATGGCAGCAGATCAACCACGTCACCAACACCGCGCGGACGGCGGTCAACAACGGCGTGATCGTGAAGCTGGGCGCGGGATCGGTGTGGACGGTCACCGGCACGTCGTACCTGACGAAGCTGGTCGTCGACGCCGACGCGACGCTCCGGGCGAAGGCCGGCCGGACCCTCACCCTCACCGTCGACGGCACGGTGACCGCCCTCACCCCGGGCACCACCTACACCGGCGCGCTCACCCTCACCCCTGCTTGACCTACTTGAGCGCGGCGAGCGCGATCCGCTCGGCGACCGGGTTCGTGTCCTCCCCCTTCGCGTCGGTCGCGTTGACCGAGTAGACGAGGGTCCGGCTCAGGTCCCGGGTCCCGGCGATGACCGCGCTGTAGCCGTACCGGGACCCCGACTTGACCCAGTACACCCGGCCCTCGTACGCGAAGCGCTGCAGCCCGGCGCTGTAGGTGGCCCCCTCGATGTTCGCCGGGACCGTGAACATCTCCTCCAGCTGCGGTCCCGGCGGCACGATCCGTCCCCGGAAGAGGGAGGTGAGGAGCCGTTCCAGGTCGGCGGTGGTGGAGATCATGTCCCCGGCGGCGAACCGGTCCGCCTGGTTCCACTCCGTGACGTCCACGAACTCCGTCGTCCCGTCGGCCTTCGTCACCTTCTGGTAGCCGTGGTTGTGCGGGCCGCGGATGCGCGGATCGGTGCCCGGGAAGTAGGTGTCCCGCATCCCGGCGGGCCGCAGCACCAGCCGCTCGGCCACCGAGGCGTACGACCGCCCGGTCACCTTCTCGATCAGCAGCCCGAGCACGGTGTAGTTGATGTTGAGGTAGTCCTGCCGGGTGCCCGGCGCGAACTCGGGCCCCTTCGCCACCGCCGACCGCACGACCTGCTGCGGGGTGAGCGTGTCGAAGCGGTGCGCGTACTGCGCCTCGAAGGAGTCGCCCCAGCCGTCGCCCGCCTGGATGCCGCTGGTGTGGTTCAGCAACTGCCTTACCGTGATGGGCCGGAAGGCCGGCGTGAACAGGCCCGGGAGGTAACGCTGGACGGGTCGGTCCAGGTCGATCCTCCCTTGCGCGGCCAGCTTCAGCACGGCCGCCGCGGTCACCACCTTCGTCGTGGAACCGGCGCGGAAGCGGGCGTCCGGGTCCGCCGCCCGGCCGCTCGCCAGGTCGTGCACGCCCGCGCTGCCGCGCCAGACGCCGTCGGTGCCGCCCACCCGGACGAGCGCGGCGGTGGCGTCGGCGTCGGGCAGCCCGGCGATCGCGGCGCGCAACGCGTCCGTGTCCGGGCCGTTGGCGGCAGTGGCGGCAGTGGCGGCAGTGGCGGCAGTGGCGGCAGTGGCGGCAGTGGCGGCGGGCGCCGGGGCGGTGGCGAAGGCGGGGGCGGCCAGCGGTCCGGCCGCGAGGGCCAGGGCGAGGGCGGCGGCAGGTGCGGTGCTCCGGGTGCGGACACGCATGCGTGAGCTCCAGGGGAGGGGATGGGGTGGGGCGACCTGGTCATCCTCCAGGGGTGCGGCGGCCGCCGGATCGTCGGCGAGGAGGGCTGGTGGCCCTGAGCCGTCCCTCAACAACTGGCTCTGAAAATAGGGGAGTTGCAAGGGTTCTGCCCTTAGGGGGGCGCGAGCGGCGGGGAACCGGGAACGAAAAAGTGTTATCCCGGAACCCCGCACTCCGTCTCCACACTGTGATCCCCGACATTGCGAAGGCCACCGCCCCTGCTGAGAGGGTGCGGTTATGAGGACGGACGTGCAGCTGTCGCGGCAGTGGCGGGCCACGGTCGCGGCCGCGCAGGCGGGCGACCGGCGTGCGCTGGACGAACTGGTCGAGGGCTGGCTGCCGTTGGTCTACAACGTGGTCGGTCGCGCCCTCAACGGCCACGCCGACGTGGACGACGTCGTCCAGGAGACCATGCTGCGCGCCGTCGACAACCTCGGCACCCTGCGCGACCCGGACAGCTTCCGGTCCTGGCTGGTGGCCATCGCCATGCGGCAGATCCGGGACCGGGCGCGCCGCAGGCAGGACCGGAAACTGGACGAGGCGGTCCCGGACGGTGCCGCCGACTTCGCCGAACTCACCGTGCTGCGCCTCCAGTTGGCGGGTCAGCGGCGGGAGGTCGCGGAGGCCGTGCGCTGGCTGGACGCCGAGGACCGGCAGCTGGTGTCGCTGTGGTGGCTGGAGGTGTCGGGCGAACTCACCCGGCGCGAACTGGCGGCGGCCGTCGGCATCAGCCGGCAGCACGCCGCCGTCCGCGTCCAGCGGATGAAGGAACGGCTGGAGACCTCGCGCGGCATCGTGCGCGCCCTGGACGGGGCCTGCCCCGAACTGCGCGAGCTGACCGCCCGCTGGGACGGGCGGCCCGACTCCGTCTGGCGCAAGCGGCTGGCCCGGCACATCCGGGGCTGCGGCTACTGCGGCGACACCCGTGACTCCGTCGTACCGGCGGAACGGCTGCTGGTCGGGATCGCCCTGGTGCCGGTCCCGGTCGGGTTCACGCTGGCGCTGGCGCTGGGCGGCAAGACGGCGGCCGCGGCCGGTTCCGCGTCCGCCGGGTGGTCGGCGAAGGTGCTGGGCGCGCTGACCAAACCGGCGGTGGCGGTGACCGCCGGGGCGACGATCGTGGCGGGCGGCGCGTATGTCGTCGTACAGCGGCCGCACGACCCGGCGCCGCGGACCGCGGTGTCGCCGACCGCGGCGGTCACGCGTGCGGTACCGCAGGCGCCGGTGACCACTTCGTCGCCTTCCCCTTCCCCTTCCGCCTCGCCGTCCCCGTCGGCTTCGGCGAGCGCGGCGGTCTACGGCTCGGTCGTCGACGCGGTGGACGCGGCGCCGGACCCGGACGCGAAGCCGGGTGCGTTGCCGCACCGGCCGGAGGGCGGGATCACCAGCAGCGGCGGGGCGCACGCCGTTCTGAACCACCGCGGGGACAGCGTCACCCTCTCCGGGCAGGGCTATGTGCTGGTCCGCTGGCAGATCTCACCGCAGTACCGGGCCGGGAGCCTGGTCATGCCGTCCTGGACCGGGCTGAAGGGGAAGATCTTCCATGTGGCGTCCGGGGGCGGGCGGCGGATGGACGACCGGGTGAGTACGACGGACACGTCCGCGACGGGGATGGGGAACTCGGCGGTGGGGTACGCGGTGCTGCCGTCGGGGGCTCAGCAGATGTGGCAGAACGAGTACTTCTATGTCGACGGCAGCGCGACGTTCACGGTGAACGAGCGGGGGGCCGACTACGGGGTGAGTGTCTTTCCGTCGTCTTGGGACGCGGTGGAGAAGGATGTTCTGTACGGGCCGCCGGACGGGGCGATTCGGTATGGGCTGGTGCGGGATGACGGGGAGGATTCGGCGCCGGTTCCGCAGTATGTGACGCGGTCCGTGCCCAGTGATCCGGCGACTGTGGCTCAGAGGTCGCGGGTCTAGTGCGGGCCGGTGGGGGCTGGTCGCGCCCACGCGGCGGAGCCGCATGTCAAACACAGCCCCGCGCCCCTGACGGGGCGCCTCAGCGCAGGGAGTCGAGAAGGCCCACCCTGTTGGTCGTGATGGAGTCGACGCCCATCTCCAGCAGGCGGCGCATCGAGCGGCGGGTGTCCGGGGTCCAGCAGGAGATCAGGTAGCCGCTGTGGTGGATGTGTTCGACCAGTTCGGGGTCGAGCAGGCTGAAGCGGTAGTTCAGGTAACGGGGGCGGATCGCGGCCAGGAGTGCGGGGCGGACCGGTGCCAGGGTCTTGCGGGTCAGGGCGATCTCGGCGGACGGGTCGGCCGCCCGGACCGCCAGCATCGCGACGGCGTCCCCCGTGTAGTAGACGCGCTCCGCCGCGTCGCACTCCCGTGCCACGGCCACGATCCTCGCCACCGCCCGCTCGCCGGGGTCCCCGGGCAGGTCGAGCATCACCCGGCTGGCCTTCGTCGCCGCCAGCGCCTCGGCGAGGGTCGGGACACCGCCCGCGGTGAGGCCGTGCACCTCGTCCGCCGACAGGGTGCGCAGCGGGCGGTCGTGCTCCCACAAGCGCTTGAGCGTCTCGTCGTGCAGGAGGACGGGAACGCCGTCACGGGTGAGCCGTACGTCGGTCTCCACCGCGTCCGCGCCCCGGCGGAGCGCGGAACGCAGGGAGTCGAGCGTGTTCTCGCGGAAGCGGTAGGGGTCGCCGCGGTGGGCCACGGCGGTCACGGTCTGCATGAGCCCATCGTCTCAGGGCTCCGCACGGGTTCCGCAGGGGCTCGTCAGGGGGCGAGCCACGCCTTCGTGTACGCGTCGATCTCGGCCGAGATCCTCGTCTTGCCCGCCAGGTCCAGGAAGGACGCCTCCACCCCGTTCTTCGCGAGGTCCGCGATGCCGCGCTCGTCCAGGCCGAGGAGGCGGGCGGCGACCGCGTACTCGTTGTTGAGGTCGGTGCCGAACATCGGCGGGTCGTCGGAGTTGACCGTGACCAGGACACCGGCGGCCACGAAGTCCTTGATCGGGTGCTCCTCCAGGGTCCGGACCGCGCGGGTGGCGATGTTGGAGGTCGGGCACACCTCAAGGGCGATGCGGTGCTCGGCCAGGTGGGCGAGGAGCTTCGGGTCCTGCGCGGAGCTGGTGCCGTGGCCGATGCGCTCGGCGCGCAGGTGGGTCAGCGCGTCCCAGACCGTGCCGGGGCCGGTGGTCTCGCCCGCGTGCGGGACGGAGCGCAGGCCGGCCGCGACGGCCCGGTCGAAGTACGGCTTGAACTGCGGCCGGGGCACCCCGATCTCGGGGCCGCCGAGACCGAACGAGACCAGGCCCTCCGGGCGGAGCCGGTCGTCCGTCGCCAGCCGTGCCGTCTCCTCGGCGGCCTCCAGACCCGCCTCGCCGGGGATGTCGAAGCACCAGCGCAGCACCGTGCCGAACTCGGCCTCCGCCGCCTTCCGGGCGTCCTCGATCGCGTCCATGAAGGCCCGCTCGTCGATCCCGCGCCGGGTGGACGAGAACGGGGTGATCGTCAGCTCGGCGTAGCGCACCTGCTGGCGGGCCAGTTCACGGGCCACCTCGTAGGTGAGCAGCCGCACGTCCTCGGGCGTGCGGATCAGGTCGACCACCGACAGATAGACGTCGATGAAGTGGGCGAAGTCCGTGAACGTGAAGTAGTCGGCCAGGGCCTCGGGGTCGGTCGGGACCTTGGAGTCGGGGTGCCGGGCGGCCAGTTCGGACACGATGCGGGGGGAGGCGGAGCCGACGTGGTGGACGTGCAGTTCGGCCTTGGGCAGTCCGGCGATGAAGGCGTGCACATCGCGCGGGGCGGCGGGTTCGGTGTGGCGGTCGGACAAGGGTTCCTCCCCGGAACGGCGCGGGCCGCGTACGGCGGGGTACGGCCGTGGGGCCCTGCGCGGTGATCGGCTGATCGGTGACTCGGGGTCATCGTAGGCCGGGCCGCGGTCCGACCGGGGGCCGGGCCGTAGCATGGCGGCGGCATGCGCGCAGGAGAGGGGACATCGCACGATGGCTGACGAGGTGCCGGAGGCTCCGAAGATACGGCTGGACAAGGGTGAGGGCGTCGGTGAGGGAGCCGGGGCGGCGGCTCCGGTACCGCCGTCGGTCCATGACCAGCGGACGGCCGCGGCGATACCGGGGCCGGGCGGCTCCGCCGACGCACCGGCGCAGGGCTGGGCCAACCCCTTCGCCGCGCCGTCCGGCACGCCCCCGGCTCCGCCGGCGAACCCCTTCGCGGCGCCGGATCCCGCCGCACCGGCGCCCAACCCCTACGCCCCGCCCGCGCCGCAGCAGCCGCAGAGCGCGGCGGTGCCTCCGCCGCCGATCGCCCCGAACGGGCCCGGTCAGGTTCCCTACGGCTACCCCGGGGGCCCTGCTTCCGCCCCGCCCCCGGCGGGATACGGCTATCCCGGCCAGCCGCTGCCGTCGTATCCGGCGGCCGGGCCCGGGGGGTACGGCGGGTGGCCCGGGATGCAGCCGGCGCCCGACAACGGGCTGGGGACGGCCGCCATGGTGACCGGGATCATCAGTGCGATCGGGTTCTGTGTGGCGCCGGTCGCGCTGGTGATGGGGGTACTGGCCATCGTGTTCGGGTCGATCGGGCGGGCCCGGGTGAAGCGGGGCGCGGCGACGAACGGTGGGCAGGCGCTGGCCGGGATCATCTGCGGGTCGGCGGGGCTGGTGCTTGCCGCGGCGTTCATCACGCTGATCGTGGTGGCGGGGAGCCAGGGGAGCCAATAGAGGGCCGTTGTCCGGGTGCGGCCCGGTGGGGGCTGGTCGCGCCCACGCGGCGGAGCCGCGTATGGATACAGCCCCGCGCCCCTCAGGCAGGGCCGGTCCCGTCCGCCAGAAGCTGCTCCCGCGCCTCCATCAACGCGAACCCCAACAGGTTCAGCCCCCTCCACCGCGCCGGATCCTGCGCCCCCGCATCCGTCGCCGTCAGGCCGATCCCCCAGACGCGGTCCACCGGGCTCGCCTCCACCAGGACCCGGTCGCCGGTTCCCAGGAGAAAGTCCCGTAGCTCGGGCTCGGCGGCGAACTTGTGCACGCTGCCCTCGGTCACGATGCCGAAGCGCTCCCGCTCCCATATCGCCTCGTCGAAGCCCCGGACCAGTCGGCCCGCCTTCTTCGCCTCGGCGGGGTGACCCGCCGCCAGGACCGCCCGCTCCGCCTCCGCGTCCCCGAAGAGCCGGGCCTTTCCTGCCATCATCCAGTGCTCGGCGGTCGCGTACTCCACACCCTCGACCACGAAGCGTGACGGCCACCACTGGCTCAGGCAGCTCGCCGATACCTGCCCGTCGGGCCGCGGCCGGTGCCCCCAGAAGTGCAGGTACTTGATCCTGGCCCCCGCCCGGACCGCCCTGATCAGGGCCTCCACAGAATCGATCTTCGCCATGCACGCCAGTCTGGCAGCCACCACTGACACTCCGTCCTGCCCGCGCTGCGGAGCAGCATGTCGATTGCAGCCGCTGCCGACTCGACACCTGGTCGACAGATTCCGTCGCGTAACCAAAAGGCAACAACGGAATCACTTGTTGGTCGCCCCTTGCTCTGTCAGGATCGGCAGTCAAATCGAGCTGGAGCTACGCCACCCGCCTCTCGGGACGGGGTGACGGCGGAGGAGAAGCGACATGGACAACCCGGGCACCGCCACCCCGGAGACCTTCCCCGCGCAGGAGCGGCTCGCGGACGGCGCGCAGTACATCGCGGGACGGTTCGCCAAGGGCACGTCGGGCCGTAAGCACACCGTCGTCGACCCGGCCACCGGCGTGGACGTGTACACGTACGAGCTGGCCGGCACGGAGGACGTCGACCGGGCTGTGGCCGCCGCGCGGGACGCCTTTCCCGGCTGGGCCGCCACCACTCCCGGCGACCGCTCGGACGCGCTGCACCGGTTCGCCGCCGTGCTCGCCGACCGCGCCGAGGAGTTCGCCCGCGCCGAGTCCCTCCAGTGCGGCAAGCCCCTGAAGCTCACGCGCGAGTTCGACGTACCGGGGACCATCGACAACATCGCGTTCTTCGCGGGGGCCGCCCGGCATCTGCAAGGACAGGCCGCCGCCGAGTACTCCGGCGACCACACCTCTTACATCCGCCGCGAGCCCATCGGTGTCGTCGGCTCCATCGCGCCCTGGAACTATCCGCTCCAGATGGCCGCCTGGAAGATCCTCCCGGCGATCGCCGCCGGAAACACCATCGTCCTCAAGCCGGCCGAGCTGACCCCGCTGACCTCGCTGCTCTTCGCCGAGGCCGCCACCCTCGCCGGTATCCCCGACGGTGTCATCAACATCGTCACCGGGACCGGGAAGGAGGCCGGCGAGCACCTCGTCGGGCACCCCGACGTGGCCATGACCTCCTTCACGGGGTCCACCGGCGTCGGCAAGCGGGTAGCCGAGGTCGCCACCGCGACCGTCAAGCGGCTGCACCTGGAGCTCGGCGGCAAGGCGCCCTTCGTGGTCTTCGACGACGCGGATCTGGAAGCGGCCGTGCACGGGGCCGTGGCCGGTTCGCTCATCAACACCGGGCAGGACTGCACCGCCGCCACGCGCGCGTACGTGCAGCGGCCGCTCTACGAGGCGTTCGTCGAGCGCACGGCCGCCCTGATGGAGACCGTGCGGCTCGGGAACCCCTTCGCTCCCGGTACCGACCTCGGGCCGCTGATCTCGCACGCCCAGCGGGACCGGGTCGCCGGGTTCGTGGAGCGGGCGCGCGGCTACGCGCGCGTGGTGACCGGCGGGGAGGCTCCCGGAGGGGAGTTGAAGAGCGGTGCGTACTACCGGCCGACCCTGGTCGCCGACGCGCCGCAGGACAGCGAGATCGTCCAGTCCGAGATCTTCGGTCCGGTGCTGGTCGTTCTGCCGTTCGACAGTGATGATGAGGGCATCCGGCTGGCCAACGACACCCCGTACGGTCTGGCCGCCTCCGCGTGGACCAGCGGCGTCTACCGGGCGGGCCGCGCGACCCGCGAGATCAAGGCGGGGTGCGTGTGGGTCAACGACCACATTCCGATCATCAGCGAGATGCCGCACGGCGGCTACAAGGCATCCGGCTTCGGCAAGGACATGTCGACGTACTCGTTCGAGGAGTACACGCAGGTCAAGCACGTTATGTTCGACAATACGGCGGTGGCGCGGAAGGACTGGCACCGCACGATCTTCGGGGACCGATAGTCACAGCTCCGGCCGCTGACCCCGGCCACCTTCCCGAAAGGGCATCACACGTATGAGGCAGTACGAGCCCGACCGCCTGACACCGGTCGAAGTGGCCGCCATGCGGCGCAGCCTCCGTAACGGCCGGGCCGCCATGACCCGACGGTCGCTGCTCGGCGGCGCGCTCGCGGTGGGCGGCGTCGGGGCGCTGAGCGCCTGCGGCATCCCCGCGGCCGGCAAGTCCCAGGGCGGGGTCTCCGCCGACGACCACTCGGCCACGGAGAAGGTCGTCAACTTCTCCAACTGGCCCGAGTACATCGACGTGGACGACAGCGGGAAGAACCACCCGACGCTGGACGCGTTCCGCAAGCGGACCGGCATCACGGTGAAGTACACCGAGGACATCAACGACAACGACGAGTTCTTCGGCAAGATCCAGCCGCAGCTCGCCGCCGGCCAGGACACCGGCCGGGACCTGATCGTCCTCACCGACTGGCTGGCCGCCCGCATGATCAGGCTCGGCTACGTCCAGAAACTGGACGCGTCGAACCTGCCGCATGCCTTCGCCAACCTGTCGGACCAGTTCCGCAGCCCCGACTGGGACCCGGGCCGGGCCTACTCGTACCCCTGGCAGGGCATCTCGACCGTCATCGCGTACAACAAGAAGGCGCTCGACGGCGTCGAGGTGAAGACGGTCTCCGACCTTCTCGACAACCCCAAGCTCAAGGGCCGCGTCGGCTTCCTGACCGAGATGCGCGACAGCATCGGCATGACCATGCTCGACATGGGCAAGGACCCGGCGAAGTTCACCGACGACGACTACGACGCCGTCATCGCCCGCCTCCAGAAGGCCGTCGACAAGGGCCAGATCCGCCGCTTCACCGGCAACGACTACACGTCCGACCTCTCCAAGGGCGACTTCGCCGCCTGTATCGCCTGGGCCGGCGACATCGTGCAGCTGCAGGCCGACAGTCCGGACGTCGGCTATGTCATCCCCGACAGCGGCTACATGACGTCGACCGACAACATGCTGATCCCGAACAAGGCGCGTCACAAGACGAACGCCGAGCGGCTCATGGACTTCTACTACGAGCTCGAACCGGCCGCTGAACTCGCCGCCTACATCAACTACGTGAGTCCGGCCGCGGGCGTGCAGCCCTACCTTGCCAAGATCGACAAGTCGGCGGCCAGCAACCCGCTGATCGTTCCCGACAAGGCCATGCAGGCCAGGTCCCACGCCTTCCGCTCGCTGAGCTCGAAGGAAGAGACGGCCTACCAGCAGAAGTTCGCGAAGCTCACAGGGGCGTGACGACACCATGACGACAGACAACAGCGGCGACGTCCGCCTCACCAGCATCGGCAAGACCTACGACAACGGCTTCACCGCCGTACAGCCGATGGACCTGACCGTGCCGCAGGGCTCCTTCTTCGCCCTCCTCGGAGCCTCCGGCTGCGGCAAGACCACCACCCTGCGCATGATCGCGGGCCTCGAGGAGCCGACCAGCGGCACCGTGCACCTCGGCGACCAGGACGTGACCCATCTGCCGCCGTACAAGAGGCCGGTGAACACGGTCTTCCAGTCGTACGCCCTCTTCCCGCACCTCGACATCTTCGAGAACGTCGCCTTCGGTCTGCGCCGGCGCGGCATCAAGAGCGTGAAGAAGCAGGTCGAGGACATGCTGGAGCTGGTCCAGCTGGGCGAGCAGGCGCGCAAGAAGCCGCACCAGCTCTCCGGTGGCCAGCAGCAGCGGGTCGCCGTGGCCCGCGCGCTCATCAACCACCCGAAGGTGCTCCTCCTCGACGAGCCGCTCGGCGCCCTCGACCTCAAGCTGCGCCGGCAGATGCAGCTGGAGCTCAAGCGGATCCAGACCGAGGTCGGCATCACCTTCGTCCATGTCACGCACGACCAGGAGGAGGCCATGACCATGGCCGACACGGTCGCCGTGATGAACGCGGGACGCGTCGAGCAGCTCGGCTCGCCGGCCGACCTCTACGAGAACCCGAACACCACCTTCGTCGCCAACTTCCTCGGCACCTCGAACCTGATCGAGGCCGAGGTCGACACGAAGAACGGGGACGACATCATCCTCAAGGCCGGTGGCGGGAAGCTGGTGCTGCCCGAGGCGCGATGTTCGGCGCCGACCACGACCGGCGGCAAGGTGCTGGTCGGGGTCCGGCCGGAGAAGATCTCCCTCACGCACGCGGACGACGCGGGTTCCATCCCCGAGGGCCGCAACCGCATCACCGGCAAGGTCGCCGACGCCAGTTTCATCGGTGTCTCCACGCAGTACGTCATCGACAGCGCGGTCTGCCCCGAGTTCGCGGTGTACGTACAGAACGTCGAGCGCGACGGACGGCTCGTCCCCGGTGCCGACGTCGTCATGCACTGGAGCCCGGCCCACACCTTCGGTCTGGACGCCGCTCAGGACATCGACGCCGGCACCGAGGAGGAGGCCGCCTGATGGCCACGCTCTCCGAGGCGCCGCCGCCGCTGGCGGCCGCCGAACCCGAGACGAAGAAGCCCGCGCGCAGGCGCGGCAAGTGGACCCCCTACTGGCTGCTGCTGCCCGGCATCCTCTGGCTGGTCGTCTTCTTCGCGCTGCCGATGATCTACCAGGGGTCCACGTCGATCCAGACGGGCTCCCTGGAAGAGGGCTACAAGGTCACCTGGCACTTCGTGACCTACTGGGACGCGCTGAGCGAGTACTGGCCGCAGTTCCTCAGGTCCGTCTTCTACGCCGCCGCGGCCACGGTCCTGTGCCTGCTGCTCGGCTACCCGCTGGCCTACCTCATCGCCTTCCGCGCCGGCCGCTGGCGGAACCTGATCATGATCCTGGTGATCGCGCCGTTCTTCACCAGCTTCCTGATCCGCACCCTGGCCTGGAAGACGATCCTCGCCGACAACGGCCCCGTCGTGCACGTCCTGAACTCGCTGCACATCCTGAGCGTCACCGACTTCCTCGGCTGGACGGCCGGCGACCGCGTGCTGGCCACACCGCTGGCCGTCGTCTGCGGTCTGACGTACAACTTCCTGCCGTTCATGATCCTGCCGCTCTACACCTCGCTGGAGCGGATCGACGGACGGCTGCACGAGGCGGCCGGCGACCTGTACGCCAAGCCGTGGACGACGTTCCGGAAGGTCACCTTCCCGCTGTCGATGCCGGGCGTGGTCTCCGGCACGCTGCTGACCTTCATCCCGGCGGCCGGTGACTACGTCAACGCCGAACTCCTCGGCTCGACCGACACCCGCATGATCGGAAACGTGATCCAGACGCAGTTCCTGCGGATCCTGGACTACCCGACGGCGGCCGCGCTCTCCTTCATCCTCATGGCCTCGATCCTCGCCATGGTCACCATCTACATTCGCCGGTCCGGGACGGAGGACCTGGTCTAAATGCCCTTCGTCAACTGGCTCAAGAAGCGTCTCGTCGTCATCGCGGGACTGCTGACCCTCGGATATCTCCTGCTTCCGAACGTCATCGTCACGGTGTTCTCCTTCAACAAACCGAAGGGGCGCTTCAACTACGAATGGCAGCAGTTCTCACTGGACGCCTGGAAGCAGCCGTGCGGGGTCGCCGACATGTGCGGCTCGCTCTCCATCAGCCTCCGGATCGCCGCCCTGGCGACGATCGGCGCCACCGTGCTCGGCACGATGATCGCCTTCGCGCTGGTCCGCTACCGGTTCCGGGCCCGCGGCGCGGTGAACTCGCTGATCTTCCTGCCGATGGCGATGCCCGAGGTCGTGATGGCGGCCTCGCTGCTCACCCTGTTCCTCAACATGGGCGCCCAGCTGGGCTTCTACACCATCCTGATCGCCCACATCATGTTCTGCCTCAGCTTCGTCGTCACCGCGGTCAAGGCGCGCGTGATGTCGATGGACCCGCGCCTGGAGGAGGCGGCCCGCGACCTCTACGCCGGACCGGTGCAGACGTTCGTCAGGGTCACCCTCCCCATCGCGGCCCCCGGAATCGCGGCGGGCGCGCTGCTCTCCTTCGCGCTCTCCTTCGACGATTTCATCATCACCAATTTCAACGCGGGCTCCACCGTCACCTTCCCCATGTTCGTCTGGGGTTCGGCACAGCGCGGCACGCCCGTCCAGATCAATGTCATCGGTACGGCCATGTTCCTGGTCGCCGTACTGTTCGTCCTGGCCTCGATGGTCATCAACAACCGCCGCAACAGGCAAAAGGCATAACGGCACACGGCACCAAGGCATTGCCGAGAAGAACTCTGTAGGGAGTTGAAATCATGGCCCCGAGCGCCATGAGCCGACAGGCAGACTGGACCAAGTCTCTCTCCGAAGCGCAGCCGGTCCCGTACTGGCTGGAAGACCCCGGCAAGCCCCACCCCGAGCCCGCGCTGACCGGCGCCGACACCTGCGACCTGCTGGTCGTCGGCGGCGGCTACAGCGGACTGTGGACCGCGCTCAACGCCAAGGAGCGCGACCCCGGGCGCGAGGTGGTCCTGCTGGAAGGCCATGAGGTGGGCTGGGCCGCCTCGGGCCGCAACGGCGGCTTCTGCGCCGCCTCCCTCACCCACGGGCTGCCCAACGGCCTCGCCCGCTGGCCCGAGGAGATCCACCGACTTCAGGAGCTGGGCCGGCGCAACCTCGACGAGATCGAGGCCGCCGTCGCCCGGCACGGCATCGACTGCGAGTTCGAGCGCACCGGCGAGGTCGACGTCGCGACCGAGACCTACCAGGCCTGGGAACTGCGCGACTGGCACCAGCAGCTGGAGCAGCGGGGCCTCGCCGACGGCATCGAGTTCCTCGACGCCGACGCGGTGCGCGCACAGGTGAACTCGCCGACCTTCGAGGCGGGCCTGTGGGACCGCCGGGGCGTGGCCATGCTCAACCCGGCCAAGCTCGCCTGGGGCCTCAAGCAGGCCTGCCTCGCGCTGGGCGTGCGGGTGTACGAGCACACCCCCGCCCTCGCCCTGAAGGCCTACGGTGCCGGGATGGCCGTACGCACCCCGTACGGGGCGGTCCGCGCCCGGCAGGTCGCGCTCGCCACCAACATCTTCCCGAGCCTGCTCAAGCGGGTCCGCGCCTACACCGTCCCGGTCTACGACTACGCCCTGATGACCGAGCCGCTCACCGCCGAGCAGCTCGGCGCGATCGGCTGGAAGAACCGGCAGGGCCTCGGCGACTCCGCCAACCAGTTCCACTACTTCCGGCTGTCCGCCGACAACCGCATCCTGTGGGGCGGCTACGACGCCATCCACCACTACGGCGGCCGGGTGCGCCGCGAGTACGACGACCGCCCCGAGACCTACGCCAAGCTCGCCGAGCACTTCTTCACCTGCTTCCCGCAGCTGGAGGGCGCCCGCTTCACGCATGCCTGGGGCGGTGCGATCGACACCTGCTCCCGCTTCTCGGCGTTCTTCGGCACCGCGCACCAGGGGAAGGTGGCGTACGCGGCGGGCTACACCGGACTCGGCGTCGGCGCCACCCGGTTCGGCGCCGACGTGATGCTGGACCTGCTGGCGGGGGAGGAGACCGAGCGCACCCGCCTGGAGATGGTCCGCAAGAAGCCGCTGCCGTTCCCGCCCGAGCCGTTCGCCTGGACGGGCATCGCCCTCACCAAGTGGTCCCTGGCCCGCGCCGACGCCCACGGCGGGCGTCGCAACCTGTGGCTCAGGGCGATGGACCGGCTGGGGCTGGGCTTCGACAGCTGAGTCCATTCGGAGCCGATCCCGTTTGCAGTGTGAGCCAGGTCACTTCAGTCGGTCGGTGAAACCCGCGTAATGCCCCTCGGAGACCTCCCTCTCTTCCCGTGACGCGACGCCCGCGTCGACGAGTGAGATGGGGAGGTCTTCTGATGACTGGGGCGAAGACGGCGGTCGAATGGCTGGCATCCGTCGCACCGGATCCCGAGGCCTGCCGCTGGGAATGGGAGCGCAACCCGCTAGGGGTCGCGCTGCTGCCCGCCGGCAGGGCCTGGGACGTACTGATCCTGCCGGGCGAGCTCGGCTATCCGACCCTCGACGTGCTCACCCGCGTCCTCGACCAGCCGGGGCCCGTCCTGGTCGACTTCGGGGACAACCGGGTGGGCTTCTTCGTGCCGCCCGGCACGGCCGCCCGGTGGCTCGGCACCGGGATCCGCACGGCGGGGGCCGGCACCTGGATCGTCGTGCCGCATCCCGGGCGGTCCACCCAGGGGGTGCGGTGGCTGGTGGTGCCGGACGGGTCGGGGACGCTGACGGATCCGGCGCTGCTGGAGCTGGCCATGCATGAGGCGGCGGCGGGGTTGGCTGACGACTGAGCGCCGTGTCGGTCACTCGCACGGGTGATGTTGATCGAAGGCGTGCGCAGGACGGGAACGGAGTGGCTAGTTTCGTGGCATGTCACGTTTCCGGCTGTACCCGACGCCCGTGCAGGAGCAGCAGATGCTGCTGCACTGCGCGCACGCCCGGTACGTGTGGAACCTGGCGGTGGAGCAGCACGCGCGCTGAAGGACTTCGCCGCAGCCAGGAATGCGCGCTTCGCCTCGGGATTCGGTGAGCCGACCTGGCGCAGGAAGCACGTGCACGAGGGCTTCAGGGGCATCGGCACGGACCGTGTCCCGGAGTTCGAGCCGGACGGCAGCCCGAGGCTGAACGCCGGGGGCAGGCAGGTCATGGGCCGTTCGGTCGTGGTGCAGAGGCTGAACCGGCGGTGGGCGCGGGTGAAGGTGCCCGGCTGCGGCTGGGTGCGATTCCGCCTCACCCGTGTCGAACTGCCCGCCGCGAAGACGTTCCGGGTCACCTTCCGCAACGGGCAGTGGCATATTGCGTTCGCTGTCCTCCCTGAGCCGATCGACGCGCCGACGACGGGCGAGGTCATTGGGGTCGACCGGGGCGTGACCATCACGGCCGCTCTGTCCGACGGCCGGAAACTGAACTGCCCGCAGCTCACGGTCAAGGAGCGCGCGCAGATCCGCAAGCACCAGCGGCGTGCGGTACGCGCCCCGAAGGGCAGTGTGGCCAGGGCCGCCGAGCACGCGAAGGTCGCACGGCTGAAGGCGCGCGAGGCGAATCGGCGCAAGGACTGGTGCGAGAAGACCAGCACGATGCTCGCCAGGTCGTATGGCCTGGTGCGGTTCGAGAAGCTGAACATCAAGAGCATGACCCGCTCGGCGAAGGGAACCGTCGAGCAGCCCGGCAAGAACGTCCGGCAGAAGGCCGGGTTGAATCGGGGGATCCTCGCTCAGGGGTGGGGCCTACTGAGGCGTCGCACTGAGCAGAAGGCGCCCGGTCGGGTCGAGGATGTTCCCGCGCCTTACACGAGTCTGCGGTGCAGTGCCTGCTGGGGGCACCTCCCACGCCCTTGAGGCAGTGGGGGAGGATCGAGAAGAAGTCGCGCAGGAGCCAAGCCGACTTCGTCTGCGTGTCCTGCGGGTTCACCTGCAACGCCGATGAGAACGCAAGCATCAACGTCGCGGCAGGACAGGGCGGGATCCCCCGCCCCCGGCGAACCGCCGGTGCCGGAGGGGTGACAGCGGCCACCAGTCGTTCGAGCGCCCGTGAACCTCAACCCGCCTGGGTTGGAATCCCCCTCTTTTAAGAAGAGGAGGAGGATGTCAACGGGAAGCCGGTGAGCAAGCAGTATGGCCCCGTCCGAGGTCACCAAGACCCTGGACTGCCTGACGAAGAAGACGAACTGCGGCTCGTACACCACCCACGGCACCTGGCCGGCCCTGCGCGGCCTGATGACCTGGTCGGTCAACTGGGACCGGTTCTCGAACTGGGAGTTCCAGAAGAACTTCGACGCCTACTTCGGGTGAGCAGCAGTCCCAGTGACGTCAGCAGGACGGTGGCCAGGCACCAGCTGGCCACCACGTCCAGCGGCCAGTGCCAGCCGCGGCGGACCAGGCCGTAGGAGACCCCGAGGACCAGGGCCGCGCAGGTTCCGACGGCGATCCGGCGGGCCGCCGCGGAGGTGAGCCAGGGGAGGAGGAGCAGGGTCGCGGAGCCGTACGCGATCGCCGCCGTCGCCGTGTGGCCGGAGGGGAAGTAGCCGACCGCCGGGGGCACCACCGGGGTCCCCGGACGGGCGGTCCAGTCCTTGAGCGGCACGATGACCGCCGGGACCAGGGCCATCAGGACGGCGGCGGCCATGGGCGGCAGCCACCAGCGGTCTGTACCAGTGGCGCGGCCGCGCCGGGCGACGTAACCGATGACGAGCACCAGGACCGGGACCGCGACCTGCACGTTCCCGAGGTCGGAGAGGAGCTCGGAGAACCGGTCCGGGTGGACGAGTGCGCTGCTCAGGCGGCTGTCCAGGCGGAGCAGCGGGCCGTGGGCCACGACCTGCCAGGTGATCAGCGCGAAGAGGAGGGCCGGCAGGCCCAGAAGTCCCAGGAGTCCCACAAGGGGAAAACGGAGGAAGGAGGTCGGCCGCCCCGGAACAGGGGGGGTAGTTCCGGGGCGGCCGTCCGGATCGGAACGCCGCGCGCCCCGGGGGGTTTGGGGCGGGCGACCGTCCGATCGGTGAGGAGATCCGGAGCCGGAGGCCCCGGTTGTGTGCGCGAGGGCACGACCAGGTCGAAGCTGGGGAGGCCCCGGCCTGAAATCGCCCACAGTCCCCTGTGGGCGGGGTGTATCTCTCATCTGGATAGAACCTACGGCAGGGTCCGGTGCCGCGACAGGCGGAATCGCGTCCCGTCATGCACCTCGCACACCTTCTTCACACGGCCTGACGGGGGCCGCCCCAGCCCCCCACATCACGCCAGGTGGGAAGGTTGGGGCGGTGGTGGCACACGGGTTCGAGACCCTTTGCGCGGGCTTGGAGAAGCCTGTGGCTCAGATCCGCGCGAAGGCCTGCTCGATGATGTCGAGGCCCTCGCCCAGGAGGTCCTCGCCGATGACGAGCGGGGGCAGGAACCGCAGCACGTTGCCGTAGGTGCCACAGGTCAGGACCAGCAGTCCCTCCTGGTGGCAGGCCTTCGCGAGGGCCGCGGTGGCCTCCGGGTTCGGCTCCTTGGTGGTGCGGTCCTTGACCAGCTCGATGGCGATCATCGCGCCCCGGCCGCGGACGTCACCGATGACGTCGAACTTCTCGGCCATGGCGGCCAGGCGGGGCTTCATGATCGCCTCGATGTTCTTCGCCCTGGCGTTGAGGTCGAGCTCCTTCATGGTCTCGATGGCCCCGAGCGCACCGGCGCAGGCGACGGGGTTGCCGCCGTAGGTGCCACCCAGGCCACCGGCGTGCGCGGCGTCCATGATCTCGGCGCGACCGGTGACGGCGGCGAGCGGGAGACCACCCGCGATGCCCTTGGCGGTGGTGATCAGGTCCGGGACGATCCCCTCGTCCTCGCACGCGAACCACTGACCCGTACGGCAGAACCCGGACTGGATCTCGTCCGCGACGAAGACGATCCCGTTGTCCTTGGCGAACTGGCTGATCGCCGGCAGGAAGCCCTTGGCCGGCTCGATGAAGCCGCCCTCGCCGAGCACCGGCTCGATGATGATCGCGGCGACGTTGTCGGCGCCGATCTGCTTGCTGATCTGGTCGATGGCCTGGGCGGCGGCCTCCGGTCCTGCGTTCTCCGGACCGGTGAGCCAGCGGTAGGCGTAGGCGACCGGAACGCGGTAGACCTCGGGGGCGAACGGACCGAAGCCGTGCTTGTACGGCATGTTCTTGGCGGTGAGCGCCATGGTGAGGTTGGTCCGGCCGTGGTACCCGTGGTCGAAGACGACGACGGCCTGGCGCCTGGTGTAGGCACGCGCGATCTTCACGGCGTTCTCGACGGCCTCGGCGCCGGAGTTGAACAGCGCGGACTTCTTGGCGTGGTCACCCGGGGTGAGCTCCGCGAGGGCCTCGGCGACCTCCACGTAGCCCTCGTACGGGGTGACCATGAAACAGGTGTGGGTGAAGTCGGCCAGCTGGGCGCTCGCCCGGCGTACGACGGCCTCGGCGGAGGCGCCGACGGAGGTCACGGCGATGCCGGAACCGAAGTCGATGAGGCGGTTGCCGTCGACGTCCTCGATGATGCCGCCGCTCGCGCGCGCGGTGAAGACGGGCAGCACCGAGCCCACACCCTGCGCCACCGCGGCCAGACGGCGGGCCTGCAGTTCCTGCGACTTCGGGCCGGGGATGGCGGTGACGACGCGGCGCTCCTGCGGAAGTGCGGTCATGGGGGCTCCCTGATGAGTGGTGCGAACCGATGCGTGCCGGGCGCGTCCCGTCCGGTTGCTCCGGTGGTGCGTTTTCGGACGCTTTCCTTCTTTCTTCGCAGGCTAGGGCCGGGTGTGGGAGGTGGGGATGCTCCATGTGGGCGTTGTCCGGGAGTGCCGTTGTCCGTGGTGGACATAGTGCGGGCGGGGTGCCGCTGCCCGGCCGGACGGCTCCTCGGCCGCGTAAGCGGTGAACTCCCCTTGCGGGGGCATTAGATTGGCCGCTGACGGTGGACGGAACGGCTGGTCAGGGAGCGAGAGCGATGGACAGCGACGGGACGTGGGACACGCGGCGTACGCATGCGAATCCTGTGCCGCGTCCGGCGGGGCCACAGGACGCGGACCCGGTGCCGACCGAGGCGCCCGCGCTGCCGCCCCGGCCGACGGCACCGCCGACGGTGCCCCCGCTGCCGGACGGCTCGGCCTTCCTGACCTGGCTGCGGGCGCCCAGGCCGGAGGCCGCGCCAGGAGTGTGGCGGTTCGGCTACCGGCCCCGCGCGGCCAAGGAACCCGAGGAACTGCCCGCCCGGCAACTGCTCAGCGGCGCCCTCATCGCCTTCCTGGTGGGGTGGCTGGTCTGGTCCCTGCTGACACATGGGTACCTCGGGAACTGGTGGGGTCTGCCGCTCAAGTTGTTCCTCCCCGACTCGTGGCAGGGCGCGGACAGCAAACTCGGCGGGAACGTCGAGATCCTCTACGAGGGCTACGGGTACCTCGTCGCCCTTTCCATCATGCTCGTGGTGGGCAAGCTCGGCCGGTGGGGAGAGGTGTGGCGGCGGTTCGTGGCGCCTCGGTTCAAGCCCGCGGTGTCCCGCCAGGAGCCCCCGGCACCGGCGGAGGACCCCGCCCAGTGGCCCTACCTCCGTGCCGTCGGCGCGGACGAGGCCGCCGACCGGCTTGCCGGCGAGGCGCGCAGCGGGCTCATGCGGGACGTGGACCACGCCCGGATCGCCCGCGCCTGGCAGGGCGTAAGGAGCGGCCGGCACACCATGGCCGCCTTCACCGCGGCCGTGGTCAAGGACGGCGCCGCCGCCTGCCTGCACCCCTCCGGCGAACGCGACCTGCCCGCCCGGCACGCCCGGCACGACCTGGTCACCGGCCAGGTCCGGCTCGGCACGACGGCCGACGACCCCCGCAACCCCTACCAGTACCGGGGCACCGGCCTCGCCCTCGGCCCCGAACTGCTCGGCACCTCGCTGCTCGCCGTCGGCCCGGCCGGCTCCGGCAAGACCGGCTCCCTGGTCCGCCCGCTCGCCGAGTCGCTCTGCCTGCACGCGCTCGCCGGCCGTGCCTCCGTGGTCGTCGTCGGAGCGGCCGGCGCCGGCCTCGGACCCGCCGACGCCTACGACGTCGTCGTCCGTATCGCCCACCCCGAGTCGGTCTACGACCTCGACCTGTACGGCGGCACCACCGACCCCGACGAGGCCGCCGCCATACTCGCCGAGGCCCTCGCCGGCGACCTCGCCGACCCGCACCCCGGCAGCGACAGCCGCCGCTCCACCACCGTCCTCGCCCAGCTGCTCGGCCCGTTCAAGGCGGTCCACGGCCGCTTCCCCTCCGTCCCCGAACTCCGCCAGCTCCTCGACGGCGCCCCCGGCCCGCTCGCCGCGCTCCGCAAGGCGCTGACGTCGACCGGCCACGAGTCGCTGCTGCGCGAGCTCGACGCGCGGGAACGCCAGATGGGACAACCGGGGGACGTCGGGGCGGTCCTGGCCGACCGCATCGCGCTCCTCGACCGCCCGGCCTTCGCGGGCTTCTTCGACACCTCCGGCCAGTCCCGCCCCTTCTCCCTCAAGGCCCTCGACCACCCGGTCCGGGTCCGCATCGACCTGCCCGAGCGCGGCCACGCGGACGCCTCCCGCATCCTGGCCCGCCTGGTGCTCGCCCAGTTCACGGCGAGCGTGACGGTACGGGACGACCGCTCGCTCTTCTCCTGCCTGCTCCTGGACGACGCGACCGGCGTGGTGACGCCGGAGGCGGTCCGTGCCGTCCAGCGGCTGCGGTCGGCCAACGCGGGCGTGGCGCTGACCCTGCGCACCCTGGACGACGTACCCCGCCCGCTGCGCGGCCCCCTGCTCGGCGCCACCGGCTGCCGGATGGCCTTCGCCGGACTCACCCCCTGGGACGGGCAGGACTTCGCCGAGGTCTGGGGCAAGGAGTGGACCGAGGCCCGGGACGTCACCGACCGGCAGATCATCGCGGAGACCCCGGCGGGCAAGGCGCTGCACGTCGTACGCCGGGTGATCACCGGCAAGGCGCCCACCGCACGGGCGGTCACCGTCCGGCAGGTGGAGCGCGAGCGCTGGTCGGCCTCCGAGCTGGCGCACGGGGTCCCGCCCGGGCACGCGGTCCTGTCCCTCACGACGGTCAAGGGCGAGCACGCGCCCCCGCTGCTGGTGGACCTCAGGGGCGGCGGCCGGCTCTGAACACGGGAGCACACGCGACCGTACAGTGAGGCAGAATCGACAGAGGGCGTTCATACGGGACGGCCAAAGGCCATCGCCCTTGCTCACGACCCTCACCACGCTCACGTTGCTCACGTTGCTCACGACCGAAGAGAAGATCTGACGGCCTCATGCCACCGACGCTCGCCTCGCTCGTCCACCACTCCGCGCTCAAACTGACCGTGCGCGCGGGCGAGGACCGCCTCGACGTGCCCGTGCGCTGGGCCCATGTCAGCGAACTCGCCGACCCGGTGCCGTACATGGAGGGCGGGGAACTGCTCCTGATCACCGCGCTGAAGCTGGACGCGGAGAATCCGGAGGCCATGCGGAAGTATGTGAAACGCCTGGTGGGAGCAGGTGTGGTGGGCCTCGGCTTCGCCGTCGGAGTCAACTACGACGAGATCCCGAAGGCCCTTGTCGACGCGGCGGAACAGGAGGGGCTGCCGCTCCTCGAGGTACCGCGCCGCACGCCCTTCCTCGCCATCAGCAAGGCGGTCTCGGCGGCGATCGCGGCCGACCAGTACCGGGCGGTGACGGCGGGCTTCGCCGCCCAGCGCGAACTGACCAGGCAGGCGCTGAACGCCGGCCCGGAGGGGGTGCTGTCCGCGCTCGCGGCGCAGGTGGACGGCTGGGCGGCGCTGTACGACGCGTCCGGCGCGGTCGTCGCGACCGCGCCGGAGTGGGCGGGGCGCCGCGCGGCGCGGCTGACGGCGGAGGTCGAACGGCTCCGGGAACGCCCGGCACCGGCGTCCTCGGTGGTCGGCGGCCCCGACAACGAGGACCGGGTGGAACTGCACTCCCTCGGCACCGGCCGCCGCCCGCGAGCGGCCCTGGCGGTCGGCACGGAGTCGGCGCTCGGCACGGCGGAGCGGTACGCCGTCCACTCGGCCATCGCGCTCCTCACCCTCACGACGGAACGCTCCCGCTCGTTGCACGCGGCCGAGCAGCGGGTCGGGGCGGCGGTGCTGCGCATGCTGCTCGCCGGACAGCCGGACCATGCGCGCGGGGTCGCCGGGGACCTGTACGGCGGGCTGCTCGACGCCCCGTTCCGGATGATCGTCGCGGACGCGGGCGGCGAGCAGCCGGCCGCTCTCACGGAGATCCTGGAGTCGGCCGCGGCCCGTTCCGGTGAGGCGGTGCTGGTGGTGCCCGAGGGAGAGCGGCTGGTGGTGCTGGCCGCGGACGGGGGCGCGGCGGTGGCGGCGTGCCTGGAGTACGCGGCGGCGCGCGAGGCGGCGCGGGCGGCGGCGGAGCAGGGGGTCGCGGAGGACGACGAACCGGTCATCGGGCTGTCGGCTCCGTCCGGCCCGATCGCGGCGGCGGCCGCCTACAAGCAGGCCGAACAGGCGCTGTCCGTGGCCCGGCGCAGGGGCCGGATCCTGGTCGAGCACGAACAGCTGGCATCGGGCTCGGTCCTGCCCCTCCTCGCCGACGACGCGGTGAAGGCGTTCGCCGACGGCCTGCTGAGGGCGCTCTACGAGCACGACGCGACCGGCAGGGGTGACCTGGTGGCCTCCCTGCGGGCCTGGCTCTCCCGGCACGGCCAGTGGGACGCGGCGGCGGCCGACCTGGGCGTCCACCGCCACACGCTCCGCTACCGGATGCGGAGGGTGGAGGAGATCCTGGGCCGCTCCCTGGACGACCCGGACGTGCGGATGGAGCTGTGGCTGGCCCTGAAGGCGACGTCGACGGACTGAGCGTTTCCCGCCCGCCCGCCACCGTGCCAAACCGGCGCGCCCCGCACCCCCACCACTACACCCCGGACAAACGCACCCCTGCCCCCGCGGACCTACCGTGGAGGCGAACACCCTGTACACACCACCCCCAACGCGGAAGGGCCGGGACCCGCAATGACCTCCACCCACGCCTTCTGGCTCGCCGGCCGCCAGGTCACCGGCGAGGACACCTTCGACGTCACCAACCCGTGGGACGCCCGTCTCGTCGGCAAGGTCAGCGTGCCCACCGACGCCCAGGTCGAGGAAGCCGTCGCCGCCGCGTACGCCGTACGGGACGAGTTCGCCGCAACCCCGGCCCACATACGCGCCGCCGCCCTCGACCACGTCAGCCGCCGCCTCGCCGAGCGCACCGAGGAGATAGCCCGGCTGATCTCCGCCGAGAACGGCAAGCCGATCAAGTGGGCGCGAGGGGAGGTCGGGCGTGCCGTGTCCGTGTTCCAGTTCGCCGCCGAAGAGGCCCGCCGCTTCAACAGCGGCGAGGCCCAGCGCCTCGACACCGACCTCGGCGGTCAGGGCCGCCTCGCGCTGACCCGCCGCTTCCCGAAGGGCGTCGTCCTCGGCATCGCGCCCTTCAACTTCCCGCTCAACCTGTGCGCCCACAAGATCGCCCCGGCGATCGCGGCCGGCGTGCCGATCATCCTGAAGCCGGCCCCCGCGACCCCGCTCTCCGGCCTGATCATCGGCGACCTGCTCGCCGAGACGACCGGTCTCCCGGCCGGCTCCTGGTCGGTCCTCCCGGTCGCCAACGACAAGATGGCTGCCCTCGTCCAGGACGAGCGCCTCCCGGTCATCTCGTTCACCGGTTCCGAGAAGGTCGGCTACTCGATCATGGACTCGGTGCCCCGCAAGCACTGCACCCTGGAGCTCGGCGGCAACGGCGCGGCCGTCGTCCTCGGCGACTACGCCTCCGACGCCGACCTGGACTGGGCCGCGACCCGCATCGCGACCTTCTCCAACTACCAGGGCGGTCAGTCCTGCATCTCCGTGCAGCGGGTCATCGTCGACGCCGCCGTCTACGACCGTCTCCTCCCGCGCATCGTCGCCGCCGTCGAGGCCCAGGTCACCGGAGACCCCGCCGACGACAAGACCGACGTCGGCCCGCTGGTCAGCGAGGCGGCGGCCGAGCGGGTCGAGGCGTGGGTGAAGGAGGCCGTCGAGGACGGCGCCACCCTGGTCACCGGCGGCGACCGCGACGGCGCCAGCTTCGCGCCGACCGTCCTCACCGATGTCCCGGCCGACGCGACGATCTCCTGCGAGGAGGTCTTCGGCCCCGTCCTCACCGTGCAGAAGGTGAACGGCGAGGACGAGGCCTTCGCCGCCGTCAACGCCTCCAAGTACGGCCTGCAGGCGGGCGTGTTCACCCACGACCTCCAGCTCGCCTTCCGTGCCCACCGTGCTCTTGAGGTCGGCGGTGTCGTGATCGGCGACGTCCCCTCCTACCGCGCCGACCAGATGCCCTACGGCGGTGTGAAGCAGTCCGGCGTCGGCCGCGAGGGCGTCAAGTTCGCGATGGACGACTACACCTACGAGCGCGTCCTGGTCCTCACCGGCCTCGCCCTCTGACCTGCCACGGACAGACCTGAGGGCGACGAGACGGCCGCAGCCCGCTGTGCGGGGGCTGCGGCCGTTCGCGTACCGGTTCCTGAGCAGTCCGAAGGGGCCCGGCACCGATGCCTTCCGGTGCCGGGCCCCTTCTCCGCGCCGGCCTCCCCGGACCCTCAACCGGAGAAGCCGACATGCGCGAGCCGCAGCGGGCCGCGCAGCCTGATACGGACGTCGTGAACGCCCTCGGTGACCATGCCGGCGGTGAGCGAGGTGTACGTGTACCGGTCCGGCGTCGGCTCGGCGAGGGGCAGCACCGCCAGCACCGGGCCGCCGTCGAGGGAGAGTTCCAGCGTGCCCGAGCCCGACATCCGCACCGTCACCTCCGTGACCCCCGCGCCGAAGTCGCAGTCCCGGTAGACCAGTTCACCCGGGCCGTCGCCCTCGGGCGTGACCGCGTCGCCCTCCGTCCTCGTGCGGTCCACGATCGCGATGCCCGACTGCTCGTCGAAGTCGGCTGCCCGCAGGCCGTGTTCGAAGGCGACGGCCCGCGGTGCCGCCGGGTCGCCGTCCAGGACCACGGTCGTACGGAGCCGGATGTCCTCGCTGGAGCCGCCGGCCAGCACCTCGTACGCACCGCCCTCCAGGCGCCATCCGTTCCGCGCCACGTCCCAGAACTCGAAGGCGGAGAGCCGGACCTCGAACGCCACCTCGGTCCGCTCGCCGGGGCGCAGGGTGAGCCTGCGGTGGGCGAGGAGTTCGCGGCGCGGGCGCACCGACGAGGGTTCGACGGCCCGGCCGTAGAGCTGGGCCACCTCGTCCGCGGTCACATCGCCCGTGTTGGCGACCGTGAAGGAGACCCGGAGCGTTCCGTCCGCCACCTCGGTCGCCAGGTCCGTGTAGGAGAAGGACGCGTAGGACAGGCCGTGGCCGAACGGGAAGAGCGGGGTGCCCTCGAAGTAGAGGTACGTCCGGCGGGCGCCCAGTACGTCGTAGTCGAGCAGGTCGGGCAGGTCGGCGTCCGACGCGTACCAGGTCTGCGGAAGGCGGCCCGCGGGGGAGAAGTCCCCGGCGAGGACGCGGGCGAGGGCGGTGCCGGCCGCCTGCCCGCCGTGCGCCGTCCAGAGCACGGCGGGCAGCCGGGCCACGTCCACCGCGTACGGGTACGACGACACCAGCGCCAGCACCGTGTCCGGGTTCGCGGCGCGGGCGGCACGCAGCAGGCGCTCCTGGTGCGGGGGCAGGGCCAGGGTCGTACGGTCCTCGGTCTCGCGGCCGTTGATGTGCGGGTCGTTGCCCGCGACCACCAGGACCGCGTCGGCCGCGGCGGCGACCCTGGCGACGGCGTCCGTACCGCGTTCGACGATGATCAACTCGAAGATCGAGGCGTTCTCGGCGGCAACCTTCACGCCGTCGGCGGCGACAGAGACGTGGCGACCCGTGCCGAGGTGCCGGAGGAGGTGACCGTTCTCGTGGGGTTCCAGGCGGAACGTCTCCTGGACGACCCAGCCGCCGGGCTGGTCCGCGGCGGCGCGGACGAAGCCGTCCTCGGCGACCGAGAGATAGCGGCCGTCCGGAGCCCGCAGGGTGAGGACGCCCTCGCCCCAGTCGACCAGCGCGAACTCGGTGCCGGTGGTGCCGGTGGTGCTGGTGGTCAGCGGCGGGAGGTCGGTGCGGCCCGCGAGCAGCGCCGGATCCAGGGCGCTCTCGGCGCCGCGCGCCTCGTCGGCCGCCTCGGGGGCGGTCGGCACGTGCAGGAAGGAGCCGTCCGTGAGCCGCAGCCTGACCCGGTCCACGCCCTCCGCGAACTCCACGCGCTCCGCGCCGAACCGCTCGTAGAGCCCCTCCAGCGGAGTGGAGCGGTGGATCAGGGTGCCGCTGTACCAGTCGAGTTTGCACTCGTCGGCGAGCAGACCGACCACGGCGATCCGGGCGTCGGGCGCGAGCGGCAGCAGGTCGCCGTCGTTCTTGAGCAGGACGACCGCCTGCTCGGCCGCCTCCCGGGCGAGAGCGCGGTGCGCCGGGGTGTCGAACGCGGCGAACCCGGCAGAGCTCGGGGCCGCGTCGCCGTCCGCGTCGCCGTCCGGGCCGCCGTCCGGGCTGGCGTGCGGGCCAGCGTCCGGGCCGGCGTGCGGGTCGAACTCGCCGAGGCGGAAGCGGACCGAGAGCTGGCGGCGCACGGCCACGTCGATGTCGGCCTCCGTCAACAGGCCTTGCGCCAGTGCCCCCTGGACCCGCGCGACGATCTGCGAACTGTCCGTGCCGTGGTCGGTGAAGCTGTCGACGCCGGCGAGGAGGGCGGCCGCCGTGGCCTCCTCGTGGGTGGCGAAGTAGTGCTCGTGGTCGACCAGGTTGCTGGGCGCACCGGCGTCCGAGCAGACCAGCAGCTCCTCGTCGGTCCAGGTGCGCAACTGCTCGCGCAGGTACGGGGAGACGTGGTTGGGGCGGCCGTTGACCAGGTTGTACGCGGGCATCACCCCGGCCACCGCGCCCGCCTCCACGGTCTCCCGGAAGGCGCGCAGGTCGTACTCGTGCAGCACCCGCGGGCGGACCGAGGAGGAGGAAGTCGCCCGGTCCGTCTCGTTGTTGTGGGCCAGCCAGTGCTTCAGGACGGGGGCCGTGCGCCAGTACACCGGGTGGTCGCCGCGCAGGCCGCGGGTGTAGGCGGTGGCGATGGCGGAGGTGAGCTTCGGGTCCTCGGAGTAGCCCTCCTCGTTGCGGCCCCAGAGCGGGTGGCGCAGCAGGTTCACGGTCGGCGCCCAGACGTTGAGGCCGACCCGGTCGTCACGGGCGCGCATGGCCCGCACCTCCTTGGACACGGCCTCCCCGACCCGTCGTACGAGATCGGTGTTCCAGGTCGCGCCGAGCCCCACCGCCTGCGGGAACACCGTCGCCGGGCCCATCCAGGCCACCCCGTGCAGGGCCTCCTGGCCGGTGCGGAAGGCCGCGATGCCGAGGCGCTGCACGGCGGGTGCGAACTGGTGCAGGAAGGAGACCTTCTCGTCCGGGGTGAGCCGCGCCAGCAGATCGTCGATGCGCTTCGCGAACGGCAGGTGCGGATCGCGGAAAGGCGGCGCGGGCGGCGTTTGTGCGGTCACGTGCGGTTCCCCTTGCGATGGAGCGGCGAGGTCCTTTCGAAGCGCTTCGATGCTCATTCGACGCAGGGGTGGGTGTCAAGGGATGGTCGGCGATATTTCAAGTGGCGCATACGAAGAGGTCATCCCCCATACCTCGGAGGAATCTTGGGAGCGACCCTTGTGCACCCTCGGGTGTTCACTTAACCTCGCAGCAACATCGAAGCGCTTCGACTAGTAGAACAGTCGGTCAGCCGGCCCGCCGCTCAGTCGGCCAGCCGGTTCCCGCCAGGGACGCATGACACGGGTCGGGGGATCGCTTCAGCTCAGCCAGTTCCACTCAAGACACCGCAGCCGACGGCCACCGCCGGGTGTCCTGGTGCGCCATGAAGGGTTGACGCAATGACGCCGAACGCCGCTTCCGCCCCCTCCGGGCCGAGCCGGAGAAGTTTCCTCGCCTCCACGGCAGTCGCCACCGCAGCGGTGGCGGGCGGAATGCCGCTGCTCGCCGCCTGCGGGGCGTCGGACAGCGGTTCGGGAGGGGGCTCCTCGTCGGGCAAGGGCGCGCAGAAGCTGCTGCCGGCCTACGTCGCGAACAACGTGGTGACCCCGGACATCCCGTCGAAGAACGGCTCGGCGATCGGCTTCACCGGCAAGCTCGACCTGGCGACCCTGAAGACCTCGGTCCCGAAGAAGCTCGGCAAGGGCGGCAAGGTCACCGTCATGTCACCGTTCTGGGGCTCCCCGCCCAAGCAGGACAACCTGTACTACAACGCGATGAACGACATGATCGGCGTCGACGTCGAGTGGCAGAACCAGGACGGCAACACCTACGACCAGAAGCTGGGCGCGGTCCTCGCCTCCAGCGACGTACCGGACGTCGTGGTCATCCCGAACTGGAACATGGGCGGCAAGATACCCACCGCCATCATCAGCAAGTTCGCCGACCTCGGCCCGTATCTGTCGGGCGACAAGGTCAAGGACTACCCGAACCTCGCCGCCATCCCGACCGACGCCTGGCGGCGCTGCATCTTCGGCGGCAAGCTGCGCGGACTGCCGATGCCGTCCTCGTACGTGACGAACATCGTGCCCCTCTACCGCAAGGACATCTTCGACAAGGAGGGCTACGAGGTCCCGCGTTCGGCGGCCGAGTTCCTCTCCCTGGCCAAGGAGATCACCAACGCCAAGGCCAAACGCTGGGCCTGCATGGACATGAAGTGGACCGCCTGGCAGATGTTCGGCGTGCTCTCCGGCAGCGAGAAGCCGCTCGGCTGGAACCTCGTCGACGGCAAGCTGATCAACCGCATCGAGACCGACGAGTACCTCGAAGCGCTGGAGTGGACCCGCAAGCTCTTCGCCGCCGGGGTCGTGCACCCCGACGCCAAGCTGGGCAAGAACGCCCCCGACCCGGGCCCCAAGTTCGCGGCCGGCGAGTTCCTCATCTACGCCCAGGACATCAGCCAGTGGTGGAGCCGTACCGCCGAACAGGCCACCCAGAACCCGGACTTCAAGGTCTGGGGCATGGACGTCTACGGACACGACGGCGGAAACCCGCAGGTCTGGGCCGAACAGCCCGCCGGGATCTTCGCCTTCGTCAACAAGAAGGCCTCGGAGTCCGTCATCCACGACGTGCTGGCCGCCGCCAACGTCACAGCCGCGCCGTACGGCACCAAGGAGTACATGGCGACCAACTACGGCGTCGAGGGCACCCACTACACCGTCAAGAACGGCGTGCCCACCAAGACCACGCGGGGCAACAACGAGGTCATCAACGCCTACGTCATGATCGCCAGCCCCGCCGCGACCATCGCCCACCCCGACTTCCCCGACGTCGCCAAGGCCCAGGTGGAGTGGCAGCAGCGGATGGGCGGCTTCACCAGGAAGTCCAGCTTCTTCGGCCAGATGATCACCGAGCCGTCCCGCTACACCAACCTCATGGACGACTTCGAGACGCTGGAAGACGACATCACCCGCGGCCGCAAGAAGATCAGCGACATGCAGCAGGCCGTCGCCGAATGGAAGAGCAAGGGCGGCGACAAGCTGCGCGACTGGTACCAGAAGCTGCTCGACGACAACGGTTCGGCGAGCTGACCGGGCACTGAGGCAAGGAGAACGGCCGTGTCCCACAGCACGGTGCCTCGCAGCAGGGCCGAGGCAGACGACGACGGTACGGGGAGGACTCCCGTGGCCTCCGGCGGCGCCACCGGAACCAGGAAGAACACGAAGAACGCGAAGACCGGGAAGCTCGGCCTGCGCCTCAGATTCAGACGCGACCGCGCCCTGATCCTGATGACCCTGCCGGCGGTCCTGCTGCTCCTGGTCTTCAACTACCTGCCGATCCTCGGCAACATCGTCGCCTTCCAGGACTACGACCCGTACGTCAGCGACAACGGCATCGTCTCCATGCTGCACAGCGCGTGGGTGGGCATCGAGAACTTCCAGCAGATCTTCGCCGACTCCGCGTTCTGGAACGCGGTGAAGAACACCCTGGTGCTGTTCTTCCTGCAACTCGTGCTGTTCTTCCCGATCCCGATCGCCCTCGCGCTGCTCATCAACAGTGTGGTCCGGCCCCGGGTGCGGGCGATCGCCCAGGCGGTCCTGTACCTCCCGCACTTCTTCTCCTGGGTGCTGGTCATCTCCGTCTTCCAGCAGATCTTCGGCGGCGCGGGCCTGCTGTCGCAGTTGCTGCGGCAGCACGGCTATGACGGCCTCGACATCATGACCGACCCGTCGACCTTCAAGTTCCTCGTCACGGCGGAGGGCGTCTGGAAGGACGCGGGCTGGGGGATCATCGTCTTCCTCGCGGCACTGGCGTCGGTGAGCCCCGACCTCTACGAGGCGGCGGCGATGGACGGAGCGGGCCGCTGGCGCCGCATCTGGCACGTCACGCTTCCCGCCCTGCGCCCGGTGATCGCCCTGCTGCTGGTGCTGCGCGTCGGAGATGCCCTGACCGTCGGCTTCGAACAGATCCTCCTCCAACGCGACGCCGTCGGGCCGGGAGCCTCGGAGGTCCTCGACACCTTCGTCTGGTGGAACGGCGTCCGCAACCAGGACTTCGGCTACGCGGCCGCCGCGGGCCTCATCAAGGGCGTGGTCAGCCTCGGACTGGTCCTCGCCGCGAACAAGGTGGCCCATCTCATGGGCGAGCAGGGGGTGTACAAGAAATGACCGCCGTCACCGACAAACCGCCGCTGCGGGAGCGGCCGCCGTCCCGGTGGGCCGCACCGCCCCGCCCGGTCTGGGAGGAGGAACCGAGCGGGGCCGGCGTGGCCGGCAAGGGCCTGGTTCTCATCCTGGCCTGTCTCGGCGTCCTCTTCCCGCTCTGGATCGTGGTCGTCACCAGCCTGTCCTCCCGCAGGACCATCGACGAGGCCGGCGGCCTTGTGATGATTCCCAAGGGCATCACCTTCGTCGCCTACCGGGAGCTCCTCAGCGGCGGCCAGGTCACCCGGGCCACCGTCATCAGCGTCCTGATCACGCTCGTCGGCACGGTGTTCTCGATGACCGTCTCCGTCCTGTGCGCGTACGGTCTCTCGCGCATCGGGTCGCTGGGCCACCGCTGGTTCCTGCTGCTGCTGATGGCGACGATGTTCTTCAGCGCCGGCCTGATCCCGACGTACCTGCTGGTCCAGTCCCTGGGCCTGACCGACAGCTATCTCGCCCTGATCCTCCCGAGCGCCGTGAGCGTCTTCAACATCCTCGTCCTGCGCGGGTTCTTCATGGGCATCTCGCCGGAACTGACCGACAGCGCGCGCATCGACGGCGCCGGCGACTTCCGGATCCTGTGGCAGATCGTCATGCCGCTGTCCCGGGCGGTCCTCGCGGTCATCACCCTCTTCTACGCCGTCGGGTACTGGAGCGCGTGGTTCAACGCGTCCCTCTACCTCAACGACCAGGACAAAATGCCCCTGCAGAACGTCATGATCCAGCTCGTCCAGAAACAGCAGGCCCCGGTGGGACTCGCGCAGTCCATCAAGACGGGCGAACTGTCGGGGCTCGCAGTGCAGATGGCGGTGATGGTGATGGCACTGCTGCCGGTGGCGGTGCTTTCGCCGTTCGTCCAGAAGCACTTCAAGAAGGGGATGCTCACCGGGGCGGTGAAGGGGTAGCCGACGTCGCCTTCCGGGCGGGACGGCCGGGGAGCGTCGGCGACTGCGGGTGCGCGGGGGCTGATCGCGCAGTTCCCCGCGCCCCTTACGGGGCGCTGCAGTCGCGTCAGCTACATAGCTGCGGGCAGTCGTGCCGCTGGGGCGGCACGGGTGGGCGCAGCGGCACCCCGCAAGCGCGGGCGAGCGAAACCCCCCGACCCCCGCCCCCACCCCGGACCACCCACCCGACCCACGCCCACCGAAGGTTCCCCATGCCCACCCTGAGCCGCAGAACCGTCCTCGCCGGTACGGCAGCAACAACCGCCCTCACCGCTCTCCCGACGCTCACCGCCACCGCCCACGCGGCCGAGCCCCAGCCGCAGGCGCATGCGTACCGTTGGCGCAACGCAGTGATCGGCGGCACCGGATTCGTCACCGGCGTCCTCTTCCACCCCACCACCCCCGGTCTCGCCTACGCCCGCACCGACATCGGCGGCGCCTACCGCTGGGACGCCCGCACCGCCCGCTGGACCCCCCTCACCGACCACCTCGGCTGGGACGACTGGAACCTCCTCGGCGTGGAGGCCCTCGCCGTCGACCCCGCCCACCCCGACCGGCTCTACCTCGCCCTCGGCACCTACGCCCAGTCCTGGGCCGGCAACGGCGCGGTCCTGCGTTCGGACGACCGGGGCGCCACCTGGACCCGTACCGACCTCACCGTGAAACTCGGCGCCAACGAGGACGGCCGGGGCATGGGCGAGCGCCTCCTCGTCGACCCGAGGGACAGCGACACCCTGTGGCTGGGCACCCGGCACGACGGACTCCTCAGGTCGACCGACCGTGGGGCCACCTGGGCGGCAGCCCCCGGCTTCCCGGCCACCCCGTCCGCCTCCGGCCAGGGCGTCAGCCTCCTCGTCGCCGTCGGCCGTGCCGTCTACGCCGGCTGGGCGGACGGGGACGGCGGCGCGAGTGCCGTCAGCCTGTACCGCACCGCCGACGGGGCTGCCTGGGAGGCCGTCCCCGGCCAACCCTCCGGCACCTCCGCCAGGGTCCCGGTCCGCGCCGCCTACGACCGCCACGCCCGCGAGCTGTACGTGACGTACGCCGACGCCCCCGGCCCCAACGGCCAGTCGGACGGCAGCGTGCACAAGCTCGCCGTGGCCACCGGGCGGTGGACGGACGTCACCCCGGCCGCGCCCGGCGGCAGCGACACCTTCGGGTATGGAGGGGTCGCCGTCGACGCCCGCCGGCCCGGCACCGTCGTCGTCTCGACGAACAACCGGTGGACGGCCGTGGACACCCTCTACCGGACCACCGACGGCGGCCGCACCTGGACGTCCCTCAAGGACTCCGCTGTCTTCGACGTGTCGGAGACCCCCTTCCTGAAGTGGGGTGCTGACCAGCCCAAGTTCGGCTGGTGGATCCTGGCCGTGGCCGTGGATCCGTACGACTCGAAGCACATCGTCTACGGCACCGGCGCCACCCTCTACGGCACCCGCGACCTCGTCCACTGGGCCCCGCGGATCCGCGGCCTGGAGGAGACGTCCGTGGTCCGGCTGGTGTCGCCCCCGGCCGGGGAGGCGCACCTGCTGAGCGGCTCGGGAGACATCGGCGTCCTGTACCACGAGCGGCTCACGGCGTCTCCGTCCCGCGGTATGGCCACGAACCCCGTGTTCGGGTCGGCGACGGGGCTCGCGCAGGCCGCGGGCAGGCCGGCGTACGTGGTCCGCACCGGCTGGGGCGACCACGGCAACGGCGCCTTCTCGGACGACGGGGGCCGGACCTGGGCGCCCTTCGCCGCCCAGCCCTCCCTCGCCCGCGACGCACCGGGGCCGATCGCGGCCAACGCCGACGGCAGCGTGCTGCTGTGGTCCTTCGTGCACTGGGACGGGACCAAGTACCCCGCCCACCGGTCGGACGACAACGGCGCCACCTGGACCGAGATCTCCTCCTTCCCGAAGGGCGCCACGCCGGTCGCCGACCCGGCCGACCCGGCGCTCTTCTACGCGTACGACACCGACACAGGAACGCTACAAGCCAGCACTGACAGTGGCCGGACGTTCACGGCGCGTGCGACCGGTCTGCCCGCGGGAGACAGCCAGTTCCAGCTGGTCGCGGCCCCGGGCAGGGCCGGTGACCTGTGGCTGAGCGTCAAGTGGAACGGGTTGTACCGGTCTACGGACGGTGGTGCCACCTTCAGCAAGGTCGCCAGCTGCTGGGCCGCCTACACCCTCGGCTTCGGCAGGGCCGCCGACGGCGCCGACTACCCGGCGATCTACCTCGTCGGCTCCACGGAGTCCGTCACGGCCGTCCACCGCTCCGACGACGAGGCCGGAACCTGGGTCCGCATCAACGACGACCGGCACCAGTGGGGCTGGATCGGACAGGCCGTCACCGGCGATCCGCGCGTCTACGGCCGGGTCTACCTCGCCACCAACGGGCGCGGCATCCAGTACGGGGACCCGGTCCGATGACAGCCGGACGAAAGCCCCCGGGTCTCTCCGACGCCACCCGCGGCCGGATCCTCTTCGGCGGCGACTACAACCCCGAGCAGTGGCCCGAGGAGACCTGGCAGGAGGACGTCCGGCTGATGAAGGCCGCCGGGGTCAACTCCGTGACCATGGGCGTCTTCTCCTGGGCGAGGCTCGAACCGCAGCCGGGGGAGCGGGACTTCGGCTGGCTGGACCGGCTCATGGACCTGATGCACGACCACGGCATCGGTGTCGTCCTCGCCACCCCCACCGCGGCACCGCCGCCGTGGCTGGGGCGGCTGCACCCGGACACCCTGCCCCGGGACGCCGAAGGCCGCACCGAGTGGTGGGGCGGCCGCCAGCACTTCTCGCACTCCAGCGCCACCTACCGCCGGCACGCCGCCGCCATCACCGAGGACCTCGCCGCCCGCTACGCCGGCCACCCCGCCCTCACCCTGTGGCACATCAACAACGAGTACTGCACCTTCGACTACGGCGACGAGGCCGCCGCCGCCTTCCGCCGCTGGCTGCGGGAGCGCTACGGCACCCTCGACGCCCTCAACTCCGCCTGGGGCACGGCCTTCTGGAGCCAGGGCTACGACGCCTGGGACGGCATCCTGCCGCCGCGCCACGCCCACTACCTGAAGAACCCCACCCAGGTGCTGGACTTCCGCCGCTTCACCTCCGACATGCTCCTGGAGTGCTACACGGCCGAACGGGACATCGTCGCCCGGCACACCCCGCACATCCCGGTGACCACCAACTTCATGCCGCTCTGGATCGGCCAGGACGCCTGGCGCTGGGCGGCCGCGGAGGGCGTCGTCTCCGTCGACCTCTACCCCGACCCGCGGGACCCGCTGGGCGCCCAGCACGGCGCGCTCGTCCACGACCTCACCCGCTCCCAGGCGCGCGGCCCCTGGATGCTCATGGAGCAGGCCGCCGGGCCGGTCAACTGGCGCGGGGTGAACCACCCCAAGCCCCGCGGCCTCAACCGCCAGTGGTCCCTGCAGGCCGTGGCCAGGGGCGCGGACGCCGTCTGCTACTTCCAGTGGCGGCAGTCGAGGCAGGGCGCGGAGAAGTTCCACTCCGCAATGGTCAGCCACGCGGGGGAGGAGGGCCGTACCTACCAGGAGGTCAAGCAGCTCGGCTCCGAACTGGCCGCCATCGGCGCCGAGGTGACCGAACGTCATGTCAGAGCGGACATCGCGATCCTCCACGACTGGCACTCCTGGTGGGCCGGCGCCCACGAAGGCCGGCTCTCCACCGAGGTGGACCTCCCGGACGTCCTGCACGCCTGGCACCGGGCCCTGTGGGAGTCGAACCTCACCACCGACTTCGCCCACCCCGAACACGACCTGCTCGCCTACAGGCTGGTGGTCGTCCCGCAGCTCTATCTCCTCACCGACACCGCGATCGACAACCTCCTCGCCTACGTCCGCGGCGGCGGCACCCTCGTCAGCGGCTTCCTGACCGGCATCGCCGACGAGGACGACCGGATCCGTCCCGGCGGCATGGACGCACGGCTGCGCGCGCTGTTCGGCATCCGCACCCTGCACGAATGGTGGCCGCTGGACGCGGGAGAGACCGTCGCCTGCGAGGGCTTCCGGGGCACCCTCTGGTCGGAGGAGATCGAGGCCGCGCCCGGCGTCACGGAGACCGTGCGGTACCGGGGCGGGGAACTCGACGGGCTGCCCGCCGTGCTGCGCACCGGACGGGCCTGGTATCTCTCCACGCTCCCGGAGCCGGAGGCGCTGCGAGAGCTGCTCGGCCGGATCGCGGCGGACGCGGGGGTGCGCCCGGTCCTCGACGGCCTGCCCGCGGGCGTCGAGGCGATCCGCCGGGGCGAGTTGCTGTTCCTGTTCAACCACGGCCGTGAAGAGGTGAAGATCCCCTTCATGGGAACACATCGAGACCTGCTGACCGGTACGACCGTCACGGACGAGGCCGTCCTCGGCCGCTACGGAGTGGCGGTGCTCAAGCCATGACCGCCACCGGCAAGACCGAAGAAGCCACCGCCACAACCACCGCCGCCGGCCCCGTCCACGGCACCTGGGAGCCCGCCCCCGCCGCCCGCTGGGAGGACGCCTTCCTGAGCGGCAACGGCCGTCACGGCGTCCTCGTGTTCGGCGATCCGAACGACGACCGTGTCATCGTCACCCATCACACCCTCGTCCGCCCGAACGGCGGCGAACACGCTCGTCCGCCCCGTCTGGCGGCCGAACTCGCGGGCGTGCAGGACAGGTTGCTCGCCGGGGAGTCCGACGCCGCCGAGAGCTTCACCGACGGCCGCCCGCTCCAGTGGGTCCAGCCCTTCCACCCCGCCCTCCAGATCCGGCTGCGCAGGCCGCACGGCCGGCCGGACGGCTACCGCCGCTCCGTCGACTTCACCACCGGCGAGGCCACCGCCACCACCGCCGACCGGGCCAGCCGGGTCTTCGTCTCCCGCGCGGACGACGTGATCGTGCAGCAGGTCACCGGCACCGCGGCCCTCGACATCGCCCTCGACCACCGGCTCCCCGGCGCCCCGTCCGGCCTGGGCGTCGGCCACGGCGCGCTGCGCACCCCCGAGGGCGCCCTGCTCAGCCTGCGCGCCCGCTACCCCGGCAGCGACCGCGCCTACACCGGCGTCACCCTCGTCGCCGTCACCGGCGGCACCACCGAACTCGTCCCCCCGGGCGTCCGCGTCACCGGCGCCGAGTCCGTCCTCCTCCTCACCCGCGTCCGCCGCCACACCGGCGAACTCGACGTGACCGCCGAGGCGCGCGAACTGGGCGACCTGCTAGCCGACCGGCCGTCGTACGACGCGCTGCTCGCCCGCCACCTCGGCCCGCACCGCACCGCCTACACCCGCGTCACCCTCGACCTGGCCGCCGACCCGGCCGAACGCGCTCTCCCCGGGTCCCGGTTGCTGACAAAACCCGCCGGAGCAGCCCTCCTGGAACGGCTCTTCGCCGCCGGCCGCTACCACCTGCTCTCCGCCTCCGGCCTCAACCCGCCCCGCCTGACCGGCCTGTGGACCGGGGACTGGGAGACCGCCTGGTCGGGGGCGTTCACCACCAACGCCAACCTCAACCTCCAGACCGCCTCGGCGGCAGCCACCGCCCTGCCCGAAGTCACCGCGGCCCAAGCGGCCCTGATCCACCGCCAGTTGCCGCAGTGGCGGGAGAACGCCCGTGCCGTCTTCGGCACCCGGGGGGTCGTCGCGCCCACCCACACCGACGGCGAGTCCGGGTACTCGTACCACTTCGACCGCGAGTATCCGCACCAGCTGTGGACGGCCGGCGCCGACTGGCTGCTCAAGCCGCTCGTCGACCACGACGAGATCCGCGGCGACCGCGATCCCGGCACGGCGGCGGCGCTGGCCGAAGTGGCCCGGTTCTACGAGGACTTCCTCACCCGGACCGACGCCGACGGCCACCTAGTGATCGTCCCCTCCTACTCGCCCGAGAACCGGCCCGCGAACGCCAGTTGGGGTGCCGTCAACGCGGCGATGGACCTCTCCGCCGCCCGGCACGCCCTGCGCACCGCGGCCGACTACCACCCGGGCCCGGACGCCGCCCGCTGGCGCGCCCTCGCCGACCGGCTGCCCCCGCACCGCACCAACTCCGACGGCGCACTCGCCGAATGGGCCTGGCCCGGCCTCGACGACACCTACGACCACCGCCACCTCAGCCACCTCTACGGCGTCTGGCCGCTCGACGAGATCACCCCGTACGACACCCCGGAGCTCGCGGCCGCCGCCCACCGCGCGCTCGAACTGCGCGGCGCCGAGAACGACTCCGCCCACGGCCACCTCCACCACGCGCTCATCGCCGCCCGGTTGCGGGACGGCGCACGGGTCGCCGCCGCCCTCGCCCGGGTCCTGGACGGCGACTTCTTCCACACCTCCCTGATGAGCGCCCACTACCCGGACCGCCACGTCTACAACGCCGACGCCGCACACGCCCTGCCCGCCGTGATCGTCGAGGCCCTCGTCCAGTCGACCCCCGACCGGCTCGTTCTGCTCCCCGCGCTCCCGGCAGCCCTGGGCCGGGGTCGGCTGACCGGCGTCCGCACCCGCTTCGGCGCCGAACTGGACCTCTCCTGGACCCCCGACGGCGGGCGAGCCGTCCTCACACCGCACCGGTCGCTCCGCATCGACCTGTGGACTTCCTCCGGCAGTCGGCCGCTCGACCTCGTCGCCGGAGAAGACCACGTCCTCACCCTGGGGACGTGGTAGCCACCCCCACCCGCACCTCCCCCCACCCATGGAAGGGACACCCATGGCAACATGCACGCTCGGCAGGGTCGCCACCGCCCTGATCGCCCCCGCGCTCGCCCTCGGCGCCACCGTCGGCCTCGCCGCGGCCCCCGCCTCGGCCGCCGTGTGGAGCTCCTGCGACCAGTGGGGCAACACCACGCTGAACGGCTACACCCTCTACAACAACATCTGGGGCTCCGGCGCCGGCAGCCAGTGCATCTGGGCCAACTCCGGCACCAACTGGGGCGTCAACGCCAACCACCCCAACACCGGCGGCATCAAGTCGTACCCCAACGCCAAGAAGGTGATCAACAAGACGATCACCTCGCTGGGTTCGCTCACCAGCAGCTACAACGTGACCGTCCCGTCGTCCGGCGCGTACAACACGTCGTACGACATCTGGGACACCGGATACGCCAACGAGATCATGCTCTGGGTCAACAAGACCGGCGCCGTCGGACCGCTCGGTACCTCACAGGGCACCCTCACGCTGGGCAGCAACACCTGGACCGTCTACAAGGGCAACAACGGCTCGAACAACGTCTATTCGTTCGTCCGCAGCTCCAACTCCAGCTCCGGCACGATCGACATCCTGCCGATCCTGAAGTGGATCAAGGACACCAAGGGCTGGTTCGGCAACGTCACCATCGGTGACCTGCAGTTCGGCTTCGAGATCACGTCCTCGTCCGGCGGGCTGGACTTCACCGTCAACAGCGAGAGCGTCAGCAGCAGCTGAGCCGCCGGGGCGGGGGCGCCCCACGAGGGGGGGCGCCCCCGCCCCGGCCACCCCCGACAGCACGCCGCGCCGCCCGGGGGGTTGGGGGAGAGCGCGGGGGGGGGCGGGGC